>CAKZMO010000179.1 GCA_937128595.1 uncultured cyanobacterium | reverse complement strand
CCAGGCTATCGAGCAGACCGCTAAAAAGCTGGGGCGAGCGTTTCTGCATGGCATCAGTGCAGCACATCGGCTTTTTCCCCAGCGCGCTTAGCGTTCAATCCCTCTATATCAACACCTATTCGGCGGTCGCCGAGGGTTCTCGTGCCTGCAATTCAGGAATCGCTACTTACGGACAGATCAATACGGTCAGTTCAAGCTTGCAAGGCACCAAATCTAACAAAAAATCAGAATCCGAGGGCTGAAACGGGGTGAATTTCGTATCTCAATTTATGGGTGTCCAATTCTTTTCAAGTGCAAAACGCATTCCGATCACGCCTAGTTCAAATCTGACTTTACGTTTTGATACAACGTCACC
Source organism: uncultured cyanobacterium (assembly GCA_937128595.1). GTDB lineage: Bacteria > Cyanobacteriota > Cyanobacteriia > CAKZMO01 > CAKZMO01 > CAKZMO01. Next base: position 3,160 of record CAKZMO010000179.1, on the reverse strand, counting down.
AACTCGGCCATGCCCATGTCTAAGATTGGCTCATACATAAAGGAATTGAGATGTATGTTTGCTGGCGTGATTAGATTGACCCTGCGTAGAAGGCCTATTTTTTCGGCTTCGTTATTAAACAAGTCTTTGAATTTTTGAAAGATTTTCCCTGTCTGCTTATTCGAAACATCATATTCTGCCTCCGCAGAACGGATCTTTGCGACCATGTATCGCTCGGCTCGCATTCTGATCGCGATTGACAGATCGATCTTGTGCTCAAGATTGATGCCATCGGCAACGTTTTCACACTCAGCGGCGGTCGCGAAAAGACGCTCAATAACTGGCTGCGTCAGATCAACATCGGGGAATGTACACCCGGGCAAATGGCGTTCGAACACGGCCTTGTAGTCATGGATGGTTAGGGCTTCCGTTTCATCTTTGAAGTGGAGCATCCTAGTCAGCTGCAGGTAGTCCGCATTAGGATTCCCATCGGCATCTTTTGGGCCAAGCGTGTATTCGATCAAATTACGTAAGAACGGTATATAGGCAATTAGAACTGATGGTTCGGCCAACCTGCCCTGCCACTTGCGAAACGGACTTTGGATGTCCGTCCGCTCAAATGGCTCAAGCTTGATCCCGTCATCAGATCGAAAAGCTAGCCGACATTGATGTGCTGGACAGATATCTCTGTTTGATACTGTTCGAAGGAAATCGAAGTTGTGAGTCAGAACGATGGCAAGGAAATTATTGTCTTCGGTCTTGGTCACATCCTCTAAGAAATCAATGATCGCGAACTTGTTCTTGTAGTCAAACGAGTCAGAAATATCGTCAAAGACAAAGAGGGTCTTGGTGCGGTTCTTCCATCGCACGAACACCTCATACATGATATCCAGGATGTAGAGCGCGCGACTTTCACCTGTGCTTAGCGCTCGAAGCAGCTCTTGCTTTTCGGATGAAGCGTAACGCCTCTCTTCACCTGCATCCTTGATGATGAAAGTAATGGAAGGAGCACTTCCTTTGAGGATCGCATCGGCCTTGTTTTCAACGAAAAGTTCAAACGGTAGGTAGAGAAAGCGACGATTGAAATCTGCCACTACAGCATCCCAATCACCTCTGCTGCTGTCCGCGTCTGCGATGATTTCAGCGAGAGCACTTTGACCAGCTCGATACTCGGATATGAGCGCATTGTACTCATCAAATGTAGCACGAAGATATTGCATCCAAAGATCACGTTTCAGGCCTTCCGGGTCGTTTAGCATGGGCAGAAGGTGCTTATTGTCGGTGATATAGTCTCGGAAAGCCTGTAGCTCTTTGTTTTTAAGCTTTGAGTTGAATGTGTCGAATTTCTCCGCTACCGCCTCATCGTTCAAGATGCGGAGTTTCTCCTTCTCGATGCGCTCGCGAAGAGATTGGTCCGATGAAACCTCCTCCTTCTGATCTGTATTTTCATCCGCCAAGCTGATGCTGTGTCCTGCGTTAAAGAAGTTGTTCGCTTCGAGCTGCTGCTGAACCTGGGCGACATTGTGATACTGAAAATCCCGTCGAAGGATTGGCGATTGTTCAGTAATCTCGTCATACTTCTGCGCAAAATCTTCGACCGCAGCCGCCACATCCTCGCTGGCAAGGAATTGCTGAACTTTTGGGTCGTAAAGGATTTTGTAGTCTGTTTTGCCGAGGTCCGATTGATGAGTTTCGTTAAGCTCGTTCTCAATCGCAGAAAGCGCTTCATAGTAGCTGTCGCCAAACACATTCTCGATGATTAGATCGAGGTTTTCGCGCGAACGTTCACCAAAACCAGCCGCGTTCTTGAGAGATTTGTCCAAAGTTTTCTTTGCGTCGCCAATGGACCGATGAACTTTCTCGTACTTCGATCGGAGTTCGGCGTTTGCGAGAAGCGTGGACAACTGACCTGAGGAGAATTTGTCATCGTAAGACTTAACGACGAAAATTTCCTCTTTATTTAGCTTGCCATCATTCAGTGTCACCTCGCAAGTAGGTTCACGGTCTGGAAAATGCAGGTCTTTTGGCATATTGCCCTCTGAAAGGTCAATCATCGTCTTCGCAAGCGATGTTTTCATGACACCGTTTGGGGCGTAGATTGCAAAGCCTTTGTGCTTAAATTCTAGCTCTGCCTCCATTTTTCCAATTCCGTAACAATATCTTAGATTAATCTTTAGTTTGTCAGCCACCCTGCTCTCCAATTGATACGTTTGCCGCTAAACGGATTATCTCATTCCGTTAGACCGATTCATGGCACTAAAGGAACTGATCCAACGTCGCGCCTCTATTTGCCATCCCGTCGATACTATACGATTGAGCTTTCTACTAGATTTTGGCACAAGAAGAACATCTCTATTTCTCGCGATATGAACGATGAACCAGACAACTGATGTCGAACCGAATGTGACCACTGAACAGGGTCTTCCCGCTATCGCTGAAGAAGGTCAGTCTATGGGTGTCCATTACTTTCTATGCGCAAACTGATCCATCTGATCTATGGCGTATTGAAAAACAGAGTGCCATTCAATGAGAATTTTGCTTGACTTTTAAGACGGTATCTGACCCTCAGTTTCTTGTTACATGACCTTTAGACAATCAGCCAAACTAATTTTGTCGCATTATTCTCAGGACAGGCCCTACTTCTTGGTCAAGAACAATCAAATCGTCCGTGTCTTTCGGTTGTATACCAGCTAAGTGGAAGATTTCCACCAAACATGCAGAACGCACTATAGCACTGCATACTTCAAGTTTTCTGAAGTCTTCTTCAGAACGAATATGACCTTTTCTGTCACCGTGTGATAGTAAGTTTCTAACTTCAGCAACCTCTCTTGCTCGATTTTTCTTATCGCCTAATAAATCTCGGAATATCCATGAGGTACGATTAAGGCACCATGTTAGCCTTTGCTCTAAACTAGGAACTTCAACTGATTTCAAAGATTTTTTTATTTTTGATCGTACTGATTTATTAAAACCCATGTTTTTAGCTATTTCAATCAACTCATTAATTTTAATTTCTGCGGAAGAATTATCTAAGATTTTTTTATCAGTTCTCAGGCTATTAAGACCTTCAAAACATTGGCACAATGAGAGAAAACGCGATTCAATATGAGCTCTTCTAGAAATAAACATCAACCATACTGTCGGGCCGTTCAATCCGATTAGTTCAAGCTTGCAAGGCATC
>CAKZMO010000178.1 GCA_937128595.1 uncultured cyanobacterium | reverse complement strand
TAAACTTTTGGTTAGATTGCTAAGAGCGCATTCAGGCTTGCCATTGCAGTACGAACATCGTGCTTCTAATAAGCAAGCTAGTCAGCCAGATCGCTGACAGCAGCTTCAATCTCCATTTCAAGCTGTTCGGGTGAGGGCAAGTTTTCTCGAAGATCAGGGGGAAGCTCATCCCGGAGTCGATAGGTTGAAACACCAATCGGGTTCTGAACTGTGTCTAGCGCAAACTCTACGACGGTTTTCTTTTTAGAGCGACATAGAATAATTCCAATCGTAGGATTGTCAATGTCGTCACGGAGTAATTGATTGACAGCGGAGACGTAGAAGTTCATCTTGCCAGAATACTCGGGCTGAAAGGGAGTGATTTTCAGATCAATGACGATATAGCACTTGAGCTTAAGGTGATAAAACAGCAAGTCGATATAGTAATCATCATCATCTACAACAAGATGATATTGACTGCCGACGAAGGCAAACCCGACCCCCAGCTCTAACAAAAAATCGCGAATTCGTTCGATCAATATCTTCTCTAGATCTCGCTCTTGAGCCGCTTCTTCTACAGTCAAAAAATCGAAGTGATAGGGATCTTTGATCAGCTGCTGAGCCAAATCAGACTGAGGTTGGGGGAGCGCACGACTGAAATTTGTAATGGCTCCGCCCAGACGACGGTGCAATTCAGTCTCTATCTGTAAGACCAGCACGTCGCGACTCCACCCATTCTCGATCGCCTTCTCTGCATACCAAAGACGCTCATGATCGTCCTTAAGCTTTTCAATCAGGGCGATGTTGTGCCTCCACGGCAATTGTCCAACGCAGCGTTGGACGATTGTGATGTCTGGGTATGCCGCCGCAAAAGCCCGCATATACATCAGGTTAGAGCGCGAAAACCCTTTGATATCGCGAAACTCATGCTTCAAGTCTTTAGCGAGCTGGGCAATGACCTTAGTACCCCATCCCTCTTTCTGTTGACGCTCCAAAATATCTTGACCGATCGCCCAATAGAGTTGAATCAGTTCTTGATTGACTGCTAAAGACGCTTTGACCTGCGACTGACGAATCCGCTGTTTGAGAGTTTCTAGGAAAAATCGATAAGTGTCGTCACCAGAAATCGAGGAAGTCAAGTCAGCCATGAGAATTGGCACAGTTTGAAGGAGTAGAGTCAATTGGCAGGTCTGTTTCGCTGATGAATGATATTCATCGACTTCTAACCTCGCTTTTGTCAGTCTACAGGTCTAATCCACGGATATATTTTAATCAAGTTAGTTCCTTTGTCATCCAACAATTTCGTATATAGCGATACTAAATCGCTTGTAAACTGCTAAGTGAGAAGAGCCCGCCCCCTGATTGCCTGACACATCTCCTGAAATGACCAAAACTCGTAGGTTGTGGTTGACGTGAGGAAACCCAACAATGCCGTTAAAGTCTAACTGTGTTGGGTTTCGCAAGCTCAACCACAACCTACGTCATCAAAAGCTCTGACTACAAAATCTGACTACAAAATAAGATGTGTCAGGCAGCCAGGCCCGCCCCTCCTCCCACAAAAATGTCATAAGGCTATTGGCTATAGCTATAAATAAAAATACCGAAATCGGAGCTATTCTGTGACGTTCCCTATCAACAATCCCAATATCCGAGCCTTTACCAAACAAACGTACGATCAACAGAGTCTTGATCGAATTTGGAATTTTCTACAAGAAAAAGAAGCTCTGAAATTTACCGCTTTGGAAACACACCTGTATCCGGCAGCGGCAGCCGAAGACGCACAGAAGACAGGATATCAATACGTGTGGGTTCGAGACAACGTTTATGTGGCCTATGCACATGACGTGATGGGGCGCTATCAGGAAGCCGCCGCGACCGTGTCTGCGTTGATGAGCTACTTCAAGAAAATTCGGGCGCGATTTGAAAACATCATCACCCATCCTGACCGTAGCCACCAAGTCATGCAGCGTCCCCATATTCGCTTTGATGGTCGCGATTTATCTGAGCTAGACGAAGAGTGGGAACATGCCCAAAATGATTCCCTTGGCTACTTTCTCTGGTTCTATTGCAGGCTTGTTTCATCTGATAGAACCAGGGGGTTTGTTCAACTCGGACAAGAAGAGTATGAAATGCTAGCTCTGTTTGTGTTGTACTTTAAGACCATTGAATATTGGACAGATTGCGATAGCGGACATTGGGAAGAAGTCCGAAAAATATCAGCTTCGAGTATTGGAACTGTTGTCGCAGGACTGAAAGAACTGCAATCCCTTCACCGACAAAATCATATCAATTTAGAGACATGGACTTACTGCCATCAATCTTCTTATCCTCGTATCGTTGATCAGCTCATCACCGAAGGACAGCAAGCCCTCGACCACATCCTGCCTTGGGAAAGTCGTGAACCCATTGAACACGCCCGACAATATGACAGCGCCCTTCTGTTTTTGATTTACCCATTGGGCGTCGTCAGCGATAGTCAAGCTGAGGGCATTCTACAAGGCGTGAGCGATCGCCTAACAGGCTCCTACGGCATCCAGCGCTATCCCGACGACAGCTTTTGGTGTCGCGATTTTCAGGATCTAGATAAATCGATTCAAACTGCAAAATATACTCAGCGGCAGGCATGGCTTAAGGAAAATGGGCGATCGGTGCAGCGGGGCGAAGAAGCTCAGTGGTGTATTTTCGACTCCGTTTTGTCTGCTTTATACGGTCAACGATTTCAGAACACGAGAGACTTACATGATCTGGAACGTCAAACCCATCATTTCAATCGCGCGCTAGGTCAGATCACAGGCTACGAACAACGCGTCATATCTCACCAAGGGCATGAAGAAATTGTTGTCGAAATCCCTCCCTGTCGGTGTCCAGAGCTTTACTATCTCCAGGGCGATCGCTACAGCCCAAATGTCTCAACACCGCTGCTATGGGCTCAAGCCAATTTGTGTATCGCCTTTGCGATGATGCAACAAAGCATAGAGGGTCGCTGATTCTTCTTAGAATCGGGCAAAACTTTGAGGAGGGGCGATCGCCCACGGCAAAGCAATCGTCACATTTCCCTTGCTGCGGTGATCACGGTACGGTGAGTTCGGTGTAAGAACCCTGCCTTTTCTCGGGCAATCAACACCTGTGTCCGTCGCTTATTGCTGGCAATATAGAACCATAAGGAATTGAGAGGAAAACGCGATGAAGCGGTTGTTCGGTGCCCCCTTCGCTAACTGGTTTAGAAGTCTATTACGCAATCCTAAATATCGCTGGGTCGTTATTCTAGGCTCACTGTTTTATTTGTTTAGTCCGCTCGACATTTCACCAGATGTGTTTCCAATACTTGGATGGATTGATGACGGATTGCTAGTCACGCTTGTTGTGACCGAGTTGACTCAAATGGCGATGGATAATCGCCGCGATCGCATCAACAAATCAACCCAGCAAGCTGATTCAACTGACGACAAAAATGTTATTGATGTTGAATTCGTAAGCGTTAGTTAGAGGATGTTTGAAAAGTATTAGACAACACGCTGGAACAAGACTGATCCCCC
>CAKZMO010000177.1 GCA_937128595.1 uncultured cyanobacterium | reverse complement strand
CATAGGAATACAGTAAGTTTCAGCAAGGTCTACCTCGGCTTTGATGTGATTACAGCAGAGTGGCGTACGATGCAGATTGACGATGTGCAATCGTCCGCGTCGCAGTCCCCAGCAGTCTTCAGGCGGAAAGTCTGTTTTGGAAGTTAGGTTATCGCCCCAACCGGCCACTTGCTCGACCCGGTTGCGCGAGGCGCTGGTCAAAAATACGGCTCCGGAGCACTCTGGGAACAGTGGTTCAACCAAGGTCGTGATGACGGCACAGGCTTCGTCAATGGTGCGACAGGCCTGCAAGAAATCGCTGGTTTCACTCAGCAGCAGCATTTCGGTATTGCGCTGTTCCAAATCACTCACGTGGTCGGCCAGGCTTTGGTTCGCATCCTGCAATTGTTGTTCAGATTGTTTGATGTTGGTGATGTCGCGGAATGTGACGACAAACCCATCTCCTAACTTCACCGCAATATTTTCAAACCATAGGGCAATGCCGTCATGCTCATAATAAAACTGGCGAGTAGCAGATTTACCCGTTTCAACGACATGGACATACAGGTCAAATAGGCCCTCCTCCCGATTGCCGGGTAATAGCTTTAGTAGACGCTGACCAATCAGTTCCTCAGCCCGGTATCCGGCAAACTCACAGCCTTTGGGGTTACTCAGCAACCACTCAAAATCAATGATCTGATCGTGATCATCCCGCACTGACTTGAAAGCCATAACGCCGTCTAGGGAACTGTTTAAGACACCACTCAGTTGCAGCTTAGAAGTGGAGAGGTCGGTTTGAATTTGGATCATCGGCGTCACATCTAAATGACTGCCAACCATTCGCACAACTTCACCCCGCTCATCTTTGAGATGAATGGCACGGGATAAAATATGAACCGTCGAGCCATCTTTATGACGGAAACGCTGGGTCATCGAAAAGTGGTCGATCGCGCCACTGTTATAGGCTTCTATCTGTTTGAGTGCAGCCACCCGATCTGTCTCAAAAATTATCGATTCCCACATCTGGAGGGAATTTTCGAGTTCGTGGTCGGCATAGCCCAGCATTTCTTTCCAGCGTGGTGAAAAATAGATTTGATTGGTCAGAAAATCCCAGTCCCAGAATCCTTCAAAGGTAGCTTGGAGAAATAGCTCAAGCTGGTTTCTTACCTGGTCGTACTCAGTTAGACCTAACCTTAGCTCAAGCTGACTCATCACTTGGCGAGCTAAGGCTTTTAGGCTAGTTTTCTGTTGCAAGTTGAGTGTGCGCGGCTGCTGGTCAATGACGCAGAGTGTGCCCAAAACCTGATGATCTGGCGTGACGAGAGGCGCACCGGTATAGAAGCGAATGTAAGGCGCACCTGTGACTAACGCATTGTTCGCAAAGCGTTCATCTTCTTGGGCATCTGGAATAATAAGGAGATCATCTGGTTGTTCGATGGCATGGGCACAAAAGGCCAAGTCTCTGGGCGTTTCACTCGCCTCTAGCCCACATTTAGATTTGAACCATTGGCGATGGTCGTCGATTAGGCTAATCAGCGCGATCGGTGCATCACAGAGTTGGGCGGCGAGGTAGGTTAGGTCGTCAAAGACTTGTTCGGCTTCGGTGTCGAGAATGTTATAGCGATACAGAGCATTCAGCCGAGTCGTTTCATCCATAAAGCAGAAGCGTTGTGCAATGGAGCTAGAGTTGTGGCAAGTGAAATTAAGATTGATGACCCCATCACCACAGTAATGAGATTCACGACTACACGTCAGTTTCCATAACAGAAATGACGGCCGTTTCTGGTAGTGTTCTCATTATCACGATATCGTGCCCAGCAAATAAAAAGCGCCATAATAATAGGTTCTTTTAAGATTGAACCGCTTTGAGAATCGATACTTCATAGGAGTCTAGGGTTTTAGGCAGCTTAATTATCGTTCCAGGCTGATGCTCTGCCGTCGATAGCAGCACTTGCCACTGTTCGATCGCAACGGGGTGGTCGATCCGTAAATCCTTTTGGTACGAAAAATTGATGACAACCAATACTGTCTCGTCATCACTCTCACGCAGATACGCTAAATGTTCTAGCGGGTAGTCAATCAAGCTCTGCCAACGCCCCTCACGCAAGGCACTGCTCTGTTTCCTCAGATGAATTAGTTGCCGATAGAAGTTGAAAATTGAGTCTGGATCGGCCCGTTGATTATCGACATTTAAGGTTTTGTAGTTGTCATTGACTGGTAACCATGGTTCAACATCTTTCCCAAAACTGAAACCCGCCTGCGGTGAATCATTCCACTGCATGGGGGTACGAGTGCCATCACGGGAAGGGAGACATTCGCCATCCAGCCCACACAGCAGGGCAGCTTGGTCGCGGGCGTGTTCAGGCGATATGTTTTCGTGGTTGACCATGCCTAGTTCTTCGCCATAGTAAAGAAATGGCGTACCTCGTACCGTTAGCAGTAGGGCGGCGGCGGCTTTGGCGATCGCCGTCGAGTCAACACACAAGCTACATTCAACCCAGCGAGAAAGGTGACGAGGAATATCATGATTATTCAGAAAATAAGCGGGCCATTCTCCATCGGGCGTCACCAATTCTTTTTTCTCGATTTCTCGTTGAATATAACCGGGATACCAGGGGCTAAAGGGAAATTCAAACGTGAGTGGAAGATGCAATTCCTTATGGTGTTTGCCGTAGAAAATGGTTGAATCATATAGACGGCTATCGATGAATGTTTCACCAATCAATACTCGACCATCATATTCATCAGTAATTGCACGCATTTCTTGGATAATGCGATGATTTTCTGGTAAGTTCTTATTGTAAATTTGATAGTGATTGTTATAGTCGTTGCGATCGGTTGCTTCAAATTTAACGGGATTATTGCGAAAGAGTTCATCTTTGCTGTAGACACTTGATGCATCTAACCGAAAACCATCCACTCCTTTATCTAGCCAGAAGCGCATCATGCGATAAATCGCCTGCCGCACATCAGGATGACGCCAGTTCAAATCTGGCTGATTAGAATTGAAGGTATGATAATAATATTGCTGCCGTGCCTCATGAAATGTCCACCCTGGG
>CAKZMO010000176.1 GCA_937128595.1 uncultured cyanobacterium | reverse complement strand
GCACCGCGCGGCTTCTCCATAAACTGTTGGTTTTATATCAGCGCGTAGCACTATAGAGTTATTATGCCAGCTAGCGAATATCTTGATGATGATTTAGGTCAGTTGCTGTTGGCAAGGGCTGCAATAAGTCTGTAAATTCCGATTCATCTCTGAGATTCTTTTGAAGCCATTATTTGAAGCCATTCGAGGATGCGTCTAGGGTTGCTTGAAGCTGATCAAGCAGACTCTCAATATAGCTGAGTGCATTGTTGATTGTGGATGGATTTTCTAGATCAACCCCAACATAATGGCGCAGAGCCTCGATCTGATCATATCGGCTGCCCACTCCCAAAAGTTCCAGATATCCGGGGATGAAGTCTTTTCCTTGTTCAAGATATTGCTGGTAGCAGGCAAGACTGACAATCGTGGATGCGGTGTATTGATAGCAATAAAAAGGCTTGAAGAAAATATGCCCAATCTTCGCCCAGTCATATTGGTGGCTGGATAACAGCTCAACTGCATCACCACACAGTTCTCCATACAAGTTCATCCACTGGGCATTGATAAACGGGTGATCGAAGCTGCCCTCGGTGGCTTTCTCATGCAAAACCATTTCGAGTCGGCTGATCGTGCTTTGGCGAAACAGGAGGTTGAGCTGATCCTCTAACTGACGGGTTAGCAGCGATCGCCTCATGTCTGCATCTCCCTCAGCCTGCTTCAGCAAGTAGTCAAGCAGCAATAGTTCATTAAACGTGGAAGCGACCTCAGCTAAAACGAGGGGAGGCTGACAGTTGAGATAGCTCTGGCGATCGCCAATCCATGCATAGTGAAGCCCGTGCCCCATTTCGTGGGCGAGGGTAAATAAGGAATTGTAGTCTTCCGTATAAGACATCAACAGATAGCTGTGCTTGCTATGGGTATAGCAGCAAAAGGCTCCCCCTCTTTTGCCAGGACGCACCTTGGCATCAACCCAGTTCAACAAGAAAAATTCTTCGGCACGGCGAGCATAGTTGACATCGAATTCTTCTAGCGCGGTGAGTAGAGTTTCGACTCCGACTTTGTAAGGAACAGACTGGACTTCTCTCGTATTCGATGTCCAGGGTGCGTACAAATCGCAGCTTCGAATGGTTTGTTTTGTTCCTAGTGCCTTAAGCCGATAGTAGCGCTGAAACAGATCGTAGCGATCGCGCGTGCCATCCATTATGGCGCGAAAAACGGGCTCGGCCACCTCGTCAGCCATGAGTTGTTTGTGTAGGGTCGAGTCATAGCTGCGCATCTGGTTCTCAAGGCGATGATCCTGGCAAACGCTGTTGAGGATGTAGCCATAGAGAGAATTGTGTTGCTGAAGTACCTCTCGCACCGAACTGTAAGCCGCATGGCGAATGTCGGCAGAGGGATGATGCAGCAAGGCTCCTAGCTCTGCTTCGGTCTCTGCCATGCGACCGTCGGGAGTTGCCACAGGGGCATAGTCTTGTTCCCCTAGATGAACCGCCCGTAACTGAATAAACGCCTGTCGCCCAGTCAAACTATCTTGGTTGCGAGTTTGTTCGACTGCCTCCGGCAGCTTGTAGGGCCGCATGGTGGCGATCCGATCGAGATAGTGCCAATAGGGTTCCAAAACGGTCGCAGTTTGCAGATCCGCAAATGCATCTTCATCCAAAGCCTGCAATTCTAAGTCGAAGAACAGTAGCTGATTGCTGACCTCGGTGAGAGCGGTCTTTGCCTTATCGAGAAATTGACGAGCCTCGGCATTGCGAGTGTCGGCGGAGAAGACAAGAAACGGAAAGTCGCACAAACAGCCTGACTTGGTGGCGATCGCCTCAATTTCCTGTAAGGCATCGGCGATCGCTTCTGGGGAGAGAGAAGCGATCGTGCCTCGATATTGATCTCGAAACTGGTCGGCAGTAACCCTCAAATACTCCAAATCCTGTGCTAAGCGAGGATCGTCAAAGTCCTCATACAAATCAGACAGGTTCCATTTTTGAGGAGCATTGAGCGTGTTTAGGCGGTTCATAATGATGGTGAAAATTCGTTGGGGTGGCAACAGAGGACTGATGTCAGTATGCCCATTCTTTTCTCTCTCCACTGAGGCATTTTGGTATCAGGATGAATGATTGAAATGCCCCATTCTTACAAAATCGATGTTACACCCATGCCTCTACCTGACTAACTTTGTCATTTGAGGGTTTCGCGAAAAAGGCTTAACACCTTGTCCCATGAGTCTTTCGCCGCTTTTTCATTGTAACTGCCTCGCTGGTCGCAGAAAAAGCCATGTCCCGCGTTGGGATAGCGGAAGATCTTATGAGGAATGCTGTGGTATTGCAATTCTCGTTCAATCTGATCGACCTGATCTTGAGGAATACTCTGATCTTCAATTCCAAAGAAAGCGTGGATTGTTCCTGAAATCTGCGTGCTGCGGCTAACTGTCGGCAACTCATACCCAGGACACCAGGTTGTGATGCCTGCGCCGTAAAAAGAAGCTGTCGCTTTGATATCGGATAGAGTTGCCGCTAGATAAGCGACATGTCCACCGAAGCAAAAACCGATGCACCCGATTGCATTGGGCTTTACGTGAGGCAGTGCCTTTACATAATTGATTGCTGCTTGCACATCCGTTAAGAGGTCGTCGGCATTTGTTTTTTGCTTATATTCTCGACCGAGTTCGATATTTTCTTCGGTGTAGCCTGTTTCAAACCCCGGTGCGAGGCGATGGTAGAGCGCTGGCGCGATCGCCACATAGCCCTCTTTAGCAAAGCGCTCGGTCACATCGCGAATGTGGGTATTGACTCCAAAAATTTCTTGCAACACGACTACCGCAGGAAACGGCCCATCTCCTTGAGGAATGGCGAGGTAAGCATTAATCTCGGTATCCAAGCTAGGGATGGTGAGGCGGTGGGTCTCGATGGGGGGCGGCTCGGTCAAGCCAGCTTCAGGCATAGACACCTCAGACTCAAGAGCCTCAACATCTGAAGAGTCTGCTGCTGGATGATTAGAAGTGTGATTGTTCATAGGGCTTTGTGTTCCTGATTGATTACGTTTTTGGCTGAAGAACGACAGTCCAGATAGAGTTGAGCGTCACGTCTTTATTGCTGTCGTTTTGAGTCACCTCTAAGGTCTACTGACGATGTTTTGAATCGACGATTGATTGGCGATACTAAGAGAAGTCTATTGAGAGGGATTCACTAAGATCCACTGAGAATGATCCCTAGAAAGAGTGATGGCGATCGCGCTTAGAATCAACTATCGATTGGATGAATTGATCCGACGCAAACATAATATTCGTCCAAGAACATGAAAATAACTTGCTCTCTTGTTGAGGGAAGCCAGGACTTAGGAAACAGGCGGTAGTGACTGGGTCGTGAACAGGGGTTGAACAACGCCGAGAGGCGGAACATAGAGGCTGAGCAGAATTCAGAAACATGTGTTACACCAATCAAGTGCGATCGCCATTTTTCCATCATTTGGGAGCTAGAAAGTTCAATGAATACTATTGTTGTTGGACTATGGGCTAGTACTCTTGCTGGACTCGGTACTGGAGTGGGTGCGCTCCCCATTTTGTTTACTCGCCGACTTAGTACTCGCATTCAAGGCATACTGCTGGGGTTTGGTGGGGGAGTGATGTTAGCAGCTACGTCTTTCTCACTCATTCTTCCAGGAGTGGAATCTGCCATAAACCAAGGGTATTCCAATCTGGGTGCGGCGTTGGCGATCGCGGCTGGACTACTGCTGGGCGGAGCATTTCTCTGGTATGCTCACAACCATTTTCCCCACGAGCACTTCATCAAGGGTAGAGAGGGGCCAAACTTAGCAAAGTTGGAGCGCATCTGGTTGTTTGTGATTGCTATTACGCTCCACAATCTTCCTGAAGGATTGGCAGTCGGCGTTGGGTTTGGGGCAGACGATCCATCGACAGGCTACGCTCTCGCAACAGGGATTGGATTGCAAAATATACCAGAAGGATTAGTTGTCGCGATCAGTTTACGCTCCCTAAACTATTCTGTTGCTTATTCTTTGGGCGTGTCGCTTCTAACCGGATTAGTTGAGCCTGTTGGAGGGCTAATTGGTGTGACCGTTGTTAGCATCGCGCAGCCTCTTTTACCTTGGGGAATGGCGTTTGCTGCCGGAGCCATGCTGTTTGTAATCGCTGATGAAATTATTCCTGAAACTCAAGACAAAGGCATTGCCCAAGAGGGAACAGTGGGAGTGATGGTCGGCTTTGCCGTCATGATGGTGCTCGATATTGCGCTGGGATAAATGGCATTTGGATTCCATCAATTTTCATTCCAGTCATTGAACATCGGTACCTTTGCATGATTCAGGCGATGGAACCGATTTCTTTCGATAGGCATATCGGCAAGGGAAAAACGTCTTTCCTACTGGGGAACGGATTTTAGATAGTTGCAGATAACGTGGGGAAGAGATGTCACATTCTAAACCATAGGCAGGTTCGAGCTTGTTAACTCTAAGTGCTAATTCTGGCTAATTCTGTCTGTTCGTCGATTAAGAGCCTGAGATTTAGAAGTGAGTTCGAAGGTGAATTTTGAGACGAGTTGGAATGTGCGTGATGTATTGAAGATGAAGTTACTATGAAACGTCGAGTTCAAGATCACTTGAAGATGCTTGCTCAGCCTGGTCTGCGTCCTCGTAGTTTGTCGAGTGGTTGGGGCCGTAACCTGAGCGGGGCGATCGCTCTAGCTGGCGCTTTGGTCATTCTGCCTGCTTGCAGCAACTCTTCTCCAACTACTGAGACCAGCGAGTCTAGCGATTATGAGAGTGAAGTTGAAGAAACGACGGAGCCGCTGGAAGGAGCTGCAGAAAGTCCTGAGGACTATTTGGGGGAGATCGTTACCCTGTCGGGTGAGATTCAGAGGCTCTATGACAAAAATGCTTTTGTCCTCAGAGATGAAGAGTATTTTGAGCCAGAAGCCACCATTCTGGTCGTCAATGCGAACCCCATGGGACTTGAGTTAAACGAAGGTGCCTATGTGCAAGTCACGGGTGAAATCAACCAGTTTGTGCTGGCGGATATCGAACAAGAGTATGACGTTACGTTGGATGATGAGTTGGTGAAAGAGATTGAAGCTGATTTTGCTGAGGAGCCAGTGGTCGTTGCGACCAGCGTCTTCGAAGCGCAACTTCCAGACTAGGTCATTAGGCTTTAGACTTACGACGACGGATCACTTGAGCTAGCTTTATTCCTGCAGCATAGGCCAAGGTAGCGCTGATAATGCCTGTGACGAAGCAGCCCAAAAACAGCGTCAATGTAAAGGCAGCGCCCAGGTTCAAAAAATCTGAGAAGGCAGCCCATCCTGATGCAGAGACAATTTCCTTAATCGCCTCTAAACTTGGCATTTCGGTGTCGATGTTGAGTTGGGAGAGTAAGACTTGACCAATGCGAAAGTTGAAATAGTAGATGGGAACGTAGGTGAAGGGATTGCTGATCCAGGTGCCTGCGGCTGCCATAATCTTGTTGCCGCGAACAACGGAGGCGATCGCCACTCCAATAATAGTTTGCAGCCCAAACAGCGGAAACCAGCCCGCAAACACACCAGCCGCTATTCCTCGGCCGATCGCCTCAGGCGTACCGCGCATTCGGACAAATCGAATGTAAAAATATCGGAGTTGCCGCCGCCACTTTTGCCGAGAACGCTTTCGTTTTTTGGGAGCGGAAGTCATATGGGAAGAAGGCGGCAGGACTGGACAGATAGGGTGGAGGTCTGGCGAGGCTGTGGGCGATCGCGGTGAGCCATTTTCAGAGGGAACTGCGTCGAAAGATTGCGGATGGAACTGGCGATCAGACAAGAGGCATTCTCCATGACGTTTTTGGGACTGGAGTTCCCGGAACAAGATTAGAGTTCACAGAACACTCTACGAAAAGATCATGGAACGCATATGACTTTTTCTAGCTACAGTCTTTATTGTAGGGATTCTTGGGTGAGTAGTGAAAACTCAGATATCCCACTGTATCCAGGGAGAGTCGTTTTGCGTCTGAATTATGACCCATGCATTGCCTAAACAGGATACAATTGCCGCGATCGCCACAGCGGTTGTGCCCCAGCAGGGCAGTGTTGGTATTGTGCGCCTTTCGGGTGCAGAGTCGGTGGCGATCGCCAAAACTCTCTTTCATGCGCCGGGACAACAACGGTGGGAGAGTCATCGCATTCTCTACGGCTATATTCGCGATCCTCAGACTCAGGCTCAGGTTGATGAAGCGCTGTTGATGCTGATGCTGGCTCCCCGCTCTTACACGCGTGAAGATGTGGTGGAGCTGCACTGTCATGGCGGCATTATGGCGGTGCAAACGGTGCTTCATCTTTGCTTGGCAGAGGGAGCTAGGTTAGCGGAACCGGGCGAATTTACTTTGAGAGCGTTTCTCAACGGACGACTGGATCTGACCCAAGCGGAAAGTGTCGCCGATTTGGTGGGAGCGCGATCGCCCCAGGCAGCCCAGACGGCTCTCGCTGGAATTCAAGGAAAACTCGCACAACCCATTCGCCAAATTCGAACTGAGTGTCTGGATATTTTGGCGGAAGTCGAAGCTCGGGTTGATTTTGAAGACGACTTGCCGCCGTTAGACGAGGATCTGATTCGCGCTCAAATTCAGCAGGTGCTCGATACAGTACAGCGAATTCTAGCTACTGCCGATCAGGGAGAGCTGTTGCGGTCGGGGCTGAAGGTGGCGATCGTAGGACGGCCCAATGTGGGCAAGTCGAGTTTGCTCAATGCTTGGAGTCAGAGCGATCGCGCCATCGTTACTGATCTGCCGGGGACGACGCGAGATGTGGTGGAGTCACAACTGGTGGTGCAAGGCATTCCGGTACAGGTGCTCGACACAGCTGGAATTCGTGAGGCGACCGATCAGGTTGAGCGGTTGGGAGTCGAGCGATCGCGCCAGGTGGCTCAGGCTGCTGATTTGGTGCTGTTTGCAATCGATGCTAGTGCAGGCTGGACGGAGGACGACGAGATCATCTATCACCAGGTTAGCCATCGGCCTCTGATTTTGATTCTCAATAAAATCGACCTGCTGCAAACCCCTCTTTCGCTACCTGCTCACCTCGCCCATCCCACCGTCAAGACTGCCGCTGCTCAACAGCAGGGCATCGATGCGATGGAAACCGCCATCCTCGAAGCTGTTCATGCCGGAAGTTTGACGGCGGCTAACTTGGATATGGCGATCAATCAGCGACAGGCCAATGCTTTGCGCCGTGCCCACACGGCGCTTTTGCATGTGCAAGACACCATTTCCCAACAGCTTCCTCTCGACTTTTGGACAATCGACCTCCGCGATGCAATTCAAGCTTTGGGAGAAATTACTGGAGAGGAAATTACGGAATCTGTGCTCGACCGGATTTTTAGTAAATTTTGTATTGGTAAATAGTTAGATTAATCAGACGTCTCACGGATATATAGCAATCTCAAATGATTTTTGAGAGGAGAAGCGGGCGCAGCTTGTCCCTCTTCTTACCTCGCAATTCACAAGCGATTTAGTATCGTCACAGCACGATTGATGTCGCGGATTAATCTAGATAGTGTGACCAGTTTTCTTCTCGGTCGCAACTGACTCTCTCGGCTGTGGTGACGTAGTTTTGTGCGGTATGACACTCAAAGATTGCCAAACTCTTGTCTGCGTCGTTGATCGTTTCGTGCGGTTGCCTCATCTCGGAACCGACT
The DNA here is from genome assembly GCA_937128595.1 of uncultured cyanobacterium. Lineage (GTDB taxonomy): Bacteria > Cyanobacteriota > Cyanobacteriia > CAKZMO01 > CAKZMO01 > CAKZMO01. Next base: position 2,549 of record CAKZMO010000176.1, on the reverse strand, counting down.
CTAACCACAGTGTTGAGGGTGTTGAGAAACAGAAAGAAGCCGACCCCCAGTGCGCCCGCTGCTGCCAATCCTTCTGATAGTTGTTTCATCGTTGTTGTCGCAAGTGTCAGTTATAGTGCTACGCGCTGATATAAAGCCAATAGTTGATGGAGAAGCCGCGCGGTGCGCGGCTTCTCCATCAATATCTGACCTAACCTATCTGCGCATTGCTATACTCCTTACTCATGTTGGGGCGGAGAATCTGGATTTTCTGATCGGTTTGGAAGGAAGGGATGTCTGTGTGAGACTTGCGAACGTTAAGTTCAAGTCGCGGTTGGGGGCGATCGCCCCTCATATCGTTCTTGATCCTCGATACTATGGGGATTGAACAACGATTGGCACGGTTTTCTAAATTCAAAATCGACAAATCGTTTGACCTGACTGCTCGTTTAGTTGTTCTTGCTCACACATCGCGGATGGCGATCGCACGACTATGGCTTCTTCTCCTCGGCTTCTCATCATCGGTTTAGACTGCATGGAACCCTCGCTGGTGTTCGAGCAGTGGCGACAGGATTTGCCTAATTTGTCGAAGCTGATGGCCAGTGGCAGCTATGGTCGGATGGAAAGCAGTATTCCTGCGATTACGGTTCCAGCCTGGAGCTGTATGACCAGCGGACGCGATCCGGGGGAACTGGGGATCTATGGTTTTCGCAATCGTCGCAGCCGCAAGTATGACAGCATGGCGATTTCGGATGGACGGGCGGTGAAGGTGCCGCGTCTGTGGGATCTGTTGGGAGATGCGGGTTGGAAGGTGGCTGCGTTGAGCGTTCCGGGAACGTCGCCTCCCTATCCGGTGAATGGGTCGATGGTGTCCTGTTTTCTCACCCCCAATACGGAAGTTCCCTATACGCATCCGCCCGATTTGGCTCATCAGATTATGGAATGGATGCCCGATTTCATGCTGGATGTGCCGCATTTTCGGTCGGAGGATAAAGACCGCATTCTCAACAATATCTATACGCTCTGCAATCAGCGGTTTACTTTGGCGGAGAAGCTGATTGATCAGGAAAACCCTGACTTTTTGATGCTGGTAGATATGGGCGTTGACCGCATTCACCACTCGTTTTGGAAGCCGATGGACTCGCGCCATCCCTTTTATGAACCCGGATCGCCCCATGCCAATGCAATTCATGATTACTACTGTCACATCGATCGGCGGGTGGGAGAGTTGCTGAGTCGCTGTGGTGACGAGACGGCGGTGCTAGTCGTGTCGGATCATGGGGCGCGTCCACTGATGGGAGGCATCTGTATTAATGAATGGCTGATTGCCAATGGCTACCTGAAGGTGAAGGAGATGCCCGATACTGCTACGTCTCTCGATCAGGTGGATGTGGACTGGAGCCAAACTCAGGTGTGGGGAGCGGGAGGTTACTACGCTCGTATTTTCCTCAATGTCAAAGGACGGGAACCTCAGGGCTGCATTCCGATCTCGGAGTATGAAAACGTGCGATCGCGCCTCATCGAACAGCTTGAAGCCCTCACCGACCCCGATGGCAATCCGCTCAAGGTCAAAGCCTACAAACCTCAGGAGATTTATCAGCGAGTGCGGGGAGCTGCGCCGGATCTGCTGGTGTATTTCGATGACTTGGCGTGGCGATCGGTGGGCAGCATTGGTATCGGCTCTTTCTACACCCGCGAAAACGATACGGGGCCTGATGATGCAAACCACGCACCCTTTGGCCTCATGATTTTTCACGACCCAAAAGATCCGAAGCAGGGACAGATGCTGGAAGGGGCACAACTTTACGACATTGTGCCAACGGTGCTGAATCGCTATGGCATTGAACCTCCTGCTGGGCTGAGGGGAAAGGTCTTGCCTGTGTAGTCCGCCAAATTTGGGATTAAAGATTGGGAATTCATGCTATTTCTTCACCCGGTTGAGAGAATCAAGGGAGGGAGAAATCGTCAACAATGCTTCCGATTCTTTCCGCTCCCTCTGAGCCAGTAGACGGGCAGATCAAACTACACCTGGATGTACTTGGTGACGGTGCGCATGATCTCGTTGGGCTGGGTGGGTGAGGGTTGGGGCGGTGTCCATTCGTAGGGTTTGGCAAAGCGGATGTGGTTCATCAACCAAACGAACTGCTCAACAGCGGCAGGTGTGCCCACGGCGATGATCTGGAGCTTTTCGGGCTTGGCGGTTTGCTGAGGGTCTGAGCAGGCGAAACTGACCCGCCCGACGGACGGATGCTGAGCCAAAGCTGCGATATTCATGACTATTCTCCTAGAGTTTTGGGGTTGCTAAAGCAGGACGATGAACCTCCAACGATTCATCGATCCACAACGCGGCCAAAACACGTAGCCACCCCACGAGACACTGAGCAAAAGCCCACAGCAACGGCCTCAAGGGACAGTTACCACGGATCTCAAGCTCAGTGCTGCAACCATTAGCAAAGCGGGGTGGCTACGGGATAAAATTCCCATAGCTTCCAATCTGCCGATGTCAGGTTGGGGGTAAGCTCTCCGGCTCGTGGTAGGACACGACTGGAGAGCGCTACGCATGTTTAGCG
>CAKZMO010000175.1 GCA_937128595.1 uncultured cyanobacterium | reverse complement strand
CTTCTACCACGGAGTACACCACCCAATGATCTCCGCATTCCATTCGGCTTTCGACTCGGCACTCCAGATACGCCGACGCGTCAGTGAGAATGGGACAGCCATTTTCACCTTCCTTTGTATCCACTCCCTGAAATCGGTCTTCTCCTGGCGCAAAGGGCTTAAGGAAGTGCTTCATCAGAGGGATATGGCTGCCGTCAGGCAAGATGTTAAGTACAAACTGACTGTCCGGGTAGAGGAGGGACTCAATGGCGCGATCGCGCGCTACGGCCACCGTAAATCCTGGTGGGGTGAACGTTGCCTGAGAAACCCAGGAGGCTAACATTGCACTGGAGGCGTCGCTTTTTTTAGCAGTGACAATGCAAAGAGACCCGACCAGCCGCCCGACAGCCTGCTCTACAGGAGAAATGCTGGAAACTCCTGGTTTTGCTGAAAGTTGAGTTGCCTTTTTCCGCTTCTTCGCTTTCTTGATCGTCTGCACGAAGTCGGTGCCCGCTTCTTCGCACATTTGTAACACTGCATCCGTAGGCTTGAATTTCACCCGGATCGGATCGAAGACAAAATTGTATCCTGCGTCTTTGAGCTTGTCTTCTAAGTAGTCAATAGCTTCGCCGCTCCAGCCAAAGGAGCCAAACACTCCCGCTAGCTTGTCGGTCGGCACATTCGAAAGTAGCGTGCCAAGAGCTGTCTGAACCTGGGTTGGTGCATGTCCGCCCAGAGTCGGAGAACCGATGACAAAGCCCTCACACTTTTCAGCGATCGCCTGAATGTCTTTTGGATCAGTTGCTTCACAGTTGATGGACTCTACTTGCGCTCCGGCTTTGGTCATTCCACGGGCGATCGCCTGAGCCAGTGTGGCCGTGTTTCCGTAGGCCGATGCATAGAGCAGTGCCACCATTAGCCCCTGACTCTTTTGCTGCTGACACCAAGCGGTATAGGCATTCGTCAACTCAATTATGCCGTAGCGTACCAGAGGGCCATGACCTGGTGCGTAGAGCCGAACGGGAGACAGATCGGCTATTTTTTCTAATGCGCTTTCAACCTGACGGGCGTGGGGAGCCATGAGGCAGTCGAAATAGTAGCGTCGATCGTCCTTCAACTTGTCCCAGCTTTCATCAAAAATATCATCGCCACAGACATGGGCCCCAAAAAATTTGTCTGTGTAAAGAATTTCCGTGTGGGGATCATAGGTGGCAAGTCCGTCTGGATAGCGAGGTGTGGGAATCGGAACAAACCGCAAGCGGTGACCGCCGCCTAAATCCAGGACTTCTCCTGTACTGCCCTTCATGACTTTGAGGTTGAGGGACATATCCGGCAGAGCTGACTTCAGGGTTTGAGCCGCCGGGTTTGAGCAAACGACAGTGAGCTGAGGAGCGATCGCTAATATCGCTTTCAGGGTTTCGGCTCGGTTGGGGTTGACGTGACCCAAAACGATATAGTCTAATTCTTTCAAATCGAAGGAGGTGAGTTGAGACTCTTGATGTTGCTGCACCACCCACCGCAGTTGTTCCCACAGGTCGCTCCATAGAGGCAGTCGGGGTTTTGTCTCAGCATCAGGGGCTGGGTTATTGAGAGCGGTTAAGAAAATTTCAGTGAAGGATTCACCTGGCGGATCAATGAGAACCGACTTCTCTGCCCGAATCAGATAGGAGTTCGCTGTTGTCCCTTTTTCCCGCGCATATTCAATCTCAAACCGTAGACGATTCCAACTGCGCGATCGATAGATAGTAGTATCGGCAGCAATCGGGAGAATTTGAACATCGCGGGCTTTGGTATTCATGATTCCTTACGTCAAAAAATATTCGACAGAGAAGCTGATCTCGGGAAAAGATACAGGCCGGATCGTTCCCTGAGTGAATGTTTGCTTAAACTGGTAATCGTTGCTTTGGGGCGCTGAATTGCCTGGATGTCGCTCGTATCGCCACACCGTTAACTCAGATGCATTCAAATTCACCCGCCAATATTCAGGAATGCCAGCTTCGGCATAAATCTTGCGTTTCACATCCCGATCTTTGGCCAAACTCGTGTTGGCAAACTCAATCACCCACAACACCTGCTCTGGATAAGGGTGGTGCTCTCGGTACAAGATGGGCTGAACAATCGCAATGTCGGGCTCTGGTTCTGAGGCGTTCGGTAAAGTAATGGGCTTGGCTTCCCGAACTTTGACTCGGCTGCCCAGCTTTTGCCTCAAGTAATCAGCAGCATCGCCACTGAGATCGGCATGGATTGGCCCTTCGGGTGGCATTTCTATGATTTCTCCATGCAAAAGCTCTACATGGCGCTGCTGCAAAATGCCCACATCGACCATACGGTGATAGTCGTCTAAACTCCACTTAGCCGTTGTGATTGTCATAGGGATGACTCCGATGGCAAAAGATTACCACGCGTTCCCAGCACTACATTAATAATAGTTGCCGATCTTGCGGTGGTGAACTGCGGTGAGTGCGTCGGGGTTGGAGACTTTCCCGGCGTCCACTTTGCTGTAAACAATCCAGTGGTCGCTGCATTCCATCCGGCTCGACACTTCGCATTCCAAATAGGCCAAGGCATCGGCCAGAATGGGTGAGCCGTTCTCAGCCGTGCGGGTTTTGACGCCCGCAAAGCGGTCAGCACCAGGAGGAAACCGCTTCAGGAAGTGCTTCATGAGAGCCTGGTAGTTGCTCTCCTCAAGGATGTTGAGTACGAAGCGATCGCCCACCTGCATCAGCGACTCGATGGCTCGGTCTTTTGCCACGGCTACGGTGAAGCCTAGCGGTTCAAAACTTGCCTGAGAGACCCAAGACGCAAGCATGGCACCATTCAGCTCACCTTTCTGGGCGGTGATAATGTAAAGGCCGCTGCTGATACGTCCTAGGGCTTTCTCCAGCTCGTTATCAATTGCCTTGATCTTTTTGGTCTTAGCGCGTTGAGTGAGCAACTGCCCCAAGTCAGTGCCTGACTCTTCGCAAAGCTGATAGGTCTGCTCGTTGGGGGTGTCCTTCACACGAATGGAGGGAAAACCCTGCTTCAGCCCCAAATTCATAAAGCGGTTGAGCAGCGGATCAATTGGCTCGTCGTCGCCGCCGTAGCACTCAAAGATACCGATCGCTTGTTTATCTTTTGCCGCAGCCAGCACGGTGTTGACCGCAGCCTGAGCCTGGTCAGAAAAGTAACCTGACGCAGGTGGCGTCGCCAAAACGATAGCGGCAGCATGGCTGACGAGTTCGTTCACCTCTTGGGGATCGGCAGATTTGAGATCCATCATGTCCACGGCGACCCCAGTTTTAGTGATGCCGCGAGCAATGGCCTGGGAGAGGCGATCGCTATAGCCATAGTCTGAAACGTAAAATACGGCTGCCGTGGTTTCAGCGGTTGCCTTTGCCTCGCTCCAAGCTCGATAGCGCCCGGTTAGCTCCATCAGGTTGTGCTTCAGCAGGGGGCCATGTCCTGTGGCGACTTGCTCAATCGTACCTAGCTTGTCCATGCGTTTCATGGCTCCTAGCACCGAGCGGGCATTGGGAGCCATGAGGCATTCGTAGTAAAACCGAAAATCGGCCTCGATAGACTTCAGATCCTCATCGTAAGTAGCGTCGCTGCAATAGTGCATGCCAAAGGCATCGCAGGTGAAGAGAATCTGGGTCTTTTGGTCGTAGGTAAAGATCGTGTCCGGCCAATGGAGATTGGGCGCGTTGACAAACTCCAGTATATGTCCGTTGCCTAAGTCGAGGGTTTCGCCACTTTTGACCTGAAGCCGCTCAAAGGGACGGTGAACTAGGTTTTCGAGGAAGGCGATCGCCACCTTTGCTCCCACGATTGTGGCGTTGGGGGCAAGTTCCAAGACATCTTTCACCAAGCCGCTGTGGTCAGGTTCGGTATGGCTGATGACAATGTAGTCGATGGTTGCGGGATCGATCTCGCCCTTGAGCGTGTCGAGGTAAAGCTGGCGAAATTTTTCGTGGGACGTGTCTACCAGAGCTGTTTTCTCACCGCGAATGATGAAGGAGTTATAGGTAGTGCCGTTTTGCAGCCCAAACTCGATATCGAAGCGATCGCGATCCCAGTCAAGGGAACGAATTGTGGTGGTGTCAGGCGCAATTTGCGCTGTTTGCATCGTTAATAGTTTTTCGGTGCGCTCGGCTGTAGCAACCATTAGCAACCTCCTTATCTCTGTTTCGCCGTGCTTGTCTCGTCGTGCAGACTTGATGTTGATCGAACTTTAGAAACATTTATGTTTCTTTAATTGTCTCTCAAAGTCGTAAGATTTGGGCACAGCAAATCTAATCAGAGATCTATAAAAACTTGATGATCCGTAATAGGTAGCCAGACAAAATGGAGGGGCGATCGTCTTCCTAATCCTTCGAAAACCTGGTTTTTGCGGGGCTTTATGATGCCAAATCTAGTTCTGGGGTCGAGAAAACTGAGACGGTGGTGGAAAATTCTCAACCGGAACTCCCTCTAGCGCCTGGTTCATAAAGCTGCGCCAGATGGGAGCTGCGTGCTGTCCCCCCGTTGTCCCTTGGGGAAGAGGTCGATAATCGTCGTTGCCTACCCATACGGCTGTCGCTAGCTGAGGGACATAGCCAACAAACCAAACATCTCGCTCAGAAGACGTTGTTCCTGTTTTTCCTGCTGCAGGTCGACCTATTTGTGCAGATTTGCCTGTCCCCTGGTTTACAACTCCTTGCATCATCTGATTCAGCGAAGCAACAGCCCAAGGATCGAGCAACAGTTGGGGATCAGGGGTGTTGTCCAGCAACACGTTGCCATGACTATCGGTCACCTGCACAATCATGGTGGGATCGGAGTGCCAACCCCCACTGGCAAACGTCGCAAACGCTCCGGCCATCTCAAACGGTGACAGATCGACCGCACCCAGAGGCAGGGAAGTTACAGGTTCGATTGGGCTTGTAATGCCCAAAGTACGACAGATTTCGATGACCTTATCTAGACCAATCTCCTGGCCTAATTTGATCGCAGGCACGTTGCGAGAATATTCCAGTGCTCGCTGCAAGCTCATTGGCCCATAAAAGCTTCCGTCGTAATTACGTGGAGAATAAGTTTTGTAGCCATCAGGGTAAGACACAGGAGCGTCGTTAATCGAAGATTGAGGACTATATTTCCCAGACGCTAATGCCGCATAGTAAACAAATGGCTTAAAAGCTGAGCCAGGCTGGCGTTTTGACTGAATCGCTCGGTTGTATTGACTTGCACTGTAGTCAACGCCGCCCACTAGCGCTTTCACATAATGGGTACGGGGATCAACCGCAACAAGCGCGATTTGGTCAGCATAGAGTCCTCGTCGTCGGAGATTTTGATAGGAGGCTCGAACGTTCTCTTCTGCTCGACGCTGGAAGTTCACGTCGATCGTCGTCTGGACTCTCATTCCCCCTTTGCGAACTGCATCTTGGCCAAACCGATTCGATAGCTCTTGAATCACCGCATCAGTTATGTATGGTGACAGGCTTTCGCGAAAGGAGGTGACTTGGCCGAGACGAATCGGTTCACTTTTTGCCGCTTCAAGCTCTGCATCGGAGATCCATTCGAGACGGTGCATGCGATCGAGTACAATCGCCTGTCGCTGTTTCGATAGTTGATAATTCACAAACGGGCTGTAGTTTTCAGGAGCTTGAATTAGCCCTGCCATCATTGCTGACTCGGCAATAGACAGTTCCTGTGCTGACTTGTTGAAATAGCTCTGTGCGGCTGTTTCTGCACCGTAAGTATTGTGTCCCCAATACACCTGGTTGAGGTACATTTCCAAAATCTCTTCTTTCCCGAAGATTTGCTCGACCCTCAGAGAAAGAACAGCCTCTGCCGTTTTACGGCTGATCGTACGCTCTGGTGAGAGAAACAGATTTTTGACGAGCTGCATCGTCACGGTTGAGCCTCCCTCTACCGTGCTACCTTGCTCGATGTTGGCGAGGAGAGCACGGGCGATGCTGGTGGGATTGATGCCCCGGTGCGTGAAGAAATTGCTGTCCTCAATCGCCAACACTGCTCGTTTGAGATGAGGTGACATTTCATCGAGTTCAACCATGTCGCGGTTGGCTTCATCGTGAATGCTGCTCAGCAGCGTTCCGTTCACGTCGTAAATATAAGAGGTTTCGGTGGGGATATAGTCTCGCAACACTCGCACGTCAGGCAAATTACGAAAGCTAATGGCGAGTCCCATAAGTCCGCCCGCGACGACAGAACTTCCGAGCATTGTTACTGTCAAGATAGTTCCAGCCGTTACTTTGCCAACGGCCTGAACAAACTGAAACACCGCCACCACAGGACGCTGTTTGCGTTGAGGTACGGGCTTTTTGATAGCGCGACGGTTTCTTTTTCCACGTTTGTAAGCGTTTGGGGCCACGATGACCTTCCTATCTGACTGTAATCTGCTGTGGAACTCTATCTGAAACTCACGATCTCTAAATCTTCGAGACGCTTATCGAGTTCTCAAGACAAATGTTGAGGGGGCTGAGCGATCGCTCTCACGTTTGCACCAGTATACGGTTCCTAGAGAAACATGCCCATGTCTTTGTGGCCGAATATAAAAGTGGGAGCCGAGGCAAGGGCAAAACGACTGAATGCCAGTTGCTGTGATCAACACGGTGGTGGAATAAGGTTGCTCAGATTGGGGCATTGCGGAAATGGAACTGTCCAAGTTTTTGCCAGAGATTGCTTTTTGTTGTCTACGATGGAAGCTTAGATTTCAGTCCACTGTTCAATCCATAAGGAGGCATCTCCGGACGGATGATGCAAAAATCAGCATCCTCTACAGCAATTGTCTCGTAGCTTGAGCGGGCATCTATTGCCTGTCTTGTATCGAACCTAGGGTTAAATCTTCTCAATAAATTTTCGTGTCCGCTCGTTGAAATGACTATAG
>CAKZMO010000174.1 GCA_937128595.1 uncultured cyanobacterium | reverse complement strand
TCAACAAGCCAGACTGTGAACTGGTTGACCATTACACCTATGCAATCCTAGGCGATGGTTGCAACATGGAAGGCGTTTCTGGTGAAGCGTGTTCTCTTGCGGGTCACCTCGGCTTGGGCAAGCTGATTGCGCTATATGACGACAACCACATCTCCATTGATGGCTCCACCGATATCTCCTTTACTGAAGATGTTGCCAAGCGCTTTGAAGCCTACGGCTGGCACGTTCAGCATGTCGAAAACGGCAACACCGATTTGGATGCCATTGAGAAGGCGATCGCCGCAGCTAAAGAAGTGACGGACAAACCTTCACTGATCAAAGTAACAACGACGATTGGTTACGGCTCACCCAACAAAGCTGGAACTGCGGGCGTTCATGGTGCGGCCTTGGGTGGTGACGAAATTGCTGCCACTCGTCAGCAGCTTGGCTGGGAACACGAGCCGTTTGTGGTTCCAGATGATGTTCTCTCTCACTACCGCAAGGCTGTCGATCGGGGAGCTAGCAGCGAAGCTGAGTGGGAAGAAACGCTAGCAACCTACCGCACGAAGTATGAGGCAGAAGCGGCTGAGTTTGAGCGGATGCTGAAAGGTGAACTGCCTGCAAACTGGGCTGAAGCACTTCCTACCTACACAAGTGAAGACAAAGCACTGGCAACCCGGAAGAATTCTGAGATTACAATCAATGCTCTTGCTCCCGCGATTCCAGAGTTGATTGGTGGATCAGCAGATTTGACCCACTCAAACTTGACTGAAATCAAGTCATCTGGCAATTTCCAAAAGGGACAGTATGAAAACCGTAATCTCCGATTTGGAGTGCGGGAACATGGGATGGGGGCAATCTGTAACGGGATCGCGCTTCACAATTCAGGATTAATTCCGTACTGCGCAACGTTCCTCGTGTTTGCGGATTACATGCGCGGAGCAATTCGGCTTTCGGCTTTGTCTGAGGCAGGCGTCGTGTATGTCATGACCCACGATTCCATTGGTTTGGGAGAAGACGGGCCGACCCACCAGCCAGTTGAAACCATTGCTTCTCTACGAGCGATTCCTAACCTGACGGTCATTCGTCCAGCCGATGGCAACGAAGTATCTGGAGCCTACAAAGTCGCGATCGCAAATCGGAAGCATCCCACGCTGATTGCATTTAGTCGGCAAGGATTGCCTAACTACGACACCACTTCGATTGAAGGGGTGGAGAAGGGAGCCTATGTGGTTGTGGATTGTGAAGGCACACCCGATTTGATTTTGATTGGAACGGGTAGTGAGCTTCATCTTTGTGTCGAAGCAGCAAAGCAAATCAGCTCAAAAGGCCAAAAAGTACGGGTTGTCTCGATGCCATCTTGGGAACTCTTTGAGGCCCAAGACCAGTCTTATCAAGAGTCTGTGCTTCCAAAAGCCGTCACAAAGCGAGTTTCTGTGGAGGCTGGAATCAGCATGGGCTGGTGCCGCTATGTCGGCTCTGAAGGCGCTTCTGTGAGTATCGATCACTTTGGTGCATCGGCTCCGGGCAAAACCTGTTTGGAGAAGTTTGGCTTTACGGTCGAAGCTGTTGTGTCTAAAGCGAAGGAAGTGCTGAGCTAACTTCTGAGACGGCCGCAGCTAACTGCAAACAACGCAACGACATAAGTTTCATTGTGCGGAACTAATTAAAACGGTGACACAGATCATACCTGTGTCACCGTTTTAGTATGTATTAGGGCAGATCCGTAGAAATACGGGGTGTGGGACTATTTTCCTAGAGTTTAGTCACGGAATTACCGGAATCCTTCGGTTTCTCCTTGAAGTCTAATCATATGAAATTTTTATCCATTAGGGGAGCACGGGCATGAAACCATCTTTGTTATTAGAAAAGCTAACTGAAAAGGATGTGATGCAATCGTCTTCGTCCCGAGAGATATCCTCTCAAAGTTTGCACCCAGGCTTGCCCTTGCCCGATCTCGCACGTCTTCAAGCGCGATCGCTCGATTGGAATAAATTGGTTGCCCTCGGAGTAGCAGAGACCGAGGCTAAACAAATTTGCCAGGGTCTACAGACGCGAGCGCTTACCCGTATCTACATTCGACGACTAAAGCGTTCTGGAATTCGAGGAGATGACGCTAAGCTCGTTGCAGCGGCGATCGCCCACTATGATTTACAGGGAACTCTGCCTAGCTCAGAGATGAGAACCATGTTGGTGAAGTACGGGTTGCTGATCTGCCGCGCAGCTCTGTGGCGATCGCCCATGTTTACGAGTGTCGCCTGCTAGAGCTTTCGTAATCATTCAAACGTGATAGGTCAGCGACTACTTGCGACTAAAGCACAAGATATTCAAGAGCCATAAGACTGAAAATAAAGGTACACAGATTGGGATAGTCCAATCGTGAATCCCAAGATACCGCCAATATTGACAATGGCCTGAAGCTCATTGCGGACAATCGACTGAATGTTGGCTTCCAATTCACGGGGCGATGTTGCATTCACTCGATCGATGATCACCTGATCAATATTGAGGATTGGAATCGTTCGAGCGACAAGCTGCTCTAGGTCTCGCTCTAGATACCGTTCCAAAATGAACGCTAGTTCTTTGCTCACAGGTGTCAAAGAATCACTTACAGCATCGGAGCTGCGAAGACGGTTAAGTAACAGTAATGCAATTTGCTCCCACTCAATTGAAGAGCTGAGTCCTTGCAGTAGATCAGCACCTTCTCTCTGGATATAGACGCGCAACGTCTTATGCATATCTTTGCGAAGCTGACGCACGGTAGACACAGGGAGGTTTTGCAACGATAGATTTTGCACCCACTCTTGCAACCGTTGCTGAACAGACAGCTCTCGAATCAGTTCTGCCAAACGCTTGTTGCTGGCCTCTCGTTCGTCTAAACAATAGGTTCTCAACCGAATCAGAGTATTTCTCAACCCAAACAAATTGGCGACAACCCAGTAGGTGCCACTAGCCTTTTCTCGAAAGCTTTCATCAATAATTCGAATGTTGCGATCCGTCAAGAAATCGACAATGGCCTGCCTCAGCGCATCGGGTGGCAGCACGACTGTCAAAAGCCAAGACGACAACTGATCTGCTTGCTCATCACTGAACTGAAAATCAAGCAACACCTGATCAAAGATCTGGTTAAACTGAGGCTCAAGAAAATCGTCTTGCTGAGCAAACGTTTTGACCAGTTTTGGTAAGGAATCTCCAAACAAGTCGCGAAGGACATTCGCAAAAATCTTGGCAACTTTTTGGTCGCTGGCTCCTTGAATCTGGTCGAGTGCAAGGCTGAGTAACCAATGAATCGATTCCCGGATTCGTTCTGTTGACAGCAATCGCCGCGCCAGATTTTGAAGTTCTTCTGGCGTCAGCAAAGAGCCCATGATCGTGTCCGCGATGCGCTGAGCTAGACGCTCCTGATTGCTTGGAATAAGACCGGGCGTAAATGGTAGTTTTTTTCCGCCAAGGTAAACGGCCTTGTAAGGACGAAACAGCATCTTGATGGCCAAATCGTTTGTGAAATAGCCAATGACGCCGCCGATGATAGGCGGGACGAGGAGAATCGGGAGCTGAGTGGGATCAAAATTCAACGGAATGATAAATCCAGCGACTTCAACAGATCGATGATGGAGGCGTTTGTAGAACCAATACTCCCATCATGCCACCTGCAATCTCGTAATGAACGGCAGAATAAAAACCTATGTTAAGAGCCAGTTCGACTTGTTGCTGTCCAGTTGGAAACCGCTGCAGGCTCGGCCAAATATAGGCGTATTCTGCTTCTACTCCCAACTGATGAGCTGCAGGAACGACTAGTTGGTCTAAGTACGTCCGTTGCAGAGCTTGCATGATTGACCATGAAGGTCGATGAAAATCGAGAATCGCGGCTTTTGCACCGGGCTTAAGAACTCGGCTGATCTCCTGGAGGCTTATGGCAATGTCAGGGACGTTGCGTAGCCCATACCCCATAGTGATGGAGTCGAACTGGCTGTCGTCGAACGGAAGAGCTGTTGCATCTCCCTCTATCCAAGTAATAGGGGCGGTCGATGGAGTGGGGGTTGTAGTTTTCTGGGCCCAGTCGAGTTGCGATCGCGCAAAGTCGAGTCCGATGACCTGTCCTGAGGCTCCTACTTGTTTCGCAAGGAGCCTCGCTAAGTCGCCACTGCCACAGCAAATATCGAGGGCGATCGCCCCTGGAAACGGCTGACACCACGAAACGGTCATTTGCTTCCAGACATGATGGAGTCCTAGACTCAAACGGTCATTGAGTTCGTCATAGACCGGCGCAATGCGGTTGAACAACGCTTTCACAGCTTCGGTTTCTGGAATGCCATCGCGAATGGCGGGAGCAGCACCCATTGTCGGAACCTCGTTCTGATCTCGCTCGAAAGCGGCATTGATCTTGGAATGATTGGAAAACTCTGACAAACTCAACTTCTCCCGCGCGATCGCCCTTTTCTGCTTCTCGTTCAAGCTTAGATCCTATCGAATTATCAAGAAATCAGAAAACCGGGAACATTGTGTATTCAGAACTTGTCCAGAATCAACAAATCACCAGCGTACGGTAGAGAGCCAGTTCAGATTGGCAGATAGCCCTGCAACATCGCTTAGGCTTTCCCATACTGCCTCCACGTCCCTAAAAGCCCCTTTGGAATCAAGTTTTGTCAGATGAACAACAAAATTCTCTTAGCGATTATCTTTACGGTTAGCGTTATCCTCTGGAATACAACCTCATTTTCTGAGCAGCGGGTTCAACTGCAGCCCCAGAACCAGCAAAAATCCTTGGTTCAAGGCCAACGGTTCCAAAGATATTCTCTCACTGGATCTAAGATTTTCAGGGTTTTGGCACGGAAGACGCGCTCCTCTAGCCTGTCTTCGTAAACCCCTAGGACTCCTGTTCCAAAGGCCCGAACGCCATTTGGAGCACAAAGTTCTGTCCCCCAACTTTGTGATATCGATCGGCCCACTCGCGAATTACTTCGTCTAATTCTTCTATCGCTCTATCAACTCGCTCTGGCGGAATGTCAAGCTCTTCTAGAATGCGAACACTTTGGGGTTTGCGTTCAGCCCAATCTCGCATCATGCGGAAGTACCGAGCTGTATCTTCCACCATGATGTAAGTGCGCTCTTCGTCGTTCGCGGGAGAATAAGTGGAACGAGTCAGAGCGAAGAAGGGCATCCCCCAAGGACAATCTACTCGTGTCACCGTACCCGAGTAAAGAAAACGACGCTCAATATGCTTCGCTAACGCTTCACTCAGAGGCATCTGCCGCTCAACGGGCAAATCTTCTTGAGAACGAGCATGAAGAAACTCGATCAGCTCCATAAATTGAAACGAATTGATCAGTTGAGCGTCAGGCAGATGAGGCGGCAGCTTTTCTTCGATTTGACGCTTTTCTTGGGGCGTGAGGCTTGTTCCAGGAACGCGCGATCGCCCAGGTTGCCAGGGATAGCGTTCTATCCACACATAGGGAAGCTGGATCAGATATCGAGGCTCTTGCGACCCCAACATCTTCAAAAGCTTTCCTTCTGTTAGAGCCTGACGAACCTCTTCGACAATGACCTTGACACGTTTTGGTTCAATATGGTGAAGATGCCCTGTCATCCGCAGGTTTTGCCCCTGCTCTAGGTAGGTCATATAGATAGCGCACTTTGCTGCCGTTGCCGCAGCATCTAAAAATGCCCCATGCCGATGCCCACTGGTTCTCATGGCGCTGAATGCAAGGTACAGCATGATCTGATCCATTGCACTTGGACTGAGACGTTTGATCAGATCGACATCGCTCTTCATGTTGATTGTGGTGTGACGTAATTAGACAACATAGAGGCAGCTACATAGACAGGCACAGAACAGGAACTCGTCAACGCCTATGCCTCTTGAAAGTATCACTAGCTTAGATCATATTCCCCCAATAAGCACGTGCTTGCTTGGATTCATCCATTAAGGCTCTGACGTTTGAAGTGCTCTCAGATACTGACTTTGAAAAGAGCAGATAGAGGCAAAGACGATGTGATTAATTTTCACTAAAGTTCAGTATTTTTAAGCTTGCAAATTGAAGATAAAAGCTAACAGTTGGGGCTTTCTTCCATTACCGTTTCTTTTTGCGACGCTTGCGTTTTCGGGTAGGAGTGCCTGCAATCAATCGCAACGCTCGAATGCCTTCTTTTGGATAGTTTTTTCGCACGCGCTTATAAGATGAGACACCCCAATCCGCTAGATAGTGACTCAATGCTCCCAGTTCGAGGCCGATGAGTAGAGCGATCCAGCTTGCTGGGTTCTGTTCAACCCATTGAAATAGCAGAGTCGAAATGGTGTTCCACCCCCACCCCCATCGAAATAGCTCGTTGGCTATGGCGATCGCCCCCATGCCGAGTAAAAAACCCCAAGCAAGGACATAGACGACTCGCAAAAGAGTGCCGATAATAGGCCCGTGGGAGAAAATCGATCGATGTTTGAGGCTGCCCCGATAGGGAATCCAAATCCATCGCAGTAGGCCCCATCGTTTGTAATGAATTGAGCGAGTATCGAGATCAGGCCCCAACATCAGGGCTCCGAATAAGTATCCAGACAGGACTAACAGAGTCAAACTACTGCTGCGAGTTCTCATGAGACTCAAGCCAGCCACAAGAGGAAGACTCCAGAGTGTAATGCGATCGTGAGTTCGGCCTGATGGCATATGCGCCAGATTTTTTATTCAAACTTGTTGCCGTATCGTAACAGGAGTCGATAAATTTGATATCATTCATCTGCTATAGTTAATAACTGCACTTGGTGTAACCTCAGTCGCTGCTTGTCTGCAGTAGAAGATGGGAAAGTCCAAGTGAGATGGGTTGGGCGGTTAGCTCAGTTGGTAGAGCGCCTGCCTTACAAGCAGGATGTCACTGGTT
>CAKZMO010000173.1 GCA_937128595.1 uncultured cyanobacterium | reverse complement strand
TCACCTGCGCCATAAGCTGTGAATCGATGACGCTTTTGCCTTGATGCACCGTGCGAATGATGGATTCCAGTTCATCTACGGAGGCGTTTTTGAGAATATACCCGGATGCGCCGTTCTTCAGCATGGATTGCACGCTGTCATTATCCTGAAAGCTAGATAGAGCCAGAATGTTGATGTGAGGTTGTTTTTCCAGGATGCGACGTGTGGCCTCGACACCGTCCATAATGGGCATGACCACATCCATGAGGACCACATCGGGGTGATGTTCTTCACACAGGGCGATGGCTTCCTGGCCGTTACTGCCCTGGCCGACCAGTTCAAAATCATCGACAAATTGCATCATATCAACCAGCGCGTTATGGACTTTGCGGTGGTCGTCAACAATTACAATGCGGATGGGTGTCTCATTCATTGAGGGGCTTCCTTAAAATTATTTTTGTGCCTTTATTGGGTTGAGATTCAATGTGCAGGGCTGCGCCAATGCGTGAGGCGCGGTCATGCATGCCGCTGATGCCAAAGTGCATATGCGGGATGTGATGGCGGTCAAAGCCGATGCCATCATCGGTGATAGTGAGTTGGATGGCGGCTGGCGTTGCCTGTAAGTCAATGTGTACCAGGGATGCCTGAGCATGTTTTTCGATGTTGTGCAGGGCTTCCTGGGTGATGCGATAAAAGGCCACCTGATCATGCTCTGGTAGGATGACCGAGTCATTTGCGGTGAAGTCAACATCCAGGCCGACGCGCTTCTTGAGGACATCGCACAGGCTTTTGATGAGCGTGTCCAGGCCGGTGTTGGTGAGAGCATCCGGGTGCAGTTCGATGAGAATCATCCGCATCTGCTCCACGGCACCGCGTACCAATCGCCCGACATCCAGCGCGTATTTAGTGACCAATTCGGGCTTTTTCTTGACGGCCTTAGCTAATAGATCCGCGTAGGTGCTGGCGGCGAACAACTCCTGATTTACCGAGTCGTGGATCTCCTGGGCGACACGCTGCCGCTCCCGTAAAATGGCGGCGGATTGGGCTTGCTGGTAGAGGCGGGCGTTCTGTAAGGCGATGCCAGCCTGGTTCGCAAACGTGATGATCTGCTGGGCGTGCAGGGGGGTGAAAAATTCACTATTGGTGTTGAATATGCCCAGAAAACCAATCACATGGGTATCCACAATGATGGGTGCGCCCAGGAATGACCCGCGTCGGTGGCTATGATGGTTGGTCATCCAGGCGGGGGGTTCATCTACCTGGGGTAGAATCAGGTAATCTTGCGAGACTAACATCTGCGCCAATGACGGATGATCGGGAATGCGCAGCATGTAATGGGTATCCAGCGTCACATCCAGGTGATAGGGGGCCTTGCGCAATGACCCGACAACCTCAGCTTGCTGGTTGTTCACCAGAATGATCGTCACATGGTCGTAATCCACAACTTTACCGATATTGGCGAGGATGCGCTCTAGCACCTGTTCGAGGGCCAGGCTGGTGTTGATGGTCAGTACGGTATCCAGCAGGGCTTCCGCGAAGATGTTACGCTCAGATTCGCGATTTTCCATCTCACGGTAGGGGGTAATATCCTTGCCGATGACGTGACAGGTGCCATTAGGTTGCGGATACAGGGTGATGATGTAGCGGTGGGGGGTGTCATCAAAGTGGCTGATGGTACATTCAAAGCTGGTGGGGTACTGGTTCTGCGGGATGCGAGTCAGCGCGTTGTGGGCATCCGCGTTGCCGCTATCACAGTAGGCGATCAATGGGGTGCCGACCAACTCCTGACCGGGTTTGTTGACCATTTTTGCAAATGCGTTGTTGCATAATACAATCAGTCCAGCATCATCCAGCACAAGCTGAAGATCTAACGAGAGATCAAAAAATGTGGCTTGTGCGTCGCGCATCTCAGAAGTGTGTAGGTTGGGTGTCATAGTTATGTCAGTAATTGTTTGACGTAATCAGTATGTATTTATCAAAAAATAGTGGCTTATCTATGGGAGTACACATAGGTACGCCAATCTCTTGGTTGGACCCTACAATCTTTCTGGTCCTAACGTTTTGGTGGAAATTTGCTGATTTGTCTCTTGTAACCTTATCTCACCCTTGCCTAATCGTGAGATTGGACAGGGGGTGAGTGAGGTAGCGTAACGATCACCGACTTCTCAACCACTACCGTTTACTTAATATATTGTCACTACTCATTGTATAGGGTCTAGCACAACATGACCAACCGATTTTTTGTAATAGTGTTGCTTTGCATGATTATTCTGGGGGCGACTGGCGGCATCAACCGGGCGCAAATCACCGACGACGCGATCCGCAAGTGGGCGGCATATTTTTCTAATTCTGTGCTGACGGAAGAAGAACGTATTGCAGAATTAACGTGGTTTGTAGAAGCCAGCGAACCGTTTCGCGGGCGTACCATCCGGGCAGTGGCGGAAAATATCGAAACGCACTTCTGGGAGCGCGATGTGCTGACGCTGGCGTTTGAAGAATTGACCGGCATCCATGTGGAATACGACGTGATTGGTGAGGGGTCGGTGGTGGAAAGCCTCACC
>CAKZMO010000172.1 GCA_937128595.1 uncultured cyanobacterium | reverse complement strand
GGGGATCAGTCTTGTTCCAGCGTGTTGTCTAATACTTTTCAAACATCCTCTAAGTCCAATAAAGGATTTCAGCATTGGGAAAGCGTCGGGCGATCGCCTCTTCAAAAAAGGTTTTTAGCTCGGTCATTGTGTCTTTGTCGTAGACATATTTAATACCACCAAACTTGTTGCGTTTAGTCGTTCTGGTTGCCTCGTCCAAATCCAACTTGCTATTTGGATACCATTGCTCAAGCACACCTTTAGACCCCGGCGTAAATCGATGAGAAATCAGTTCGAAGGTGAGGTCGCAATCGAAGTTCAAGGCATTGGCGGCTGCATCTAGAAGCTGACTATATTCCTCTCGCCAGTTTTCGATCGGCATAATGGGCGCAATGACCAACCCAACGGGATAGTCTCCGCCACCATCTTTTCTGGGTAAAGCTAGCTTTCGAACGGCTTGCAATCGCTCGCTCACAGATGCTGTGCCTCCCTCCATGAGTCGTGAAATCGGAGTCGTATTGACGCTAAACCGCGCCCGTGTGTGCTTGCGGTGGGGTAGCTCTATCAGGTGGTCTATCGCGTCGAATTTGCTCACCCAGCGAAGATGAGCGCGATCGCGCTCACCAAAATAGCGAATGCACTCGGCTAAGCTGCCTGTCAGATGTTCGATGCCAAGGGGATCGGTGTAGCAACTGACCTCGTAGGTGGTGAGCTGTTCAGGCTTTTCGTAGTGCTGCAAATTTTCCAAAATCTGCGGCAAGTTGGCGTATACCCGAGTGACGGGTGGCCCCTGCAAGCTTCCTGCCAAATAACAGTATTGACAGTGAGCCGGACATCCTTGTGCTACATGAAACTGCCAGTCTGCTGAAGGAGGAATGGGACTTAGTTTCAACTGACTGGGTGGCGCGGTGACGACTGCAAGGGTGCGTTTGGCGATCGCATAGGTCTCCCGTTCAGTATCTCCGCGCAAGCCTGTCAGTCGATTTTGCTTGAGAAACTTGACAGGTAAATCAAACTGTTGCAGCCGATTGAGGATTTGCTGTCCCCACGGTTCTTCCAGAGCGGCTGGGGTGAACAATACCTGCTCTGGTAGCCAGCGACGACTGGAAGATGCAACCGTCTCAGGAATGGGTTGAATTTTTGAAGGGGTAAAAGTCATAAAAGCACAATCAAAGGCACGAGACGAAGCTAGTTTTCAAGTTGTTGTCCAAATCGTTCTCTAATCTTTTAGAGGGTCGTGACCCCAGTTCATCAGCGAGTAGCGCCAGGGTGTGTTTTCGATGTCTCCAGACGGTTGCTGAGCCGCGTGGCGATGAACATAACTGACGACCTTTTGCATGCGTTGGTAGTCGTCTTCGGTGTAGTCGGTTTTGTTCTTGCTCAAAATTTCGATGATGTGCTTGCCCGACTGACGGCCTTTGATCTCACCAGTCTCATTCTCTTGCCCTACAGATTTGCTTTCCTCTGTATCGAGCCAGTTTTCTAGCTCGTGAGCGGTCATATTGACAACGGTTTCGAACTCCGTAACTTTTTCTTCCTGTTCGGACGCACTAGAGCCTTCATCTCCTCTTATTTGAGTCAGACTTTCAGGCTTATGGCCTGTTACCTTGCCTGTACTGTCATTTTTGACCAGATAGCGAAGGTCATCTTGCGAGGCCGCCACGGTCTGACCCTCCACTTCCGTAGACTCAGTGATCTGCTTCTGCACGACGCCAGTTGTGGTGCCCTGCCCTGCCTGCCATTCGACCTGATCTCCTTGCCGCAATGTCTGTGTCATGATTGTCGAGTTTCGCGTCAACTCTTTTCACGATAGAAACTCTCAGCAGGACGAAACATCTTTCAGATTGCATATCATAGTCGTCGATGCTCTTTCCTGTCAGAAGACAGATGCTGCGTACCTATGCCATCGATACATTGAAGATTAGAGATCGTCAGATGGTTGCTCTCAGCCCTTTCTGACCTGTTGACTCAAAGTTTTGCGCTCACTTGTCTGAACTATCTAAACTCAAGTCTTTGCATTCAGCATTGAGTTCACGCTGAGTGCGGACTGTTCTGAATTAACGTATCTATCGCTTTCAATATTTCTTATGGCAAGCACAACCAGCAACACTACCACCGACCACAGCACCATCAAAGAGTGGGTCGAAGCTCGCGACGGCTTTCCCGCGACGGTCAGCAGTACAAAAGAAGATGGTGAACCGGGCCTGCTCCGAATTGCCTTTCCTGGCTACAGCGGCGAAGACTCTTTGGAGCGCATCGAATGGGACGAGTTTTTTGACAAGTTTGAAGAGAGCGACCTAGCTCTGGTGTATCAGGAAGAGACGCAAGGTGGCGATGAGAGTCGATTTTGTAAGCTAGTTAGCCGCTAACTGAAGCTTTTCAAAAAGGAAGCGATCGCCCCCCATAAACAAGAGAGCGATCGCTTTCATGCATTGTGCTTCAAGAAAAAGACGAGCGAGATAACGGTCTACGAAGGCAAGATATTGAATTCATACTTCGTGTGACCACCAAATAAAGAGCCACTGTGATCGATTACGGCTAGGTAGTTTCCAGCCAACCACGTATCGCTATACACCTTGTCGTTACTGCTATTAATGCTGTTGACTACTCGCTCGCTACGGGTAAAAATCCCGTTGTTGTCACTATCGTAAAACACGTCTAAGGATGTGGCTCTGGAAAGCTTTGTCAGTTGAAATGTGGCATCCGTGTTTTGGGCAAAGCTAAACGAATAGTAATCCTGATCGTCTAGCGTACCGACAAGGTCAACT
>CAKZMO010000171.1 GCA_937128595.1 uncultured cyanobacterium | reverse complement strand
CTCGATCTCCCTTCTGTCGATTCGCCTGATGAAGACGACCAGACCGCCAACCCAAAAGAAGTAGCACCTGAAACCGAAGTTGCTCGATTGCAACGAGAGCTTGCCTTAGCTCGACAAGAACTGCTGGATACTCAAACTTTTTTGAACCTAACGGTCGAAGAACAGGAAAGCATTCGTCAAAAACTGACAGCGGCCAATGAGGAAATCTTATCGAGCAACGAGGAGCTAAAAAGCACCAATGAGGAACTCCAAACCGCAAAGGAAGAGATTCAGTCGGCGAATGAAGAACTGAGAACAACGAATGAGGAATTGCAAAGCCGCAACGTCGAATCTCGCCGAGCGAATGATGATTTGATCAATCTGTTGAACAATGTCAACATCCCGATTTTGATGCTGTCTAACGACCTCAACATTCGCAGCTTTACTCCAGCGGCACGAGGGATCTTTAACTTGATTCCGACGGATGTGGGACGACCCATTAACAATATTCGGCATAATGTGGATTTGCCCGATTTAGAACATTTGGCTCAAGAGGTGATAGAAACCCTGTCTGCGGTGGAGCGAGAAGTGCAAAGCCACCAAGGACATTGGTATCTGCTCCGCATTCGCCCCTATCGCACCCTTGAAAATCAAATTAACGGAGCTGTTTTAGCGCTTGTCGATATTGACAACCTCAGACGAACAGAGCAAGAACTACGCGACAGTCAGTCTCAGCTTCAGAGAGAACTGACCGCGATGAATCAGATTCAGGCTTTGAGCCTTCAACTTTTCTCCTCTCTCGATTTAAATCAGGCGCTGAACGAAGTGTTGGAAGCGGCGATCGCCATTCTCCAAACTCCTATGGGATTTGTGCTGCTTTACGACGCTGAGCAAGATCAGTATAAAATCGCGGCTCAGCAAGGGTTTGAGCCGCAAACATTGGAGCAGTTTGAGGAGTTGTGGACTCACAATCGATCCACCTATGGGCGATCGCTCAAACAGGGCGAACGGGTCATCATTGAGGATGTGCAGACCCTTCCAGAGCTGGAGCCTTTTCGCCAAGTTGCAGAAGCCGCAGGGTTTCGCGCCCTGCAAGCGACTCCTTTAGTCAACCGCAATCGAGAAATTTTGGGCATTATCTCCACTCACTTTCAACACCCCTACCAGCCGACTCAACGGGAGCTACAGCTTTTAGACCTCTATGTGCGAGAGGCATCAGGATTTGTCGAGTGGGTTCATGTTGAACAAGAGCGCCAGCGACTAGACGAGCAAGAACGAGCAGCTCGAGCAGCCAATGCAGTTAAAGATGAATTTCTCGCAGTGCTATCTCATGAGTTGCGGACGCCGCTCAATAGCGTTTTGGGGTGGGCGCAAATACTTGAACAAAAGACTCTGAGAGAATCTACGCTGAAGACTCTGAGAGAATCTACGCTGAATCGGGCGATCGCCTCTATCAAAAACGGGGCATTGGCTCAGCTCCAACTCATTGAGGATTTGCTCGATACCTCTTGCATTATTCAAGAGCGGTTTCAGATTAGTCTAGAGCCAACAGACCTAACGGGCTTACTAGAAGAGGCAATTGCCTCAATACATCCACAAATGGCTAAAAAAGACATTCAGATCGAAGCGGATCTAGAGCCTCTTTCAGAGCTATATCTGTTTGATCCAGGCCGCATGAAGCAGGTATTTGTCAATCTGCTATTTAATGCCGTTAAGTTCACTCCTAGTGGCGGACGAGTCAGTGTGCAGCTTACTCCCTCGCCCATCCAAATTCAAGTCCAGGTGAGCGATACCGGACGAGGCATAGAGCCTGACATATTGCCCTATATCTTTGACCGCTTTCAACAAGCAGATTCGTCAAATATTCGACAAGAGGGCGGCTTGGGTCTGGGGCTGTTTTTGGTGAAGTCGATTGTAGAAGCCCACGACGGCACGGTCGCAGCCGATAGTCCGGGGATCGACCAAGGGGCAACGTTTACCGTGACGCTGCCGAAGGTCAGGGTCGAGAGCGAACCCCCGCTACCCGCCACCGCCGCAACTCCAGACAAGGAAATTTCTCTAGAAGGCATTCGGCTCTTGATTACAGATGACAACTCCGAGAATATTTTTCTGTTTACGACTATATTTCAGGGCTATGGTGCGACGGTTGTTTCTGCCCAATCAGCCGCCGCCGCGCTTGACCTGATTCCAGAACAAGATTTAGACCTACTCATTTTTGATATTGGGCTACCTGGGATGAATGGCTACGAACTGATGCGTCAGGTGCGATCGCTGCCTGCCGATCAGGGCGGTGAGCTTCCGGCGATCGCGCTAACAGGGTATGTGTCTGAGCAAGATATCCAAGCGGCAATGGAAGCTGGATTTCAGTGTCACATTGCTAAGCCTGTCGATGTGGATCAGTTGGTCAATACCGTATGTCGCTTAGTGAGTGAGAGTCTGTGACCAAATGTCATGGGCTTGGAGCAGTTGACAGGCGCTCATGCCATAGTCGAATGCTTTGGCATAGGTCTCAATCAAGTATTCCAAAAATTGGGCAATGAAGGCTCGCTGTTTGGGAGTACAGGCTAGAAAGTGATGGTTTTGCTCCCCATCCCAAGTGAGATGAAACAGAAGCTGATCTCCGTAGAAAAAAGCGGGATGGTCGATGCTTTCAAGGGTGAGGCGAACTAGCGCGGGCAGATAGTACTTGAAGCCTTCTGGTGACACTCCACAGAGAGGATCCGAACCCGCATGTCTAAGCTGCTTTAGGCCGATAGTGTCTACATCGTGCAGACGCAAGATTTCATCATGTTCGGCGCATTCGCAGCAATGGCGATAGTTGTTGAAATGCTCTGGCTTGGGCATGCCGAAGAGTCGTTTTGCTTGCTGAACCCAGTCCATAATCTGATCCATAACTATCGATGCTTACTGACGACGCTTACTGAACGGGACAGCAACTCAATCCCGCTATCTGTACAGGCATGGCATTGCCATACCCATCCGAAAAGCAGGCGTTGCAAAATCGATGAATCATATAGACCTTCTCAATTCATCAATTGTTTGCTGTACGGGCATGGCAATGCCATGCCCCTCCAAACATCGTTTGTCCGTGTGAAATTTCGACTGAAGGCGAAGGCGTTTAGGAGGCCAATCTACGTCGGGTGCGGTTACCCGCTGGCCGTCTTTGGGCGATCGATCATGTAGCGCTTGATCATGGCGATCGCCCAAGTACAGGACTACAACGACTACAACATAGACTACTCGATAAGCGGATCTTGCACTTCGGTCATCGTTGGCGATGGTGGCACAGAGGGAGGAGGGGCGATCGCCGAAATATCTTCGGTTGTCGCTGGTGCAGATCCTGATGCAGAGCCTTCAGGTGGAGTCATCAGCAGATTTTTGACCTGTCCAATGACGGAACCGAGCTTGCCTTCGTTCATCAGCGAATTGATCAGCTCTAGGCCGCTGGTGGAAAGCAGGAGCTTGTTGATGTCTCCGGCTGCACCGTTGCCATTGCCGTTGCCGTTGCCATTGCTGCCAGGAAAGGAATAGATACGGGCGTCGCCCAAGACTCCGGGCTGCGGAGCCAGAGCTTGCAACACTTCGGGGAGGCGATCGGCGATGTCGGGCCAGAGAGTGGTGAGCACATCAGCAGTGAGGTTGGCACTGCTGATCACATTTTTGGCGTCGAGCTTAGCCTGAATTCCCTCGGCTTCAGCCAGGGATTTGTCGCGTTCGGCCTGGGCTAGGGTACGGATGGCTTCGGCTTCTAGGTCAGCAGCTTGCTTAGCGATTTCAGCTTGGCGACGACGACGGAAGGCATCAATTTCCACCACGTTTTGCTCAGAGATCCGCTTCTCTTCAGCATTTTGCTCGGCTTCGATGACCGCCAACCGTCGTTGTCGTTCCGCGACCTCGACTTCGCTGGCGGTGACGACCCCAGATTCAGCTTGGGCACGCTCTGCTTCAGCCAGGAAGCTCTCTTGACGTTTTTTGGCAATGGCGATCGCCACGTCTTCTTGAGCCGTTCTTGCCAATCGTTCTGACTCTGCCACCTGCACTTGGGCTTCGAGGGTGTTAGAGTCCACCGTTTTCTTACGAGTAATTTCAGCCAGCTCCGACTCTTGCTGCTGAAGCGCTTGCGCCACCTTAAATTTCTTATTGCGCTCCTCAAGCTCAATGTTGGCGTCGATCTGGCTTTGCTCAAGGGAAAGCTTGCGGCGAATTTCTTCTTCCTCAACCGATTTTTCCTGGAGAATCTGGGCCCGCAGAGTTGCGGCTGATTCTTCCGCCCGCTTTTCCTGAATTTCCCGCTCTCGCTGAGCCTTGAGCGACTCGACGGCAAAGTTTTGGGCCAGACGAGCATCTTCCGTATTTTGGGCAATAGTGAGCGACTGCTTTTCTGCATCCAGCTCTTTTTGCTCAATGGCAACCTGGGTCGTTAGCTCCACCTCACGCTTTTGCTGAATCGACCGCTGAATGGTTTCCGTCCGCAACCGCACACCCTGGGCATCGAAGAAATTGTTTTCGTCGTAGGTGTTGCTTTCCTGAACTTCCGAAATGGCGATGTTGTTTAGGGTCAGGCCAACTTTCCCCAAATCTTGCTGCATCAGGTTGAGCACCTCTTGGGCAAAGCCAAGTTTGTCGGAGTCGATCTCAGCCAGACACTTGTTTTTCGCTGCGGCTCGAATGGCATCATCTGCCCGTTTTTCTAGGGCATTTTTGATATCCATGGGGGTGATCTTGCCGTTTTGAGACAGCCGTGCGGCAGCGGTCAATACATCCTGCTCAGAGGCGTTGATACAGACGTAGAAGGTGACACGCATGTCTGCCCGCAAATAGTCTTGGGTACGAACAGCGAGAGTGCCCGTACGCTCAACGTCAATGGAGATTTCTCTTAGCGGCACGCGAGTCAGTTCGTGGAATCCCGGCAGCACGATACAGCCACCGTTGAGCACTACCATCTTTTTCTTGACGAATACGCCGCCCGTTCTCACAAAGGCTTCGTTGTTGGGAGTGATGACGTAAACGCGAGTGTAAGCCCAAACGCTCAGCAGCAGCAGCAGGATGATAGCAACAATGATTCCAGGGAAGATAATGAGACTGCCTCCCAATTGTCCTACCACAGGTTGTCCTGCTGGAATTGTGGCGACTTGAGCAGAACCGGAAGGAGAGTCTGAGGCTAGGGCGATCGCCTCCACAGCCATCACTTCAGACGCATTCTCAACATCAACAAGCTCTGTCTGATCGATAGCGGGAATGGCTTCGACCTGAGCCACCTCAACCGGATCGAGCTGAGATAGAGAGGGCAAAGACTGAATAAACGCAAGCCAAAACATAATTTCAGAGTCCTTGGGTGAATCATTGAGGAAAATCGGCTGTCAGGACAAACGGCTGTTTGTCCGTTCAACCTGGCAATTTTTAACTACGATTGTGGGTTTGTGAGCGGCTATTGAACCAACGCTCTTGATCGGCTCCATCTCTAGCGATGACGTAATACAGATAGGTATTCTCCGCTCGTTCGATCACCAGCACCTTGTCGCCTCGATTGGGCGTTTCCGTTGCCCAGAGAGGCAAAGCCGCGTTGACCGTCACGAGGTTCTTAACTGAGTCGAGCACATCGACTTGGGCAATTTTGCCCTCGGATGCATTGTGAATCTTGGCCGAACTGACGATACCGATACAGCCAATCAGGCGATCGCCACTCGCATCTTCGCCAAACGACGCGAAGACTTTGCCAATGGGACGGGCGATTTGTCCACCCAACGTCAGGGCAACGAACAGAGAAACAACCCCGACCCCAAATCCGAGCAAGCCTGTCGGAATACTGCCGATGACATTGGCGATCGCCACATTCAGCATCCAACCCAGCAGTCCCCACAAACAGAGATCGAGGGCGATAAGCAGCATCAGCGGAGCCTTGCCAATGCCAAACCAGCCGAGAATTTGAAGTGGGTGAAACCCTCCAGACGAATCCAGTTCAGCATCGGGATCAAGCCTGAGCGAATCACCTCCATCGACATCGGCATCAATGTCCGCATCAACATCAGCGTCCAGATCAGCATCGAGGTCAAAGTCTCCATCGACATCCATATCGGCATCCAGATCAGCATCTTCGTCGCCACCCCCCGAAAGGATGACAAACCCGAAGAGCAGGAACCCTGTTCCTAAAAAGATCCAGTAGGGTAGGTTTTCAAGAGCAAAAAGCATAGGTGGAAGCGAATAGCAAATGGGTGTCTAAAAACGATGCTGGCTGAGTGAAGCATATCCTTCATTAGCCCTCGCCCTATATCCCTCTTTCAGGACGGACGCCCCCAGCACACACAAGTTTACGAATTTGAAATGACGTGCCTCGATCCTCCCTAACCCTCCTTACAAAGCAGGAAACCGGATTGGAAGATATGAGGAGGGAATCAGCTTGAAAGTCCCCCTTGGCAAGGGGGATTTAGGGGGATCAAGCCGACCTCGTTGCTAATCAGAAGGTGATATGTACTAAGCAGATCAGTTTCGGAAAAAGGGGGGGGATTTATCGAATAGGCAAAGGGCAAATATCCCTCGTTGAATCGTTGACAGCTAAGCCCAAGATAGCTCCAGTTTTTCTAGGTACAGAATGGGTAGCAAGGTTTTGTAATGAATTGATGTGCCTTACGAATTTAGGAGCACGTCCATAACTACCTATTCACTCCATTAAATTTCGAATTCATTTTCAAAAATCTCTGCTCTATCGAAGTTGCCCTCTACCGCTAGAATGGTCAATGCACCTTCCGTTGAGTTATTGAACCCTATGTCTGTTCGCGTTCGGATCGCGCCCAGCCCCACTGGAAATCTCCATATCGGCACCGCTCGCACTGCCGTGTTTAACTGGCTGTTTGCCCATCATCACGGAGGGCAGTTCATCCTGCGGATCGAAGACACAGATATTGAGCGATCGCGCCCCGAATTTACGCAAAACATTCTTGACGGGCTGACCTGGCTGGGGCTGTCCTGGGACGAAGGCCCCTTCTACCAAAGCAAGCGCATGGATCTGTATAAGACAGCCGTGCAAAAGCTGCTCGATAGCGGCCATGCCTATCGCTGCTACGTCACAGAAGATGAACTCAACAATTTGCGAGCCTCACAAGAAGCCAAGGGACAAGCTCCCCGCTACGACAATCGCCATCGCGACCTAACGCCAGAGCAGGAAAAAGCCTTGCAAGACGAAGGGCGTATTCCGGTGATTCGCTTCAAAATTGCCGACAGCCGCGAGATTGTCTGGAACGACCTGGTGCGAGGCACAGTCAACTGGAGAGGCAGCGACCTCGGCGGCGACATGGTGATTGCCCGCCGCGCTCCTGCGACCGAAATTGGTCAGCCCCTCTATAACTTTGTGGTCGTGGTCGATGACGTAGACATGGGGATTACCCAGGTGATTCGTGGCGAAGACCATGTTGCAAATACCGCAAAGCAACTCCTCATTTACGAAGCCCTCGGAGATTCCGTCCCCGATTTTGCCCACACGCCCCTAATTCTCAGCCCTGCAGGTAAAAAGCTCTCAAAGCGAGATGGCGTCACCTCCATCTTCGACTTTAAGGACATGGGCTATCTCCCCGAAGCCATGGTCAACTACATGACCCTGCTCGGCTGGTCGCCCCCCGACTCGACCCAAGAGCAGTTCACCCTAGACGAAGCGGCAAAGGTGTTTAGCTTTGAGCGAGTCAACAAGGCTGGCGCAAAGTTTGACTGGGACAAGCTCAACTGGCTCAATAGCCAATACATACACAACCTAGACAATGCTGACCTGACGGATCGTTTGATTCCGTTTTGGGAAAAGGCGGGTTTTGAAATTGATGAAGCGAGCGATCGCCCTTGGCTAGAGCAAGTTGCGCTACTGGTCGGCCAAAGCTTGATGCGTCTCGATGAAGCGGGTGAGATGTGCCGCTATCTCTTTGATGAAACCCTGGGCTACAGCGACTCAGCCACTCAGCACCTTCAGCAAGAGGGCGTTGCGCCTGTTCTGAAAGCGGTACTCTCAACACTTGAAGGCACTGACTTAAAGGAAAAGGACGATGCCCAGACTCTAATCAAAACGGTGACCAAATCTGAGGGCGTGAAGAAAGGACTGGTGATGAAGTCGCTACGAGCTGCCCTCACCTGCGACCTCAAAGGGCCAGATTTGGTGGACTCTTGGTTGCTCCTGCATCAGAAAGGGCTGGATCAGAAACGGCTTCAGATGGCGATCGCCATTGCTGAGTCAGCATAGAACACGGATAAGATAGCCTCACACCCTAAGAAGTGTCTGGATTCTCAAAGTCGAAGAAAATTGTTCTTGACCTGTGATCTGCTATGTTCTCTAACCTTCAGGAGAAGATCCCATGAAACTGTTAGATGTCGTTGCGATCACTCAAGATCTCCCTCACCTCAATCTACGATAAAGGTCAGGTTGGTACCATTATTGAAGTGTATGAACCCACTGACTTTGAAGTCGAATTTGTAGACCTCAAGGGTTAGACTTACGCGATCGAAACCCTAAATGTGAACCAACTGATGCAGCTTTACTATGCCCCCGCTGCCTCAAACAGCATAACCTCCTGACAGATTTCTCTGCTTTAGAAGAGGAGGAGCGCGATCGCCCATTTTTCTCCATTTGCTCAAAACCCATATTCCAAAAGATTTCTGTCATATTGCGTTTTCGTTGGCGCAGGTCGGGAAAACTTCGGTAGAAGTAATCGATTCAATTGGATGAATATGTGGTCATGCCCAATCATCTGCATGGCATTTTGATCGTGACCGACACGTTCCGTAGGGGCATGGCATTGCCATGCTCCTACTCGGTGCCATGCTCCTACCCGGTGCCATGTTCATACCCCGTAATGCCACGAACCGAAATCCGTGAACTTGGTAAACCCATTGCCCAAACCATTTCAACAGTTGTAGGTTCGTTTAAATCTGTCGTGACCAAGCGCATCAACATCCTGCGTAACGCACCAGGAACCCCAGTATGGCAGCGCAATTTTTATGATCACATTATCCGCAATGAGGCATCTATGCAGCGGATTCACAACTATGTTCAGACCAATCCATCGTTGTGGCGATCGGATCAGCTCCATCCTGATGTTTCATCAAAATGGTGAACGGGCGATACGGACTATGCCCAGGCAAGCCAACGTCCACGCGCTACGAACACATCTCCTTCAGCAAATCTAAAAACGCAAATCCGGCTGGGGCGAGCAGCGACTCTTTCAAAATTGCTACTCGAATCGTGCGAAATAGCGGCACAGGTAAGCTATATACCTGCACTCCGGGAGGCGTAGGCACTGTTGCCAATCGAGGACTAATGGTTGCGCCCAGCCCTTTCGCAACCATGCTGACGATGGTGGCATCAGAGCGCACATGATATTTTGGCGATAGCGTAATGCCATAGCTGGCGCAGTGTTCGTACACGATCGCATCACAAAAATCGCCTTCTGGAGCCATGACCAGCGGATAGCGGAGCAAGTCTTCCCAGGTCAGCGTATTGTTCTGGAGTTCAAACCCAGGCGGAAATAGCACCACAAAGTCATCTTGCATCAGATCCCAGGTTTCAAAGTCGCGGTCTGCCTCAAGGTAGGTCATGGCCAAATCTACCCGCCCCCGCCGCAGGTCAGCTTCTGCCTCAGGGCAGTCATCATATTCTGCAATGCGAACGGCGATCGCCGGATAGCGCCGACAAAATTCGGCAATCACGTCGGGCAACACGTGCGAGGCGGCACTGCGAAAGGAAGAAATGCGAACATAGCCGCCCTCTAAGCCTTTGGCGAGATTGGCCTGTTTCACCACATCATCGAGCAGATAGGTAATGCGGCGTGCTCGTTCGACAATCTGCTCTCCAACGGGAGTCAGCAAGGCTCCGTGGCGACCTCGCGACAGCAGCACCACGCCTAGCTCACCTTCGAGGGCGGAAATTGCATAGCTGATGGCTGACTGTGAAAGCTGTAAGCGCAGAGCCGCTTCGCTGAAGCTGCCCGAGTCGGCGATCGCAATTAGAGCATACAGGTATGACAACTTGGGATGGTTAGAGTAGTCAGAACCCATCGGCAACTCCTTGACCGTTCCTCAGGCAGTCGCTAAGGTGGTCTTTGAATTGTCGCAGACGTTGTGAGTCGAGAACGACACCGTTCTATCGAATTCACTGATGGAAAGGATTCAATCTACTGCTTGTTGAGTTCCACCGGGTTTCATA
This sequence comes from uncultured cyanobacterium, assembly GCA_937128595.1. Taxonomy (GTDB): domain Bacteria; phylum Cyanobacteriota; class Cyanobacteriia; order CAKZMO01; family CAKZMO01; genus CAKZMO01. The sequence goes on along the minus strand of CAKZMO010000171.1, from coordinate 2,184 downwards.
GAGTGAAGCGTGTTGACGCTGTTCGGGTGTGCCGATGATTGCTGCTTCTCCCACGTCTCACCGAAAGGGAATCTTCATTTTGCTGCTCACTACGGTGATTTGGGGAACCTCATTTCCGGTGTTGAAGGACACCCTTAGCAGTTTGCCGCCTTCGGTACTCATTTTGGTGCGCTACAGCATTGCGGCGATCGCCCTGCTCCCTTGGCTCCGCAACCTCAACGGCAAATTGCTGCGAGATGGCGCACTCTTGGGCAGCATCTTGTTTTTTGAGACAGGGTTTGCTTTGACAGGAATGGAGACCATTTCCGCGAGCCGATCAGCATTTCTCGTTGGGATGAATGTCATTTTTGTGCCGCTGATTGGCATCTTCATGGGTAGACCCTTGGCGAGACGGGTGCTGATTGCAACCGGAATTGCTGTTGCTGGCATCAGCATCATGTCTCTGGAAGGGAGTGGCATTCGCTCCGGTGATCTGCTCACTCTCGTATCTGCTCTAGGCATTGCCATATATATTCTGCTGCTAGAGGCGATCGCCCCCCGTCATTCGTTTCTTGCTCTTGCCTCTGTGCAAATTTGGACGATGGTGCTGCTCGGCGGTCTCTGGGCAGTGCCAGAGATGCTGAGCCAGGCTGTAGAAATTGGCGATCGCTTGCCTCAACTGATATATCTAGGTCTGGTCGTAACGATTGGCCCACTCTGCGGTCAGGCGCTTGGCCAACGCTGGGTTCCAGCCCACGAAGCAGCGCTACTTTACACGATGGAACCTGTGTTTGCAACTCTGTTTTCATTTTTGATTTTGGGCGAAGGGCTTGGCCTCCGAGGGGCGATCGGTGCAGCCTGTATTTTGGTTGCGACCGTGGTTAGCCAATACAGACAACAGCATTCTTAATCGGTGAAAATTACAAGCTGAGGATGCCTTTGCCCTGGAACAACGGGTTGAGTTTTTTTTAACACGCCCAAATCTGCCAATTGGCTCATGACTGTAACTTGCTTAGTCTAGGTATATCAATCTTCATATCGGTCTTCATATTGGCGTAATGACTGCATTTTGGCCTCAATGCACTGCTATTCCACTACAAATTGGACACATATGGCTACCAACCCAAGAGGAACCTGCTACTCTGAAAATCTGAAGTCCTCATGATCACCACAAGTCCGCATACCTATGCCTAGAACTCAGCGTAACGATAATTTCATCGATAAATCGTTTACCGTCATGGCAGATTTGATTCTGAAGCTGATGCCTACTAAGCAGTCTTCTAAAGAAGCGTTTGCTTATTATCGAGATGGCATGTCAGCTCATGCAGATGGCGAATATGCTGAAGCGATGGACAACTACGAAGAAGCGCTCAAGATGGAAGACGATCCCTACGATCGTAGCTACATTCTTTACAACATGGGGCTGATTCACACCAGCAATGGCGAGCACGACTTGGCGCTAAGCAAATATCATGAAGCCATTGAGCTTAACCCTCGGATGCCCCAAGCGCTCAACAATATTGCGGTCATTCACCACTACTTAGGTGAACGCACAAAAGACAAAGGTAATACTGACGAAGCCAATGCTCATTTTGACGAAGCTGCAGAATACTGGCAGCGTGCGATTCGACTTGCCCCAAACAATTACATTGAGGCTCAAAACTGGTTGAAGACAACCGGGCGCTCCCAAATCGATGTGTTCTTCTAGTGCTTTGATTTGATAGAGTTCACAGATAGATACCAAATGCCTACAGTACAGAAAACTTGAGCCAAAAGCTTTGTTAAATCTGTCTGATTCGTATCGCTGCTACTTCTGCTATTTTCTACGCTTATGCTTGATCGCGAACAAGTCCAAAAAGTTGCTCAGCTCGCTCGACTCGATCTCACACCCGAAGAAGAGGAGCGCTTCACGACTCAGCTAGACAGCATTTTGGATTATTTCCAACAGCTCAACGAACTCGATACGAGCGACGTACCGCCCACCGCACGGGCGATCGATGTCAGCAACGTAACCCGTCAGGATACGTTGGAAGCTTGGGAAAATCGAGAAGCGATTTTGAACTCGGCACCAGACCGGGATGGTGAGTTTTTCAAGGTTCCCAAAATTCTGAACGAGTAATTACCTTGTCCAAACGGATTTGAGTCTTCTGAGCCTAAGAGGATGTTTGAAAAGTATTAGACAACACGCTGGAACAAGACTGATCC
>CAKZMO010000170.1 GCA_937128595.1 uncultured cyanobacterium | reverse complement strand
AGGGGGGCTAGGGGGGATCTGAAGTAGCATTGACGACTTCTCAAACATCCTCTTACAGACCCTTCAACTTGATTACTAACTTGACTACTAGAAAGATAGCTGTCTAGGCTAGAGTCTTGATTGAGGGTTCCCAATTGTGAACCAACTGCAATAGGGTAATCTCCAAGTTAAGTTTGCTGAATGCAACAGCACTTGAACCTCAAAAATCTACCCTATCGCTCTATCTATAGCCCGATGCTAACTTTACAGCCATTGTCATAGCCTGATGTTGAGGCTTTCAAAAGCCCTAATGCATCGCTCAGCCGCTCGTACCTCAACAAGTTACGCTGCATCAAGCAAATGAACTTTGGATGATTAATTGCGAAACTCTATCAAGAGGAACTAACTTTATTACTTTAAGATTGATGCAAACGATTGTCAATAAAATAGCACAACCAAGGTATCTCATTCGATCGTAGGATGAGGCATTACCTACAGATAACGAAAAATGTGTGCTTCTTAGCAATCCACTGTCACCAGCAATCCTCGACAGCGATCGATTTGGTCTAGTGCAAGTCATGCCTAATGTGGATTGGCGTCTTGAATATTTTCAATGTTTGAATCACGCTTTAAAAAGTTCTGACTCCTCCTCGCCCCAAACGTTGAGAGAGTGGGCTAAACGATCGCCATTTTCACTGCGCTTCCGATGCTTCTGCATCAATCGACTCAGGGGGTTTTTCCTGCACGATGTATGTTCCCACGATGATTTCGGCGTCACGATTGTATTCGTTGTACGGCTGGTCAATGCCGTGGGCGTGAAAAACGTAGATGACTTTGCCATGCTGCTCGATGAAGCTGAGAGCGTCTAGTGACGAGCCGTCACTTGTCTCTGCTTGCCAGTCTAGGCGAAGACTTTCGTCTGGCTGAGGCTGACTATCCGACTGCCAGGTCACATCTGAAAACTGAGCTTCAATATTTTCCCGAAGACGTGACTCTAGCGCCTCGGCACTTAAAGGTTCATCGCTGTCGAGGACTTGATAGGCGATCGCCCCACCAAAGCCTTCATCCTCCGAGCGAAAGGTCATGCCTTGGTCAATCGGCTCGAAGCGATATCCCAGAGGCAGGGCAAGGGCAAATAAGCCACTGTCATCCTGATAAATCTGAATATCGTCAGGCAGAGGCGTACGTGAGGCTTCGTCCTCTTCGTCCTCTAATTCAGGTGCTTCTGGAAAAGGCTCCGTAGGAGTAGGAGGGGGGTCGACGGGAGGCGGGGCAGATGGTTCAGGTCTACATGCCAGAATGGATAGAGACGACAAAACCGTGGCGATCGCCAATCCCTTTGCTACAACCATACGCATCTTCATGGGTTTTTCCTCTGCATTTAGGATCTAGCCTCACCCCAGATTGAGACGGTTTAGGATACCCATTTGTCTCAATTCATCGAATTAGGTCGCATCGTCAGGACTGTCTGAACCTAATTTTTCGGGTTTGAGCAATGGGAACGCAATAACATCACGGATGCTTGCGCAATCACACAGCAGCATCACTAGGCGATCGATGCCCATGCCCATGCCTCCTGTTGGCGGCATTCCTTGCTCCAGCGCAGCGAGAAAGTCTTCATCGACCCCCTGAGCTTCCAAATCTCCGGCTGCTTTGCGAGCGGCCTGCTCTTCCAATCGCTGACGCTGATCGACGGGATCGGTCAGCTCTGAAAAACTATTAGCGGTTTCGCGTCCGACGATAAATAGCTCAAATCGTTCGACTAGGCCGGGTTTGCTACGATGAGGTTTCGCTAGTGGAGAAATTTCCACCGGGTAGTCCATCACAAAGGTAGGTTGAATTAGCGACTCTTCGACTTTTTGCTCGAAGGCTTCATTCAGCAGGCGACCCAAGCTCTGACATTCATCAGGAACATCAATGCCCGCTTTTTCTGCCGCCGCTTTGCCTTCCTCAAAGGTCGCAAAGACTGAGAAATCAACTCCTGTGGCTTTTTCAACAGCATTATGCATCGTGATGCGAGTCCAAGGAGGAGACAAGTCGATCGTCTCTTCCTGATATGTAATCGTTGTCGTACCTAAGACCTGTTCGGCCACATAAGCAATGATCGACTCCGTCAGAGTCATCATATCGTTGTAGTCTACGTAAGCCTGGTATAGTTCCAGAGTCGTGAATTCTGGGTTGTGACGAGTGGAGATGCCCTCGTTGCGAAAAATGCGCCCCATTTCAAACACGCGCTCGAAACCACCAACGATGAGCCGTTTTAGATGCAGCTCTGTGGCGATGCGGAGATAGAGTTCCATCTCTAAGGTGTTGTGATAGGTGACGAAAGGACGCGCATCGGCTCCTCCGGCTTCGCCCTGCAGAACAGGGGTCTCAATTTCGATGAAGCCTTGCTGGTCGAGATAACGGCGAATTGCAGCCGTAATCAGCGCTCGTCTTCGAAACGTCTGACGCACCTCTGGATTGACAATCAAATCGATGTAGCGCTGACGATAGCGCTTTTCGACATCGGTCAACCCATGCCATTTGTCAGGCAATGGCTGCAAAGACTTGGTCAGCACAGCATATTCACGAACGGCGATGGAAAGCTCGCCTTTATCAGTACGCTTGATACCGCCTTTGACACCTAGAAAATCTCCTGTGTCTGTCAGCTGCTTGAGGTGAGAAAAGGCTTCAGCATCAACCTCCGCCATGGACTGCTGGATTGTTTTCTTGTCTAGATAAAGCTGAATGGTGCCAGACTCGTCTTGCAATGTGAAAAAGGCAAGTTTTCCAAACACCCGACGAGCCAGGATGCGTCCGGCGATCGCCACTTCTACATCGACTTCCTGCCCAGCTCCCAGATCTTCATATTTGGCCTGAAGCTCCGCAGAAGAGTGGGTCACATCCCATTTGTAGGCATAGGGATTGAGTCCCAGTTCTTTAAGCTTTTGGGCTTTTTCAAGGCGAGTAGAGCGCAGATCATCGGAGGCCATGAGGTTTTAGATATAAATGCAGAACAGTGCCGTCGAAGTAGAAAATTGTCGAGCGGGAAGGCCAGCCTATGGGTAAATCGCCTCAGTCTTGCTGACTTGCAAACTGATAAGCGCCAATGATAGCAAAGGCGATCGCCACAACTAGCAAAACAGGGATGCTGTACCAGGGGAACTCGCTAAGGGGCGAATAGACGGCGGCTCGCAGTCCGGTGCTGGTATAGGTGAGCGGGAGACAGTATACCAGGACTTTGAGAATAGCTGGGAGGGTCTGAGGGTCGAAGAAAGTTGCTCCCAGAAAAGACATCGGCACGATCAAAAAATTGTTGAGTAGCCCAACACTCTCTAACGATTTGACATTGAGCCCCACAATCACGCCCAAACCTGCAAACACAGAACAGTTCAAGACGAGAATCAAAAGAAACAAGGGACTGAGAAATGTCCATTGCCCTGTGAAAATTAGCGCAATCAGAATGACCGACGCTGATGTCATCAAGCCCCTCACGACTCCGGCCATCATCTTGCCGAAAAAGAGCGCTAAGGGATGAACAGGCAGCAGCAAAATTTCCTCGAAAGTTTTGGAATAAAGCCGTTCGCCACAGATTGAGAAAGTCGTGCCGCCGAAGCTAATCGTCATGGATGACAACGCCACCATTCCGGGCAAAATAAATTGCAGATAGTTGGCTCCGGCAGGCGGCTCAATTGCTTGGTCAATGGCACTTCCTAGCCCAAGCCCAAAGGCAAGAATGTAGATCAAGGGCGAGATCAACCCTGACGCCGCTATCTGAAGAAGGCGGACGCGCAAGTCAAGCCAGTCTCCCCAAAAGATGGTCAGGCTGTCTGAAAAAATACCGCGGACACTGGAAGGTTTGAGGCGTTTGCCGAATGGAATGGAGGGTTGAACCGTCACGGAACTCGTCCCTATGAAGTGGAAACTGCCTATTTATTTTGGCATTTCTTTGGATTTATGTTGAGAAAGATTGCAATGATCGGCCGCATTCGATGCTGCGAACCTGATCAAAACGATGTGCTAGTATTGCCCGATGTCAAACCGCAAGTTCAGCCTTTAAACTGAAAGCGTATTCATTGATGAGTTTTTAAGAGACGCCATTACACCGCACAGCTATGAAGCGTAGACCTAAATCTTTGCCTCGCCGCTCGTCTAGCTACGATGACCGTTATGATGACGATCGCTATGATGGCGATCGCTACGAAGATGCACCTCCCAACGGAGGCGGTCGTTCCTCTGGCTCAAAATTGTCAATGGGCTCGCTGTTCAACTCAGCGACACTCGCGATTTTAGGAGCTGTCTTGATTACCGGGATTGGCTTGGGGGCGTTCTTTGGGTATTCGGCCAATTTCTCTGATGAAAGCGTCGCGTCACGAGTCGTAATTGAGGAGAGCGTGGCGAACCCTGAAGTGTGCGCACAATATGGAGCCGGGGCGATCGCTGTTGATTTGCGAGCTTTTGTCACCCTCAACCCATTTAAGGTCTTTATTTCACAACCCCTAATGCAGCCCGGATGCGTCTTGCGTAGCAACAACTGGGCAGTATTAGAGTCTCGTGGGTTATTGGATTCTAAAGAAGCGCGGGAGTGTAAAAATCGCATGAACACGTTTGGCTTCATCGGCGACATCAACGAATCGAGTTCTGATCCGAAGATCGATTGTGTCTATGAAAACGACAGCGCCCGTAACCTGTTCTTGAAAACTGGAGCTGGTAGCCGCACCCAACCCGAAAGCAATCGGTTCTAGCGTGATGAACTTTGCTATACCCAAAGCAGCTTAGCTTCTAGCACTTCAGCACTAATTTCCGCGAGGGGGCATCAAACATGCCCCCTTGCGTCGTTTCTGATTCGGATATTGAGGTTCAGACTAGCGTCTACTGATCACGTGAGTTGCTTTTATATGGGGTGTTGCACTCAGATGGCATCTGGTGCTCAGATGGCATTTGACCGGACATCACACAAGGCACTGCCCACAGCTATAGGGCCCTTCGTAGGTAATTTCGGTTCCCTATTGGTCAATCTGTGGTGAATGCTGAATAAAACAGCCCTGAAGGCTAAAGCAGCAGGCAACAAGACAAATAAACTACTCCAGGCAAGAGGCTCAGCTTTCTAAGTTGTCCTAACCAAACGGCCTAATCAGACTGCGGTTTGCTGTAGGAAGCCCAAAAGAAGCCGCTGCAAAAAATGCAGCGGCTTCACTTCGTATGAGGTTGATTGGAGATCCCTGAGCAAGGGAGTGAAGGCTGTCTCTACATCTACTTCTGTCACGACAGAGGTTAGGCCATGGCGATCGCAGGTTGCTCGATTATCTACAGATCGCTGTTTTCGAGGTTTGGATTAGACGAGATGAGAAAACTGAGGATCGCTTCTGTGTTGTAGAAATCTCCAACCACCTTTTTGATGGGAAGAGGCCATGCTTTCACCAAAGTTGGCGTAGCGCTAACTTGATCCGTTTCTGCCTGCTCAGGATTTTTAGAAATATCGATAACTTTAAGCGTGTAGGGTTCTCGCAGCGATCGCTCAAGAATGGTATGGAGCCGCTCGAGAATCATTTCCGTCGCAGTTCCTTTGCCGGAAACAAAAAGACGCAGTACATAACCCTGGGAATCTGATAGGTTGTCCTGATACGACCACGATGAAGCTGCTGACGGCTCAGAATTGACCTTGCTGACAGGGCGGGACAGATCGGCTTGAATAATTAGATCGTGGTTTTCCCAAAGTTGAGGAAATTGCTGGCGAAACTGATTGATGACAGGAAGATTACAGATATCTGGCATCTTCTGGATCGGTATCCAGCGGACATGGTCTAAACCAAAGGCTGCATTCAGAAGTGCTTGATGTTGCATGACAAGTGGGCTGGCCTCCGCAGCAAGATGAACACGCTGGGTTGTCGTGTTAACCCAACGCTCCATCGTCGCAGCGTAGCAAGGAACCAAAAAGTGGGGCGGTTCTGATAATCCCAAGACTTCCTGCAGAATTGCACACAGTTGCAGGTGCCAACGCTCTCGCTTCTTGGGATCGATGCAGTAAACCAGATCGCCCCCGGGTGTAAACAGCGCGATTCCTCGAAATAGCTCAGCAGCAGGAGGTGAAGGCGGCTTCACTAAACCTATATCCGCCCCCGCAGCGTCATCGCCATCTCGTTAGGTTTGGGTGACATCTCTAGCGCAATCTCTTCCGTAATCCGACCCGCTTCATAGAGGCTATAGAGCGACTGGTTCATCGTACACATGCCATCAAATGTACATTTTGGAATCAGTTCCTGCACAGCATCCAAATCACCACGCATGATGTAATCTTTGATCGCATCGGTGTTAATCATGATGTCGTGGAATGCTGCTCGCTTGCCATCTGTTGTCCGGCATAGACCTTGAGCCACAACAGCCACAAGCGATTCAGCAAGAGAGACTCGCATTGGAGCCTGCTGTTCGGGCTCATAAAGGTTGAGAACCCTTTCTACCGTTTTCACAGCACTGTTGGTGTGTAACGTTCCCATGACTAAGTGACCCGTTTGTGCGGCTTTCAGAGCCGTATTGACGGTCTCTTTGTCCCGCATCTCGCCCACAAGAATGATGTCTGGGTCTTCCCGCAATGAGGCTTTTAGTGCGTTGTCAAACTTCAGGGTATGTTGTCCTACCTCTCGCTGTCGAATCAGTGACTTGCGGCTCTTGTGGACAAATTCAATTGGATCTTCGATTGTGACGATATGTCGCGGCATTTCCCGGTTGATATAGTCGATCATGGCTGCCATCGTCGTAGACTTACCCGATCCGGTAGGCCCAGTAATCAAAATGAGGCCCTTGTGATAATGGCAAATGTCTTTGAAAACGGTAGGCAGATTGAGTTGCTCCAGGGTCAAGATTTTTTTGGGAATCAAACGCAACACCATTGCAGGCCCTAGCAACGCGTCAAAAATATTGACCCGGACGCGAGCAAAGTCATAATCTGCGGCACCATCAAAGTCGAGATGATCTTTGAAGCGCTGGATATCGCTGTCTGCAAGAGCTTCATGGAGCCAGCTAAAGAAGGTTGCCTCATCGGTAACAGGATACTCCGTCGTGAGGATATCTCCTCGATCTCGGAACCGAGGAACTTCGCCGACGCCCAAGTGAAGATCTGAAAATCCCTTATCGAAAGCCTCTCGAAGAATTTGCTCAAGGCTAGGAGCTCCAGGAGTTCGTTTATGGCGATTGGCCGCACTGCGCGCCGGAGCAGCAGGAAACTTTCCCTGTGGTGGCGGTGCAGCCATCGGAGGAGGTTTTACCGCTGTTACACCCGCCCTTTGACGCTGAGGCACAGCACCAGGTTTAGCTCTAACCATGGTCTCAGGTGAGCTGGGCATAGTTTGAGTAGGAAGAGCTTCTGTTTTTTGTGAAGCAGCCGCTCGTTGTGAAGCAGCCGCTCGTTGGTTTGATGGTGGCGGGGGTGGCGGTGTTCTGGGAGTAGTCGGTGGGTTGATCGGACGATTTGCGTCGGACATAGTTTGTTCACCAGTGCAGCAAGGTTAGCGAAATGCCTAGAATTAGAGCAGGGAAATCACGACTGAATGTATTTCTGAACACTTTAGATTAGGAAAGCGCGTAAACTCAGTTCGATTCAAACAAAACTTTTGATTTCATTCAATCGAAGCCCAAAGCTGAAGTTTTAGGATAAAGCGGACAAAACTGTGAAGAATTGCGTAGGGAATCAAACAAACACTCTATGAGAAAAAGATTTTTCGTCATCCTCAGTCAAAACTATCGCAGGCATGAAGTTTATTGCTAGATCAGACGTGGAAAAGATGCCGTGGGTTTGACGAGAGGGCTTTGATCCTGATTCTCCTATTCTGATCGTGAGTTGTAGCATACCTACAGAAACCTGAAAGCAAACCTAGCTCAAACACTATTTGCGGGTGCATTCTAGTTTTGTATATGTAGTGCGAGCGTCCCGTTTCTCCTGATGGAGAGGCGTTGCCAACGCGGGCAAGATGCCCACACTACAAACATCGAGCAATTTGCAAGTGTGAAATGCTCCCCTGATTTGTCTGCGTTTTTAAACCTCACAACTTTGATTTGAAAATTGAAAACCTGTAGCTCAAGCTTCAGGCTTACCATCCTCAACTTCGTGCGTTCACTCTAAGCACATTCCTGCTTGACCAAAGTATCGATGAAAGCTTTCATCAATTCCTAACATGCCCTAGATATTGATAGTGTTCATCAATACCCTCGATAAAAAACGATAGCAAATTGTACTGATTGAGACGATAGAAGGGGACTAGACCCGATACGATCTCTAATCTACAATTTCGATTCAGCTAAAGGAGGGCGATCGCCCATTCGTTACGAAAAAGAAAAGTTCTCTAACATGATGGAGAACTTTTCATAAGTTTATCTGATGACTGAACTAAGCAGGGCTAATTAAAAGCTCACATTGGACTAGAGTAAATGAAGTCGTAGTCATTAAATCTCGACTTAAGACTTTACGATTCGAGATTCCAAAACCATTTCAGTCGAACCTAAAGATTTTTTAACAAGGTATCTCTGTTATGCATCTGAGTGAATTGACCCATCCTAACCAGCTTCATGGGCTATCGATTCATCAACTCAAGCAAATCGCCCTACAAATCCGGGAGAAACATCTGGAAACTGTTGCCGCAAGTGGAGGGCATCTGGGGCCAGGTTTGGGAGTTGTGGAATTGACGCTGGCACTGTATCAAACCCTTGATCTAGATCACGATAAGGTGATCTGGGATGTGGGTCATCAGGCTTATCCTCACAAGCTGCTTACAGGGCGTTATGGCCAATTTCATACGCTTCGCCAAAAGGATGGTGTGGCAGGCTATCTCAAGCGATCCGAAAGTCCGTTCGATCATTTTGGGGCGGGTCACGCTTCCACTAGCATTTCGGCAGGCTTGGGGATGGCGCTGGCGCGCGATCGCCAGGGCAAGAACTACAAAGTTGCGTCTGTGATTGGAGATGGCGCTTTAACGGGTGGCATGGCGCTGGAAGCAATCAACCATGCGGGTCATCTGCCCAACACACGGCTGCTGGTGGTGCTGAACGACAACGAAATGTCGATTTCCCCCAATGTCGGTGCGATTCCTCGGTATCTCAATAAGATGCGCCTGAGTCCGCCGATGCAGTTTCTGACAGACAACATAGAGGAACAGTTTAAGCACTTGCCGTTTCTAGGTGAGTCTTTCTCCCCCGAGTTTGACCGTATCAAAGAAGGCATGAAGCGATTGGCTGTGCCCAAGGTGGGCGCAGTTTTCGAAGAGCTGGGCTTTACCTATATCGGCCCTATAGACGGTCACAATCTAGAAGAATTAATTGCAACGTTCAAGCAGGCGCATAGCCATCCTGGCCCTGTTCTCGTACATGTTTCGACGACAAAAGGAAAAGGTTATGCGATCGCCGAAAATGACCAAGTCGGCTACCATGCTCAGTCTCCGTTCAATCTCACCACAGGCAAGGCAGCTCCTGCAAGCAAGCCTAAGCCTCCTAGCTACTCCAAAGTGTTTGCACACACGCTAGTCAAACTAGCCGAGAATGACCCCTCGATTGTTGGAATTACGGCAGCGATGGCAACGGGAACGGGATTAGACAAGCTGCAAAAGAAATTACCAGATCAGTATGTCGATGTGGGAATTGCTGAGCAACATGCGGTCACGTTGGCAGCAGGGATGGCCTGTGAGGGATTGCGTCCCGTCGCCACGATTTATTCGACGTTCTTGCAGCGAGCCTACGACCAGATCATTCACGATGTCTGTATTCAGAAACTGCCTGTATTCTTTTGTCTAGATCGGGCGGGCATCGTCGGGGCAGATGGCCCTACTCACCAGGGACTATACGATATTGCCTATCTGCGCTGTATCCCAAATCTTGTCATCATGGCTCCAAAAGATGAAGCCGAACTTCAGCGCATGGTTGTCACTGGTGTGAACTACACCGAGGGCGCGATCGCCATGCGATATCCACGGGGTAGTGGCTATGGAGTGCCTCTCATGGAAGAAGGCTGGGAACCTCTGCCCATCGGGAAAGCCGAAATTCTTCGCAGCGGAGACGATATTTTGCTGCTGGGCTACGGCTCCATGGTTTACACTGCCATGCAAACTGCAGAAATTCTCAGTGAGCATGGCGTTGAGGCAACCGTCATCAACGCTCGTTTTGTGAAGCCTCTAGATACGGAGCTAATTTTGCCTCTAGCGCAGCAGATTGGCCGCGTTGCAACCCTGGAAGAGGGCTGTATCATGGGTGGCTTTGGCTCTGCGGTCTCAGAAGCACTCATGGACGCCGAAATTACCGTGCCTGTGACTCGTATTGGAGTTCCTGATGTTTTGGTTGACCATGCGTCACCCGATCAAGCCAAAGCGAAGCTAGGATTAACAGCACCTCAAATCGCGGAACAACTCTTGCAAAAGATCCAAAAGCGTTCTTCTGAACAAGCTTCCGAAGCGGTTGAGGTTTAGAACAAGACACATTCAAAACTAATAAGACCGCCGGGAGATTGCATCAAGCCATTTCCCGGTGGTTTTGTATTGCGGTTGAGTCTAGAGAGCAAACAAAGGCGTGCCATCAGTCGCGCCAAATACAGCAATGCGCAGATAGGTTAGGGATATTGATGGAGAAGCCGCGCACCGCGCGGCTTCTCCATCAACTATTGGTTTT
>CAKZMO010000169.1 GCA_937128595.1 uncultured cyanobacterium | reverse complement strand
CCGCGAACGCCAGCTGATCGTCAGTAACCTGCTGTCCCGACTGCTGCACAAGGCCCATGTGATCAACATCAAGGGCCGCAGCTACCGACTCAGAGACCTGGAGCAGACGCTGGGAGCCAGACAGAACTGAGAGAACCAAGCCCTGGCCTCGTGCCAGAACCCACCCTGCGGGTGCGTAAAGGTAGGTGTCGCTTGACACGCGTCAGGTGAATATCGGCGACTGGGGCAAAGCTCAGGCTAGGCTGGTGGCTGACACAGCGCTAACTGACCAGCAAATCTCTTTAGGTTTGGGGAACAAAAGGTCAGAGGTGGAGAGCATGGTTGCCGAGGCGCGTCAAGTTGCAGTTGAGCAACTGAAAACAACGGCGGTCTACGGATCAGGCGTTTTGTGAGGTTTGAGCTTAGCCATTATTTTAGGCTGGATTTCTGCCTTGGGCGGTTCAATTATCGGACGACGAAAAATACCTGATTGACTATGCCAAGAATTGCATTGATAGACTATTCTTTAGATCCCAAGTCCTTGTTTACTCCTTCCAATAGCTGCTCGCTCAGCGCGTCGTCACCCTGGATAACGGAAATGTCTCCGGTCGTTTCCAACACCACCGCCTTGACCTCGTCAATGTGGGTAACGTTCGCTTCACGCAGTTTAGCGAGAAGATCACGACGCGTCACACGAGTTGCAGCCAGCGCCTGGTCGTACACGATGCCGTCCTTGAGTAATAACATTGGTTGATTTTCAATCCCGTCTTCGACTGGATCAAAGGCAAACCGCAATTTAGCAATCGAGTATTGGACGGCAAACAACGTGCTCATCGCGCCCAAACTTTGAATAAAGGCCGACCATTCAAACGCTTGGGCCGCGCCGGCAAGCAGAGAACCCATTGCAACGGTCATGACGAAATCGAAACTCGACATTTTTGAGAACGAGCGCAGACCGACCAACCGAACCAGTCCAACCACCCACAGCAGGCCAATGCTGCTGAGTAAAACGATTCTGAGTATTAGATCGAACGTGGAAGATTCGGCAAACATGGCGTGACTCTTCGGGATATAGAGACGGTCAATAAGGGCTGGCTCCCTGAAAATAGCTTTTCGGTCATAACTGCGAGCTAAACATCGCTGCCGTGTTTTCAATTAATCGATTATGGATTGGACGTTTTGACCATTTCTCTGATTCTATTTTTCGGCAAAATGCTCGATCCTGCTCCATATCGTAGAGCATCTCCGATGCGAGACGTGAACTTAGAGCTAGCAGAGCAATTTCCTCATCCATAGTTTGCGAACGCTGGTTCATGTTGGGCGATCCGAGGGCGACCAGATGCTCATCAACGATATATGCCTTAGTGTGGAGCAACGTTCGGTCATATTCATAAATATTTATTCCTGCATTGAGCAGCGGCTGATAGCAGCTACGCCCTGCCCAGAGCGCTGAGCGGTGATCACAGTGATTGCCGCTGAGCATGATGTCTATCCGGGCGCCACGTCGTGAGGCGTTCGTCAACTCTTTGATCAGCACCGGCCCTGGTACGAAATAAGGCGTTACGATGTGCAGCGACTTGGTCGTGCATCGGATCAGAAGTTGAAACAGTAGCGAGACAGTACTGTACTGTGAAGCGGAGGATGACGGTACAACCGCCGCTAGTTCATTCATACCCCTGCGAGGCGTTGACAGAGGGATATCGTCTGTCGGATCAGGTAGTTTGCCCCCGGCCGAGGCCCAGTTAGTCAGAAAGGCAGCTTTGAAGTGAGCAACAGCGGGTCCGGTGACGCGAAAATGAGTATCGCGGCAGCTGGTGGGAGAGTCACCACGACCAGTCCACAGCTCTGATACGCCGACCCCGCCGATATACGCCACACGATTATCGACAACGAGAATCTTGCGATGATTCCGGCAGCTCGTACGCCAGAATTTCCAACTTGAGATGGGGTGAAATATTTCGACCTGAATTCCGTTCTTTTCCATCTTGGAAATCAGCGAGTTGAGAGCAGCTTTGCCTCCGAAGGCATCCATAATTACACGTACCCGAACGCCCGCATTGGCGCGATTGATCAATGCGTCGCAGAATGTCTCCGAAATTGAATCATCCTGAAAAATAAACGAAAGAAACTCGATGCTTCGAGTCGCCGAGCGAATAGATGCCAACATGGCGGGAAAGATTTCGTCTCCATTCACTAGTCGACGTATGTCATGTCCAGTCTCGAAAACCGACCCCAGGTGGAAACGTGTGGCAGCAGACCAAGCATCGTCTGAAACACTGCTATTGACCTCATTCGATTGCCGAGGTGCCATTCGTCCTACACCCGCCGCTTCCTGATACAACGACGTTGTAGGCGCAAGACCCTGCTCGGAGAGAGATTCCAGAGCATCGAGGTGGAGCGCTTTTCGAAGCCGATCCGAAATCTCTCGCCGAGACATGGGTTAAGGCCCTCCTTTACTTGAAATTTAGGATTACGGAAAAGAAATATACTTTTCAGTTTGAAAGCTTTTATTAGTCGATCTCATCGAGCTCTTCCTCTGCCTCGTCACCCGCTTCTTCAAGCTCATCACCAACTGCTTCCACGCCGTCATCCATGTCCTCGCCAGCCTCCTCGAACGAACCACAGCCAACCGTGATCAAAGAAAAGAACAATCCTATGATAAAAACTGAAATTAATTTCCTAGCATTCATGATTTGATCCTCTACAAATATGTCAATAAATATGTCAATGGAATCTATCGAAAATCATTTCCGATTGATTAAGTCTAAATATCAACATGTCCTGTATCATCAACACGAATCAAAGATTGACTTGATCGAGATCAAGTTGCCGATTACTCAACATCAATGTGAGAATCAAGAAAGGACGATAGGCTAGATTCAACGCTCGCATTACTCAGTTAGAGCCAGCGTCTATTAAAATTCAAATCAGAAGGAGTTTGTCATGATGAGTTGGGCAATTGCATTCTTAGTCATTGCGCTAATCGCAGCGGTTCTTGGGTTTTCCGGCATCGCAGGAGCCGCCGCAAACATTGCATGGATCTTGTTCGTTGTCGGCTTGATACTGGCAGTCGTCTTTTTCTTTGCGGGACGGCGACCTAAAGTTTAAAGCCACTTGCCGTTAACGTCGGCAACAGGCATAGAAAGGGCTGCCTCTACCATTTCGGCGGGGCGGCCCTTTACCTGTACGCAGATACCGATCTTTGAGGGATCATTGAAGGTAGCTGCTTTGATTTAGAATAATCGAGATCGATTAGTTTAATGAGCAGTTGTGCCCATACCCAGGCGCGCCGCATCGAATTCACAATAAGCTTCAGCCGCAGATTGATCCGGAAAATTCCATCCTGAACCCGCGTTCTCAAGCAGATTCTTCGCACGTAGTTCTTGCAGCACACGGCTGATATGGACCGGCGTTGTCGCGAGGATGGCTCCCATCTGCTCTTGGCTGATTGGCACTTCAACGTCGACTCCTGATTTCTTACCTGGAGCTGCCCTGTCTATTCGATATTTTGTTTCAAGAAGAAAGTGAAGGACGCATTGCGCTGCCGAGCGCTGCCCCAAAGTCGTTAACCGCTCCATCATCCAGGATTCTTCCAGCGCAATCTGACTGAGGATAAGGTTATTCAATCTGGGGACCTTGTTCATCGCTGCATGTAGACCCTGACGGTTGATCAGAGTAACTTCGATGTCGCTTAACGCTTTGAAGCATATCATCGTATCTGGAGAGGCAAGCTGGCGTAGGCCGACGATTTGACCCGGCAGAAAAAAATCGACCGTCTGCTCTGATCCATCTTCAAGATCCCGTGAAATGCCAACCCAACCCGCATTGAGGGCGTAGAGCACATCGAGTCGGTCGTCATCGAATTGAAGTATTTGTCCTGCCCCATACTGACGATGGCGAGAACTCGCATCCAATAGTTGTTCCACCCCCTCTTCATCCTC
>CAKZMO010000168.1 GCA_937128595.1 uncultured cyanobacterium | reverse complement strand
GAGAAAGACAAGATGTCGTGTTTCGGCTGGTGCTTCCTCACAGTAGGGGATCATGGATTGCAGGACGGAGTCTTCTGCCTGGCTGAACGTGAAATCTAGCCCACTTGCTGGAACAAATAACACGGGTAGGTCAGCACGAGTCAAAGACTTTGCCAGCCCCTCAAATTCAACCTTCATCACCTCTGGCGTGCAGGATGAGAGAAGAAAGATTACTGAGGGTTTGTGGTCGGCCAAAATTTCGTTGATCAAGCCGTCGAGTTCGGGTTGTTGCTTTGACAAATCTTCTTCTTCGATTAAGGCGACGGCGAAACGTGGGCGGGCGAAGATCATCACGCCGAGTGAGTTTTGTAGAAAGTGTGCGCAGGTGTGTGTACCTAAAATCAGGAAAAAGCTATCTTGAATCTTCTGGTAAAGCCAGCCGACACAAGCCAGCCCACAAAAACTGTGGTAAGCACCATCTTCGCGTAAGGTTGACGATGGGTTCATAAAAAATCCTTCTTAATCGGTAAAATGTAGTGCGTTCTCTTAACTACATGGATATTTAGAAATTAACACCAGCAAAGCAAATTAGGTGATTGTAATTGAACCACTCAGGTTGGCAGCATCTCGGATCATCTGGCGGACTTCTTCTTCGGTTGGTGCGTCGCCATTTTCGTTCCACCACCGGAAATACCATTGAAGGTTGCTACGGAAAGCAATTTTGACTTCCTCGGCATTAAGCGGCGGGACCTTCTGCTGCAACTGCTCTAACATCTCTTTGCGGTCAGTATCCGAGAGTGTCGGGAGGCTTTCTAAGATCAGTTCTGCGCGGAGTAAAAACAATTCGCGCTCGATCCCAGGGAAGGTATCTCCCAATTGTCGAATATTGCCCAGGTAAGAGATGGTTCGTTGGCGGGGTTGCCCGGCGTCGTCTCGATAACTTTCCGTTAGATAAGCATCATGGAAAGTGACATCAGCGACATCGGAGTTCTTGTGCCCGCGAACGATCCAGCGAATAAACACAGGTACTCTCCTAAATATGTTGTTGCTTAACTCACATGATTCCCCTCGATTCGTCCCTATGGGCCAGGTGGGTGTTGATGTCGCACCGTTCCATTGGACGATTGAGTGGCGGTGCGTTGTGTGTAGTTTATTTTCTACACTACACAAGCAAAGTTCAAAAAATACGATGGAGACAATTACAATAAGATAGATCAACCGAATTGAGCATTAGTGTGAGGTTAAGAAGTCTAAACGGTGATCTTACGTGCATTGTAGCGTGATGTGTCATATGACATCAGTGATGTTCATCATGGATGTCGGATGATGTTGGGATAGGTAGTACAGGTAAAATACCTGTACTATCGGCTAGGTTGTGGGAGATTAGGTGGCTGGGTTGGTGCGTCGCTAAGACCAGCCCTGCGACGCTTTGATGTAGTCATAGGCATCATTCAACGCACGGAAGGCGACTTCGGCTTTTTCTGGGGGCATATCGCTGGTATCCGGGTGGCAGGCGATGGCCCGCTTACGAAAGGCCTTTTTGACTTCGTCCTTAGACGAACCCGGTTTAATGCCGAGTACCTCATAACAGTGGTCCAGGCGGGCTTTCAGTGGACTTTTGATGCGATTGTCGCCAGGGCCTTTACTGCCATTGCCGTTCGGGCGATCTTCTGATCGCCACGTACTACCACTGCTCCAGGTGCGCCACTCAGTTGACCGGGCATAGGCATAGGTGCGTGCTTGCTGGGCATATTGGCGACGATAGTCTGTATTGCGCCAAAAGGCATGATTGCCAAAATCCGCGACGAGCCAGTTACCACGTAAAGAGCGTGGTTGCTTGACCGATGTCCGATAGAAGCGAATGCGTTCAAAGTTGACCCTTGGCCCATACCACAGTTTGCGATCCCCGGAACCACTGATTTCTTCCAGGTGGATGGGAACGATTTCGACAGTCCCTTTCGGGATGCGGAAAGCATATACACGCTCATGGGTCAATTCATGGAGTGCGACAATCCAATCGCCGGGTGTGATGCGTTTGCCATTCTCCCCGATGATGCGAGCATCAACGAGAAATAATGTGTTCACACCGACATCTGTGGCGTCTTGTAAGGCACGGCGAATGCTGCGTGCGCGGACGGGTTCGCCAATCAAGTGAACGCGGAGTTGGGTACCGCTCCATGCAAATGCAGTGAGGTCTGCATCGCCGCCAATAATGGCGGATTGAATGCTGACCATATTATTCAGTTGTTCTTTGAGCCAATCTTTTAGTGTGATTGCCAAGTCGGTTAATCCTGTAGTGTCTTTTGTAACGGGTGTTGATGTTTTACGGCTATTCTAACTGTTTTATAATGAATATCGACGATATCGTCAACATTTTGGGCATAACCACCCCCCATTGTTACGGCAATGGGTAGCCCCGCCTCGCGCAATAGGGTGATGACTGTGTGATCACGGGCGGCTAGGCCGTCCTTTGTGATTGATAGCTTACCCAGACGATCCCCAACAAATGGATCTGCACCGGATTGATAGAT
>CAKZMO010000167.1 GCA_937128595.1 uncultured cyanobacterium | reverse complement strand
TCGCTCTGGAAGTGATTCTCAACAAGCAGGCAAAGTATCCCTTCGGACACCGTCGCGAGACGCTGGGTATATCCGCGCATACAACAATCACCCGCAGTCAGTGGGGCATGGATTACGGTGTGGCGGACAATTTGGTTGGTGATGATGTGACGTTGCGCTTCGAGTTTGAGGCTCTTCGCCAGTAAAGGGGGTGAAGGAATTTATCTATGACCAATTCATACTCATCTCAACCTTACAGCCGCCGCCTATCTCTCTGTGGGGCTGTCAACTTTCGTGATCTTGGCGGTCACCCGACGACTAATCACGGCCGCGTGAGAACAGGAATGGTTTATCGTTCCGATCATCTGTCTCAATTAAGTGCAGATGATTTGCAAATTCTTCTTGATCTTCGTTTCATGACTGTTTGTGATTTGAGATCCCTCGGGGAGCAAAAAAGATCTCCTGATATTTTACCTGAGGATGGTTCTCTTGAACTTTTATCATTGCCCGTCCAGTCAAAGAAATTTGACCCAGCTACAGCCATGGACCTCGTAAAGTCAGGTGACGACAGCTGGCTTACGATTGATTTCTTATGCAGTCTTTATCTGAGTTATCTTGACGATTTTGCTCCGGTCTGGGGCAAAATATTGTCTCTGATAGCATCTCCAGACAAACTCCCGCTGGTTTTTCACTGTACAGGTGGAAAGGACCGTACTGGTATTTTTGCCGCTCTGCTGCTGAAATTTCTGGGCGTGGATGAAGAGCGAATTTTCTCTGATCACGATCTCTCCAACACTTATAATGCAATAAGATTACAACCTATTTATGCTAAATTTGCGGATCTGGGTATTGGCCCTGAAAAGGCTGCAACCTATCTTCAAGCCCCTCCTGAACCTCTTGCAGCCATGTTCGACCATCTTCAAAATAGGTATGGCGGTATTGAGGATTACCTGAGAAAGAAAGCTAATGTTGATGCTGCGACTCTTAAGGCCTTACAAACTAATTTACTGCAATGAAGGAAGAGCCTGTGGGTGGCGAATTGCTAATCAAGCTGCTATTGGGAGCTGATAAATCCCCCCGACAGTGAGTCTCCCAACGGAATTTTTTCAAGTTAAGTTGCAATTTAGTCTCGATGCCAGCAACTTCAGCAGGCGTATCACCGCCAAGAGATCTGTGGGTTCGATGGATATTATACAACCCAACAGTTCAATACCCATAATACCGAAGTACGGCTAGTCTGCTATCCATGGCATCCTTGGTTCGGCCACGAAGTGTTTATCCGCCGAGCGCGAATGAAAGCAGGAGAGTTACAAATCCATTGCAAACTTAATCTTGCAGATCCTAGACCCTTGGAGATTCCTCAATGGATGTTTGATCCCGTCATTTGTACTCCGATGCGTTTAAGCGAACATCTCGTCGTAATTATTGATGCTTTGCAGGCCTTAAAAAATCTGATTTCGCATGTATCTGTATGTGGCACCGATTTGGTGGTAAAAGCCCAGTCTAATTCCCTGATCCTCAAAGGAGAGGAAGATGCGGCGCCCACAACGACATCACAGACAGCAAGAGCTATTTCACCGACCACTGGACCGACCCGATTGGGAGGACTTGACGGCAGAGGCTCGGCAACAGGTTGTGACTCTACTGGCTCAACTATTGAAAGAACACCCTATGCTCACTCCGAGCGTTTTACAAACTGATCAGGAGGCTGCCGATGATGATAAGATTAAACATCACCATCTACGGCGTAAAGCGATGCTGTACGTCCGCCAGTCTACAAACTATCAGGTAGAACATAATCACGAGAGTAGTCAGTTACAGTATGCGATGAAAGGTCGCTTGAGCCAACTGGGTTGGCATGAGATTGAGGTCATTGACGACGATTTGGGTCGATCAGCAACGGGTACAGTGCAGCGAGCAGGGTTTGAGTATCTCGTATCTCAAGAGTGTCTGGGGCAAGTTGGTGCTGTAGCAGCGCGAGAAGTTTCGCGATTCGCTCGGAACAATCGCGAGTGGCAGCAACTGGTTGAAGTCTGCCGTGTGGTTGATACATTGCTCATCGATCAGGAGAGTATCTACACACCTCGGCAAGGTAATGACCGCTTATTGCTAGGGTTGAAGGGCAGCGTGAACGAACATGAATTGGAATTGCTACGCGAACGCTCATTGCAAGCTCGGCGGGAGAAAGCACGCCGTGGAGAGTTAATTATCTCTGCTCCAGCAGGATTTCTGAAAACAGAAGATCAACGATTAGAGATGGATCCGGATCGCCGTGTTCAAGAGTCTATACGTTTAATATTCAGTAAGTTTTTTGAGCTAGGTAGCGCGCGACAAACACTATTATGGCTCATTGAGCATGAGATGATGTTGCCTACCCGTTTATCCAATGGCGAAAGAGATTGGCGTTACCCCACTTATGGAGCCATATATAGCATACTTACCCATCCTGCATATGGAGGTGCTTATGCTTATGGCAGGAATGAGCAAATCACCGAATACGTACAGGGGCAACCCCGTCGCTTCAACAGGCGAAAATCCCGAGAGGAATGGATAGCCTTGATTCCCGAGTCTCACGAAGGCTATCTTTGCTGGGAACAATTCGAGAGTGTACAACAGATGTTAGCAAACAATAGGTTCAGTGGAACCACGCCAGGTGCGGCGAAACGAGGATCCGGCTTATTAGCCGGTTTGCTCCGTTGCAAACGTTGTGGGCGAAAGTTAACGGTGACCTACACGGGACGAGACAATAATGTGCTGCGTTATGCTTGCCGTCGCGGCAGATTGGACAATGGCGACATTACCTGCATCGCCTTCGGTGGTATTAGAGTAGATGAAGCCGTCAGCCAACAACTGACAGAGGTGATCCAACCGGCATTATTGGAGGCAGCTG
>CAKZMO010000166.1 GCA_937128595.1 uncultured cyanobacterium | reverse complement strand
GACAATATTCAACAAACTGAACAGTTGGCCGAAATATTCCCCGAATTGTTTGAGCGGATTCAAGTGGAACATTTCTCGACTGGTGGGAATGACGCAGAAGTCTACCAGCAGTTTCGTCTCGCTTTGTCATCTGGTGATACATTGCCCGATGTCGTAACCATGAATTATACCGCACTTCCTGAATTCGCATCGGCTGGTGTTCTTGAAGATCTTAGCGAGTGTATCGCGCCATATATGGACGATGTCTCGCAGGCAGGTCTTGAACTCATTCAGTACGATGGCGAGATGGTTGCTATTCCCAAGCAGGCGAAATCGAAGCTCTGGTTCTATCGTGTGGACATGTTCGAAGAAGCAGGGATCGACCCGGATGCAATCGAAACATTTGAGGATTTCTTTGCCGCCGCAGAGCAGTTCAACGCAACGTTCCCCGATGCGTATATCATCAACCTTGGCCCGCAACCAATCCACTACTGGTACTTCACGATGCTATCCCACTGGGATGACTCGCGAGTTGCCACCGAAGACGGTGAGTATCTGCTAACATCGGATGAGAGCTTCTACAATCTGTTTGATTGGACGAAACAACTCTATGATGCGGGGCTTACGTTCCAGACTGATGATTTCAGCGCAGATTGGAATCAGGCATTTATCGACAATCAGGTCGGTAGCTGGTTGAGTGCCTCCTGGGGTTGGGATTGGCCCATCAATAATTTCGCAGAGACACCTAACCCTGAGCAGTGGGGGGTTACGTTGTGGCCAGAATTCATGCGCTCTGGCGCTGAAGCCGGGGGAGGCATCCTCGTTGTGCCAAAAGACACGCCAAATGCTGATCTCGCTTGTGAATACCTTGCAACGCAGCATTTGACGACTGAAGGCTCTGTTGCTTATTTCGAATCTACCGGTGTCATCCCGGTGACTGTTAGTGGCTTGGAAGCAATCGCTGAACGGGCTGCCAATCCGGTTCAACCTGAAGGCATGTCCGATGAAGATTGGGCGCGTAATCGGCTTAATTTCTGGGGTGAAGATTTAGTATCTGCTATGGCAGAAAGCTATGAGGTGTTCCAGATCTATCCCTATGATCCGGCAGCATCAACCGAGTTGGAGATTCTCCGTCAGCATATGGAATCGCTGCTTGCTGGTCGTCATGAGACCGTCGAAGACGCGCTTGAAGCCGCACAGTCGGATATGGAATCGCAGATCGGTAACCCCTACGATTTCTAAAGAATACAACTAGTGTGAACAAGCGGGTGGGTAAATCCTGAAGGGGTTTGCTCACCCTGTGTATGTAGGAGAAATCAGTGGAAAAGCAACTCCCGGCAATCTCCCAGGAAAAACCAAAAGTGCAGACTGTGTCCAGGCATCGGCGATCATTGCTAGAGATATTGACACCCTATCTCTTCATCATGCCTTTCATCATTTTCTTCCTTGTCTTTTTTCTTGGGCCAGCTCTCTATTCTTTTGTGCTCAGCTTCTACCGCTATCGCGGATATGGCGATGCTCGATTCGTAGGGTTGGATAATTATCTAAGGGCATTGGATTATCACGTCTTCTGGACAACGCTGGAAAATACGTTGTTCTACTGGCTTGCCCATGCTATACCAATGATGTTAATCGCGTTCATGCTGGCGGTACTGGTTAACTCAAATCTTGTTACCCACAAGAACATTTTTAAGCCATTGATTTTTCTGCCGCAGATTGTTGCCAGTGTCGCTGCTGCGCTGGTGTTTCAGAACTTCTTCGGTACCCATACGGGTGCCTTGAATACCATGCTTGGAACGGAAATTCCCTGGCTAGAAGATATGACGCTTGCACGTTGGGCTGTGGTTATCCTGCTTGTATGGCGGGGTATAGGCTACTGGTTCATCATCTTTTTAGCAGGGCTAACTTCCATCAATGAGGAGGTCAATGAAGCTGCAACGGTGGACGGTGCCTCTTCAATTCAGAAGCTCCTATTTATTACCGTTCCATTGATGAGAAACACTTTCCTGTTTGCATTCATCGTTGATGCAGTCGTTACCCTTCGTCTATTTGCAGAACCAAATGTCCTCGGCGGACGTGGCGGCGCATTGGCTCCAATTGAAATGGCACCCGCGTTGAACCTGGTCGTCAGTAACATACGCGGGGCACGTTTTGGAGATGCAGCAGCCATTGGCTGGATGTTGTTCGTGATTATTGCTTTTGTCACCCTGGTTCAATATCTACTGATCGGTAGACGGAAGAAAGAGTCCTGACATGACAACCCTTGTCTCACAAAAGACCGAAACCGGGCTGTTTAATCTGTCTTATATGACGAGGCGCAAGATTGCGCGTGTGTTGATCTACGTCATACTCGTTATGTTCTGCCTCATTTCCATGTATCCCATGGTCATCATGGTTTTAAACTCGTTCAAGTCTAACAATGAGATTTTCGTCAATCCAGCGGGCTTGCCGAACGAATGGACACTTGAAAGCTACGCCTCCATTTTTAATTCACACACAGGTCTGTGGCGCAACTACATCGTTTCGATCATCGTTGCCGTTTCGACAACACTGGGCAGCGTTTTTCTGAGCGCATTGGCTGCATTCAGCTTTGCGAAGTTTAAGTTCCGGGGTCGCAACATTATTTTTGCTGCACTTCTGGCAACCATGATGGTGCCAACTGAATTAAGCATACCAGGTCAATATCTGCTTTTTGCCGAGTTGCAACTTCTAAACTCGATTCCTGCACTTGTATTGCCTAAACTTACCCCGATTATCGGACTGTTTCTTATTCGACAGTACATGCTGTCGATCCCTGATGCGTTAATCGAATCGGCACGAATCGATGGGGCCAACTATTTCACGATCTTCTGGCGCATCATGGTGCCTGTCTCTGCACCGATATTGGGGGCGTTTGCCATCTTGACGTTTATGGCGAGCTGGAATGACTACCTCTGGCCTTCGATTGTCATCCTCCAACAAGACATCCAGCCGATCATGATTGT
>CAKZMO010000165.1 GCA_937128595.1 uncultured cyanobacterium | reverse complement strand
AACTGAAAGGTTGAGACGTAGCCTTCATCTACGCGAGTCCAGACAATTAGGGGCTTTCTGGACTTAATTTTAAGAGCTTCTTCCCTCCGTGGAATCGCATGGTGAACTAAGTTTTGTAATGCTGAGTCACCAACGCTATCAGACGTTAGCACTAAAAGAGTGACGGAGAAGAACGCATTTCTCCCTTCGTCACTCTTCGTTCAGAGTCATGTGGAGCTAAGACCGCAATTCGTCGAGCTTTTGTTGGGCAGACTGCTTCAAAATCTGCGCTTCGCTGTAAGCTGTAGTCCCCGATTGAATGGCAGAGAGTTCGTTCATGATGATTCGAATCTCGCCAATTTGGCGATCGCGGTTGGGCGATTGAATTTCAGCCTGAAGTAGACCTGAGATACGGCTTTTGGCCTGACTCAGTGCTGTGTTAGACGCTTGCTCGGCTCGCAGACGAATTCGAATCTGAGCTAAGTTTGCTTCATAGGAAGCTAGCAACTGTTGAGCTGTCAGATATCCGGGGCTGTCGGGTGAAACCTGGTTAAGGCGGGCGATCGCCACTTCCCAAAGCCGCGCGACTTCCTCCCATTGACTCACCGGGTGAGGCGGATTTTGCGCCATCTGTGCGGCTTGCAGACCGAAGGCTTTCGCAGCTTCGACTAGCGTACTCGACTGCGTGCTACCAGCACTCATGCCCGCGACCTGCTGAAAATCGCGATTATATGCAACCAGCTTGGTTTGAGCTAGATTTCCAGCGACTGTCTCGCGAGGAATTTCATTGAGCTGATCAAGAGCCACCTGCCATGCGGCGATCGCCATCTGCTGCTCATCGGGAGAAGGAGCCTGTTGATATTGCTGCTTTGCTATCTGTGCAGCGGTATCTGCTTCCTGTAGTCGAGTGTAAGCATTCTGCTCTTGAAAGATCGTGGAGTTCATGCGACCAATGCTGGCTCTAGCCGCCGCAAATTCGTCGTAGGTAAACCGCCAGCTACAGGTAGCCCAGCGACAGTAGAAATTGGGTTCATATCCCAAAAACCATACGGGCAGAGCATCAAGATGATTTTGGGCTTGCCGTACTTTTTCTTTGCCCAGTTCAAAATCATCGGCACTGGTGGCCTGATTGACGAGCTGATCGGCTTGCTCAACCAGCGACACGGCTTGTCGGTAGTTGTAGTCCATGCTGAGGTAGCTCGGCAGCAGCAGGATAGGAGCCTTTTCCGCAACAGGACGACGAATCATCGGATAGGGTAGATTTAACAGCCAGATTCCACCAGAGGTTAATGCTGCAAAAATCAGTAACCACTTAATCTTTTGAAAAATGCTCATTTTGAAATTCGTAGAATGCAAGAAAAATTTAGTAAGAAACCACAACTAGAATTCCCATCTCTGTCTACGAATACATAAAAAGTGAGAAGATTTTTAGGAAAGGCAAGTGAACCCAAGGATAAAATTTCTGAGTAAAGTCTTGCTCATGTGGACGAGAAAACTATGGAGCGCTACAATCCTTTATCTCCTGTTGAAACCTTAGAAAAGAAAAAGCAGCAGGCACTTAATCAGTGCGATCACCTCATCCGAGATTTTGGCAAACGGGGCGATACGGGCTACGCCCAGGCAAGCCAGCGCCACAAACATCGATATCGACGACTGCAATTCATCAGCATTGGGCTTACGGCATTCACTACGATTCTGTCTGCCTTGTCAGCTAGCAATGTTTTAGGAGCACTCGATTGGATTGTCCTATCGGTCAGCGGACTCGCCACGTTAGCCACCACACTCTTGAGCCAAACCAATGCTCAGCACATGTGGGTGCAGTCTCGCAATATGTCTCAAAAGTTTCAGATGGAGCTATTTCTTTACCTGCAACACAGTGGCGGCTATGCCAATACCAAAGACGAAGCCGATACTCTTAAACTGTTCTCAGAACGACTCATGAACATCTGGTCTGATGCTCAAGACGTGTGGTCGCAACAGGCATCTCTAACGAAGTAGCATGATGAATCATCCAGACGCTCTATGGCCAGCGGAAATAGGACGTCAACTACTGGTCGAAAACAGTGTATTTTTCTTGATTTCACTTGTCTTCCTAATCTGGACAGGGTGGGCATGGCGAGAGGTAAAGCCGTTTGAACTGCCCAAACCCCTGCCCGACTGGTTCAAATACTGGTTTGGTTCGGTTCAGTTTTTCGGACTTGTGCCACCTATTGTCGTCTTAGGCTGGAGTCTATGGCAGGGCTATTACACAACATTGGTGGTTCTTCTGGCGTATTTCGTCATGTTGGTGCTGCAAGTTGTTGCCGAAATCGTGTCCTTGAGACAATTTCGGTCGGTGGTTTGGGTGATGGTGCCCTATCTTTATGTCCCCTATCGACTGTGGCAACTCTACGAAGGATTAACCCTCGTTCAAAGTGAATCAGATCTAGGTTGGATTCCAATTTTATTCATTGGCGAAATATTCATTTGGGGAGTGAATTACCTCTTAGACTTGGCTCAGTTGCCTAAACTGTTCAGATGGTCAGGCACTTCAGAGTCTTGATTTTTGTCGTTCTGTTTGAACGATTGTCAAAGCATAGACTACAAACTAGCCAACCACTTCTCGGCACGGGCATAGTTGTCTTTTTCGACTTGCTTGATGGCTTGCTTGAAGTTCAGAGTCACTCCCCACACATCTGTCGAAAAGCGCTTTTCCTTCTTCATTTGATCAAAAAATTCTACCGCTTCGAGATGGGTGAGCTTGCCTTCGGATTTGGCGATCGCCATAAACACATCAAACACATTGCCTGCCATGCGAGCATCGCCACAAACGTAGTAATGACATTGAGGATGACTCAGTTTTTGCCATAGGGCTGAGGCATTTTGCTGCATTAAGGTCTGGACGTAGACTTTCTGGTCAGTTAAGCGGGAAAAAGCGACCTGTAAATCTGTCAGTATTCCTTGCTCTAACCAAGCTTTGAGCTGTTCTTCGTAGAGAAAGTCACTGTGGTTGCGGCAACCAAAGTAAAGAGTAGCGTCTCCGAGCGATGCTCCTTGATTTTGCAAATACTCCCGGTGTTGGAGGAAGGCAATCAGCGGTGACACGCCTGTGCCAGGGCCGACCATGAGTAGAGGAGCAGAAGGATCCACTGGGAGGACGAAAATCGGACGTATGGGTCTCAATCCGGATGGGGTCGCCTGCGGTGGCTCTTGCCAAATAGTTAGAACATAGTCCCTGGCGTGTTTTACCCGCGTCAGTGGTGATTTGCACGACACCAACGGAGATCTGTATTTTTCCAGGTTGGAACTGTGGGCAGGAAGAGATTGAATGCGGCACCCCCATTAGGGGTTCAGTAATCACATTTTCAGTATGGGGACAAAGCTGGCGAACGCAGCAGTCGAACATTTCGTAGAGATAGTCCGGCATTCCATCGATTGCTTCGCCGAACAGATATTCGAGATCTGGAACCTCTACAAGCAGTCGCTTGTAGAAGATTTCCATTTGCAGTTCCTTCCAAGACCGCAGCTTATTCCATACATCTTTGACGATGACCGCTTCGGGCATGGTTAGAGGAATGGCTTCCGGCAGCTCCACAGGAATTTTATCTTCCGCGCTGAGGGGAGGGCGTTTACGCTTGCGAGCCTGGGTTGCCGCTAAGCTGAGGGAAACTGCATCACTTTGGGAACTGTGTTGACTTTGAATGAGGCGAGTTTTGAGCGTTAGGTTAGGAGCCAAACTCCATGTATTGACAGCACGTTCGACCTCTACACTGCGCTCGCTTTCAAATAATCCCTGAGTTTCAAACTCAACCGTTCCGGCTTCCTGCCAAGGCTCTCCCAGTCCCCCTTCCCGAAAGAGCAGTGTGAGGGCGATCGCACAATCCCCGTGATGCACTACG
This sequence comes from uncultured cyanobacterium, assembly GCA_937128595.1. GTDB lineage: Bacteria > Cyanobacteriota > Cyanobacteriia > CAKZMO01 > CAKZMO01 > CAKZMO01. The sequence continues at coordinate 11,576 of CAKZMO010000165.1, read as the reverse complement.
TCAACCAACCAGTTTGGCTGCAAGCGGGTCATCAGGTCTTTTTGAATCTGTACTGTGTTAGCAGATTTGACGACTACGCGGCATTTGTATTTGAATGCGTCTGAGTCTGGTATTTCGAGCGCTACCACTTCGACAATGCGGATGGTGCTCTGGTCTGATCCTTGAATACCGAGAGAAGGCGAGGCAGCAATAACCATAAGGATAGGTAGGCGATTATGACGAGAGATCTTTCATGGATTATGAAAGGTATTAAGCGGATCAGTAACCCAGCATTATGCTGTAGGAAAGATGCTTCAGAGTCATTTGACTCTATATAAAGTCACGCTCTTGTTCACAGGATGGAGGAGTCGTGTCTGTATGCTGCTGTCGCCATGAGGTCGGAGCCAACCATCACTCCAAATCCAGCCTCATCCTGCAAAAGCATTACAATGTGCTAAGGTTCTTGTCTTTGTTTTTGTAGAACAACCTCGACAGACTCCCAGTCATTCAAATTCGATAGAGCTTCGACATTTCGACATGTGTTTGGCAAAGAAGCGTTGATTGCAACCGTGATTTTGAGCCATGATTGCTGAGTCTCAATTCAACACCATGACTCCCCAGCAATACTTAGACTGGGAAGCCACCCAAGATATAAAGTACGCCTTTGTGGATGGTGTAGTCTTTGCCATGACAGGCGGCACGATTCCTCACAACCTGATTGCTGGAAATCTGTTTGCCCTTCTGAAAGCCCACTTACGAGGTGAAGGGTGTCGGGTCTTCTTCGCTGATGTCAAAGTCGAAATCTCTAAGAACGGGCCTTATCACTACCCTGATGTGATGGTGAGTTGTGATTCACGGGATCAGAATGCGATTAAACTGATCCGCTACCCTTGCTTGATTGTAGAAGTACTGTCGCCCAGCACTGCCGCTTTTGACCGAAGCGATAAGTTCAGCCACTATCGCCGCCTCTCGACGTTGCAAGAATATGTGCTGATTGATGCCGAGCAGATGAGCGTTGACCGTTACCGCCGTCTTGCTAACCGCCATTGGGACTTACAAACCTACATTGCCGGAGAATCGCTGGATCTGGCTAGCGTGAGCTGGCAAGAGTCCCTCGATTTACTTTATGAAGATGTGCAGTTGGGTGTAGAAGAGTCAGATTCTGTTTGAATGTCGAGGTTTGGTTCACTCCAGGAATCCACTTCAGAATCCAGCCTCATCATGCAAAAGCATTACAATGTGCTAAGACTCTTGCTTTGTTCTTGCAGAATTTGTTGAGCGCGTAACTTTCTATGACCGATGCACCCGTTTCTCGGATTCGCAATTTTTCTATCATTGCCCACATCGACCACGGCAAGTCAACTTTAGCTGACAGGCTGCTTCAGACGACGGGCACAGTGAGCGATCGCCAGATGAAAGAGCAGTTTCTAGACTCGATGGATCTAGAGCGAGAACGGGGCATTACCATCAAGCTTCAGGCCGCGCGGATGCATTACAAAGCGCGCGACAATGAAGAATATGTGCTCAATTTGATTGACACTCCTGGACATGTAGACTTTTCCTACGAAGTGTCGCGATCGCTTATTGCCTGTGAGGGGGCGCTGCTGGTTGTCGATGCCTCTCAAGGTGTAGAGGCTCAAACCCTTGCTAATGTGTATCTCGCGTTAGAGAACGACCTGGAAATCATTCCGGTGCTCAACAAGATTGATTTGCCTGGAGCTGATCCTGAGCGGGTCAAGGCAGAAATCGAAGAAATTATTGGCTTAGACTGTAGCAACGCGATTCTTGCCTCTGCGAAAGAAGGCATTGGCGTTCCCGAAATCTTGGAATCTATTGTTTTTCTGGTTCCGCCTCCTCAAGACAAGACTGAAGAACCGCTCCGAGCCTTGATTTTTGACAGCTATTACGACAGCTATCGCGGCGTCATCGTCTACTTCCGAATTATGGATGGGCGACTAAAAAAGGGCGATCGCATTCGACTCATGGCATCCGGCAAGGAATATGACATCGATGAGATCGGTGTCCTTTCTCCGGGGCAGGTCGAAGTAGACGAGCTTCATGCCGGAGAGGTGGGCTATGTCGCTGCTGCAATCAAATCGGTAGAAGACGCCCGAGTTGGCGACACCATTACCCTCGCCAAAGCACAAGCACCTGAACCGTTGCCAGGATATAAAGAAGCAAGACCCATGGTGTTTTGTGGTCTGTTTCCCACCGATGCCGACCAATATGGAGATTTGAGAGAAGCCCTTGACCGCTTGCGGCTCAACGATGCAGCTCTTCAGTACGAGCCAGAAACGTCTAGTGCAATGGGTTTTGGGTTTCGATGCGGCTTTTTGGGATTGCTGCACATGGAAATTGTGCAGGAACGGCTGGAGCGGGAATATAACCTCGATCTAATCACCACGGCTCCATCCGTTATTTACCGCGTCACCACCAATGAAGGCGAGGTGATTCGGGTTGACAATCCCAGCCTGCTTCCTGATCCGCAATATCGCGAAAAAATCGAGGAGCCTTATGTTCGGGTCGAAATGATCTTGCCAGAAGAGTTTGTCGGCCCTCTGATGGAGCTGAGCCAGAGCCGCAGGGGCGAATTCAAAGATATGAAGTATCTCGCTCAAGGACGCACGACCCTAGTCTATGAGCTGCCCTTGGCTGAAGTGGTGACTGACTTTTTCGATCAGCTCAAGTCCCGTTCTAAGGGCTACGCCAGTATGGAGTATCAATTCCTTGGCTATCGGGAGAACCCGCTGGTGAAACTAGATATCATGATCAACGGCGACCCGGTTGATCCGCTTTCAACCATCGTTCACCGTGATAAAGCCTACTTCGTCGGCAAAGCTCTCGTTGAAAAGCTGAAAGAACTAATCCCACGTCACCAGTTTAAGATTCCTGTGCAAGCGGCAATTGGCAGTCGTGTCATTGCCAGTGAACACATTCCTGCATTACGAAAAGATGTACTCGCCAAGTGCTATGGCGGCGATATTAGCCGTAAGAAAAAGCTCTTGCAAAAACAAGCTAAGGGAAAGAAACGACTGAAGGCGATCGGTACAGTCGATGTGCCGCAGGAAGCTTTCATGGCCGTTCTGAAACTTTAAGGTCAATGTCTTAGGACAGTCTTGGGAAGCGCATCGCAATATGTCCTCATTTCAAACTTGAGCCATTACCCTTTTAACTGAAACGACACTGATTTTTGAGCGCTTGTTTCAGCAAGTCCTGGTAGTCTTTGTTGGAAATGACGTGGGCACCAAACCGCTCTAGATGGGGATTGTTCATCTGGGCATCGAATAGCGTGAAGTTGCGCGATCGCAGTCTTTCTACAAGCTTCACCATCGCGACCTTAGAACCATCGGGAATACGGTAGAACATAGATTCGCCGATAAAAGCACCACCGATGACTAAGCCTAAAATTCCCCCAGCCAGCTCATCGCCTTGCCAGGTCTCAAAACTGTAAGCCCACCCTTCTCGATGAAGAGCCAGATAAACGTCCTTGAGTTCGTCTGAAATCCAGGTGCTATCGCGATCGGCACACCCTTCAACAACGTCACCAAAGGCACGGTTTACCGCCACGGTGAACGTATTTTGATTGAGGACTCGTCTGAGCGATCGCGGATAGCGAAAGCGATCGTCCAAAGGAATCAAAGCTCGTTCTTGGCTGGAATACCACCCCAACTCGTCTGAAGTGCCTTCTGCCATCAAGAAGTATCCGCGAGCATATCCGCTGACAATGGCAGGAATGTTAAACTGCATACAATCTCTGAACGTTCGAAAATGCTTGTTTGAGACGGTTAATCGTTACGCTAGTCTTTTTCTACAGTCTACAGAGAATTTCGACTTTACAGAGACACACTCAGATTTTGAAAAATCATACCGTTGATCACGATTGAGTAAGCTATGACCACTCCCGTTGATCCGCTCATTCTGCCTCCCGCTGTTGATGCAATGCAAGAGCAGCAGTGGCTACAAATCGCATTGAAGACTTGGTTAGACGAGGAATTTTTGCCTGAGCCAGTCAATCAGGTCATTGCTGAACGAGCCGCTCAAGTCTTTATGCGACAGCGTTTAGAAGGCGAAAACGACGTAGGATGCCTGGTACTGGCAATCGTGGCAGAAATGGAGGCGTTCGACTTCTCCCGTAGCTTTTACAGCGAGTTTGCGGTTGCTAACGCCGTGAGCGATTTGCTGCTGGACAGCATGGGCATTGAGCGCTGTTGCGGACGACAAACCACTCACTCCCCCCAAAAAATTCACGACGCAGATATTTAAGCCTGCGATGTCTTCTGATGATTGATGATCAAACCTTCCTTAGAAGTTGTTTGAGAAGTCATCCATACTACTTCAGATCTCCCTGAGCCCACCTTGAAAGAACCAGAATCAAAGTCCTCCTTCTCAAGGAGGATTTAGAGGATCAGTAGTGTTCCAGCTTGCTGTCTAATACTTTTCAAACATCCTCTTACGACATCGAACCTAAATACCGTTGAAGGTAGGGAGAGAACACCTCGTAGATAAGCGTCAAGGGTTGTCCATCGTGCCAAAACAAGTAGTGTCGCCCCCAAAAGGGGCCAGACTCTCCAAAGGTCTCTTCAAGAACACTAGAGGTGCCATAGCAGACACCGCGCACATCTCGATAAAGCTCTGTTCTGAGTCGTGCTAGGCTCGCCCAAATCGGTAACGAACGGTTTTGCAGATACTCATCGACATGACTAGCTTCCCACCAAGAAGTTGCATAGGCTAAGCGTTGACCAGAAGCAGTTTTGAGCCAAACCTGTCGGCGCAGACGAGGCCCAGGAACTCTCTGAATCAGAGTCGGAGCTTCATCACTGTCGTTCCCAATGAGTGACATGTCGATCACATCCACTTCCGTCGTTTCACCTGTCAAAAGCCGCAGGTGGCGGGTTGGAGAGCCATCGCCTAAAAGTAGGACTTGCCAGGTGGGTGAAAGCTGCTCATGGGGAAGTCCCCTCTGAACGACTGTTTCATCCCCCGTCCAGAGGGGAAGAAGCCGATGCCATTTTGTCGCAGCGGGCATATTTTCAATAGGGTTAGAGGATAGAGTCAAAGTATGTTACAAAAATTTATCTTCCTCTTGCATCATAGTATGGACGTTGAAGAGTATGCATGGTCTTGTATCTATCCTCGGAGGAATCGTGAAATATGCTCACTGAACTTCAAACCCGAAAGCTTGTCAAATATTTCAGTATGTACGACGCAGATTGTAGCGGCTGTATCGAGGCTGAAAACTTTGAGCAAATTGCGAAGAAACTCGCGGCACGTCGCAACTGGTCTTTTCGGTCGCCCCGTTATCTGACGCTCGTGAACCAGTTTGAATATGACTGGAAGCATCTACGTGCAGCAGCAGACAAGTCTCACAACGGCCAAGTCAACTTAGAAGAATGGCTGTCGTATTACGATGGTGTGCTCAACGATTCTGATCGATATTATCAGAGTCTTCGAACCTTGATGAATCTTGTGCTGGAAGCTTTTGATGTCAACGAAGACGGCAAGATTAGAGAACCAGAATGGGGAGAGTTTCTCAGTATTTTTAATGTCTCTCCTGTTTATGCCCCGCGTGTGTTTCCCGTCATTGACACAGACAGTAATGGTTATTTGGATCGAGCAGGTCTCATGAGCCTACTTGACGACTTTTTCCACAGCGACGAATCTGACTGCGCTGCAAACCAAATGTTTGGCCCCTATTAGTCTGTCTCTAGCTTCGTATGAACGGCTGCTTGATGAGCGCGGAGTCATAACGTATTTCCGCGCTCATGATGTTCAGAAGAACCGAAAGTTTCTATTTATGTAGCAGCTCTTATCGCTAAAGGAACCTCGAAGGCGGTTTGAACCTGAGGCTCAATGAGTTGGGTCGCAAGATTTTCTTTTAAAAATTTTGCTCGAAGTTGCTCGCCACCGCCGACTTGGCTAAGTATCTCATTCAGCAAGCCTTGATATTCGATGTCGCCTCCGGCTGCCGTGGGTAAAAAGACTTGGGGCTTGAGAGTTTTGGCAATGTCGATAGCAGTCTTATCCCCTTGAATGATGGCTCCCACAACAGGAAGTTTGAGGCTGACGATGGGACTAATCGCAACATCAACGGTTCCAAGTTGATCGAGGTCGGAGGGAGGAAAACCGTGGGGTTCGTAATAGATCGTCGTGCTTGATGGACGGTGCTTCAACCAGTAGCCGTTTTCAGGCTGGATTCCGACAGGTGCGCCCGTGAGAGCACGGACTTCCAGGCTGTCTCGAAATGTGGTTGTCTCACCAGGAGCTAAAGCGGTGACTTGGGTGTAGCCTATCTCCTGCGCGACTTTTGCACCGTTGGGAGAAGCAATTACAGGGATCTGCCGATCTAGTTGCTTTAGGGTTGGACGGTGTGCATGATCCTCCAGTCCCTGAGACAGCAAAATGCAATCGATGTTTTCGGGAATAGACTCTACAGGTTGCTGGCGATCGCCCTTAAATAGCCAGTTCATGTTTGCGAAAACCAGCGAACCGACCAGCCACGGATCGACCAGCACACGCAAATGGTCAAATTCCATTAACCAAGAATTTGCTCCGTAGTAAGTCAAGTACATGCTGCATCTCCCATCAACGTCTATTTCAATTGTGTCTAGCCAATGCTTCAACTATCTTAACGAAATTTAGCGATTGACTTGTTTCAGCAAGAAGCGGAGATGGCTTCCTCTTCATCATCTTGGGCTTGACTACAAATCGTCTAAACATTGTCTAAACACTGACAGAAGTTTCTCCCCAGTTGTCGATGCTGTCTGACTGAATCCTCTTTTTCGACCCACTTCTCCAAAAGCCAGCGGTGTTGAAAGTACCCGTGGGGGTGCTGTGGAAGACCCGGCTCTATTGCCAGACTTAGAACAACGAACCCGCAAGGTTGACGAGATTCGATACCCCAGACTTTGCCGTGTCGTCATCCACGTTGACTCTTGGAGAGCAAGATTTATGAATGACCGCAGACTTGAAGCGTTACGTGTTCGTCAAAAAGCCGCCCAACTGGCGAGCGATCGCCCTCATCCCATCCATATCAACAACGGGGAAGAACTGCGCTATCGGAACGCCGACAACCAGCCGACCTTCCTTGGCAGCTACACCAAAGGACTTCCCCACGATTACAACGGAGTTATCGCAAACCCTGACGACTTCCAACAGTTTATACGGGGTCTCGACTCTGGAAATACTCTTGATTTTCAAGCCACGGCTTTAGGGCCGCTGAATTCCCAAGGCAAGCCCGAACCCGAAAATCCTCTGTGGAAATCGAGTATTGCACTGCGAGGGTGCACCCCAGTTCGAGCTTGGGAGAGTGCCGGAGCTGGCAATACATTCGATTTAGAAGGCCCTGATGCTCAAGCAGTCACCATGCCTCCAGCTCCGGTGCTGGATAGTCCGGAATTGATCAGCGAAATGGTCGAAGTCTACTCAATGGCTCTGCTGCGAGAGGTTCCTTTCTCAGAATTCAAGACCAACTGCTCTGACAACTCTGATGTCGATTGTGCGATTGGCCGGATGAACCAGACAGAGTGGATTCGTGGTTCTCAAGGCAATATCGATAGATTCCGCGACCCATTAACAGCGGCAGAGCGATCGCGCGCACGAGAGCCTTTCACGGCGCAGACCCTTTTTCGGGGCATTACTCCTGGTGATGCAGTTGGGCCTTATCTATCTCAGTTTCTCTTGATCGGAAATGCGGGGTTAGATGATGCGCAAAGCATCGAGGATGGACAGATTGCCTACGGCTCCATTCGAATCGACCAGCGAGTTCGCAATGCGGCCAACGAAAAAGACTACATGACCACCTGGGAAGCCTGGTTGGACGTGCAAAATGGAGCCGATCTGCGCGGAGTAGAAACCTACGAACAGTATCCTAAGTATCGGTTTATGGCGACCCCTCGCGATCTCGCAACCTACGTTCACTACGATGCGCTGTATGAGGCGTATCTCAACGCTTGCCTAATTTTACTAGGACTAAAGTTGCCCTTCGATCCAGGCATTCCTTTCCAAGACGACGATTTCCGCGATCGCCAGCAGGGCTTTGCTCAATTTGGTGGCCCCCACATTCTCTCTCTAGTGACAGAGGTAGCAACTCGTGCGCTCAAGGCGGTGCGTTTTCAAAAATTCAACGTGCATCGACGCGCAAGACCCGAAGTGATCGGAGGATGGCTGAGCCGCTACTGCAACAACGATCGCGAAGGATTGGATGTAATTGGTGCAATGGCTGAGGGCTTTGGAGAAGATTTTCTCAGGGAAATTGCCGCCCACAATGCCAAGCAAAATGAGGTGTTCGAAGACCGTATGGGCGATCGCAACAGAGGTTGGCCCGATTCATTTCTTTTGCCGATGGCATTTCCCGAAGGCTCCCCCATGCACCCCGCTTATGGAGCAGGGCATGGCACGGTTGCCGGAGCTTGTGTCACCATTCTCAAAGCTTTCTTTGACCACGGTGCGCTGTTGCTCGACCCAGCGACAAAAGAACCCATTTGCTTTGAGTCAAACTCTCAAGGCACGGCTCTCCAGAAAGTTAGCCTCGAACAACCGCTAACGGTGGAAGGAGAGTTGAACAAACTGGCGTCTAATATTGCTATTGGCCGCAACTGGGCTGGAGTCCACTATTTCACCGACTACATCGAATCGATTCGCCTAGGTGAGCAGGTTGCTCTCGGCATTCTAGAAGAGCAAAAGCTCACCTACGGAGAAAACTTTTCTATGACAGTTCCACTCTTCGATGGTGGCACTGTGAGGATCTAAGCCTAGTGGGTTCAATCCCAGTCTCTTCGGATCAACTGAATTCCCAGTAACCCATCGCAATCTAGCTCCGAGACAATCAATGTCTTGGAGTTTTTTCGTCGCAATACCTCGGTTTACTGATGTCCACAGACTTGACAACTGCTTAATAACTGTCAGTTGAATCAGCCTGCTTCACCTCACCTTTACATTAGCTCTCTAGACTTTATCGAAACAATATATTCTCTCTAAGGCAGACAGGATGAGGCATTCTGCGGGCGATTCACATATTTTTCACATCAATGTCATCCAAGTATAGGGGGAAGTTCGTACTAGACATAGGCCGTTGCTTCTTATTAAAAGTTTCGGTTCTTGACGCTCATTTTATGGAAATTATGAAAAATCTAATTAGAGTGACTCTACTCAGTGCTTCGCTTCTGGGGCTATCTGCTGTATCAGCTCAAGCGGCCAGTTTTAGAGCCGACCTCGAAACCCTCAATAACTCAGGGGTTTCTGGAACGCTCCTATTTGATGTCTCTGACGACATGGAATCTCTTACCGTCAGCTTCGATGGCAGTGGCTTTGAACCTAATCAGCCTCACGTGGGTCACATTCACGGGCTTTTTGCCGGAGGAGAAGTCGCTGATTCTATGACTCCGACCCTAGAGCAAGATGCAGATGGAGATGGATTCATTGAACTCGCTGAAGGAGGCCCTGTCTACGGGCCAATTGTGTTGCCGATTGAGACGGTCAACACGACTGATGGTAATGCTAGTTACACCATGACCTATGATCTGACCGATCAAAGCATCTTTGGCAGCAATGTATTGACGCCAGAGGAAGGAGACATGTTTGAGGCATCAGACCTGTTTCCATTAGATTTTCGCGAGATTGTCTATCACGGGCTGACTGTTGCAGAAGGAACAGGACTTGGCACCGATGGCGAAGTCAATGGCACGGGTGGCTATAAAGCTGTGCTACCTGTTGCAGCAGGTGAAATTGTTGCTGTTGATGACGCAGCAGATGTGCCTGAACCGGGTACGGCAGGAGCACTTGTGTTAGTCGGAATTGCTGGTATCGCGTTACGCCGCCGTCAAGGCAGTGCTGCTTAATGTTAAATTCTGAGGATGCAAAGTATTGCATCCTCGCTCATTGACGTAACCCAAAACGGTAATAGCGTCGAGTCATCTCTGGTATTTTTTTGCTCGGTGCTGTTCCCTAATTCGCGTTACTATAACGGTTTGTGGCATTCTGTTCTGAACCACAGTTCTGAACTCAATCATTACCCAGCACCGCCAGCACGAACCGTCATGAGCAAAGGAACCCTATTTGATAAGGTGTGGAACTCACACACTGTCGGCACTCTCCCCTCCGGACAAACCCAACTCTTCATCGGACTGCATCTGATCCACGAGGTCACCAGTCCCCAGGCGTTTGCAATGCTGCGGGAGAGAAACCTAAGCGTCATGTTTCCCCAACGCACAGTTGCTACCGTCGATCACATTGTTCCGACGGAAAACCAGGCACGACCATTTCTAGACACTCTTGCAGAAGAGATGATTTTGGAGCTGGAGCGCAACTGTAAAGATCATGACATTCGGTTTTACAACATCGGTTCGGGTAGCCAGGGTATTGTTCACGTCATTGCTCCAGAGCAGGGCTTGACCCAGCCAGGGATGACAATTGCCTGTGGTGACAGCCACACCTCAACCCACGGAGCCTTTGGGGCGATCGCCTTCGGCATTGGCACCAGTCAGGTACGCGACGTACTGGCATCTCAAACCTTGGCCTTGTCAAAACTGAAGGTGCGACGGATTGAGGTGAATGGTGACTTGCCGCCTGGGGTTTATGCAAAAGATGTCATTCTCCACATCATTCGCAAGCTCGGAGTGAAAGGGGGGGTGGGCTATGCCTATGAATATGCTGGCAGCACCTTCGAGCAGATGTCGATGGAAGAGCGCATGACCGTCTGCAATATGTCTATTGAGGGTGGGGCACGCTGTGGCTACGTCAATCCAGACGACACCACGTTCGATTATCTCAAAGGTCGAGACTTTGCACCCAAAGGAGAAGACTGGGACAAAGCTGTAGACTGGTGGCGGGCGATCGCCAGTGACGCCGATGCAGAATATGATGATGTCGTCGTGTTTGATGCAGCGGAGATTGGGCCGACGATCACTTGGGGCATCACTCCAGGGCAGGGCATTAGCGTCAGCGAAGCCGTGCCAACACCAGAGTCGCTACCTGAGGGCGATCGCTTTATTGCTGAAGAAGCATACAGCTACATGGATTTGGCTCCTGGCACTCCGATAAAGGGCACCAAGGTGGATGTCTGTTTTATCGGGAGCTGTACCAATGGTCGCATCACCGATCTGCGTGAAGCTGCCAAAGTTGCTAGCGGACATCACGTTTCGTCCGATGTTAAAGCGTTTGTGGTACCTGGCTCAGAACGAGTCAAGCAAGAAGCTGAAGCAGAGGGGCTGGATCAAATCTTCGAGGCCGCTGGGTTTGAATGGCGAGAAGCGGGCTGTTCGATGTGTCTTGCAATGAATCCTGACAAATTGGTGGGGCGTCAAATCAGCGCATCTTCTTCAAACCGCAACTTCAAAGGACGACAGGGTTCTTCCTCAGGTCGGACGCTACTGATGAGTCCTGCAATGGTTGTAGCAGCGGCGATCGCCGGAGAAGTTACTGATGTTCGCGAAATGCTCCAAACTTCTGCATAAACTGTCGTCTCCTTCTTTCCAGCTGATTGAGCAGAAAATGGAGTAACGGCTCAACCCAGCTAAAGTTTGCCCCTCCGTATAGCAATGCGCAAATAGGTTAGGACAGATATTGATGGAGAAGCCGCGCGGTGCGCGGCTTCTCCATCA
>CAKZMO010000164.1 GCA_937128595.1 uncultured cyanobacterium | reverse complement strand
TATGGAGAAGCCGCGCGGTGCGCGGCTTCTCCATAAATATCTGTCCTAACCTATCCGCGCAGTAAGAGGTGTTCTATAGCTGTAGTCAGCTTATTTAGGACATAGACGTTTTTGTAGCCACGCGGCGCGCGGCTACAAAAACGTCCTAAGGCTAATGGCTGTAGCTATATATGGATGAAACAAGAGAGTGGGTAAGCAAATCCCAGCTACTTTTGGATGAGTCAATCTTTGGTACCAGATGACGGATGTCCCAAACTCTGCTCCTTCATGGTTGCAGAGTCTGTAGCCCCAGTTAAGAGAATTGGTATTAAACGTGCGATAGCCGGAGCCGTGGAACGCAATCACGATGATCATGACTTCACTCCGGTGCAATGCAGGGACGAATCGGATGTTCTCGCTGCATCGAGGGGATCTGCGGGTGGTGCTGCCACTTCTGTTCATCGAACTCACGTATGACAGTGGACAGTGCGCGACAGTGGCGATCGCCATTCATCGAAGCGTACGGGTGCTCATCACTAAGCCTGCTGGTTCCAACGACCTAATGAACTAATTGCGGTGATTGTTGCTGTAGCGAATTCGGGCACCTGCCCAATGCAATTTCTCACGCAAGGTTTGATAGTAAGAATAGTTTTCTCTCAAAATAATGAACTGAGCATTGCAGTCTGCAATCCGAATATCAACGCGCTGACCCGGCCAAATCGACGTAGCTAAAACTCCATCCATCCAGAGTTTGGTGCTCAGATCATTGTCAGCCAAAGGCCAAATGCTGACCACACATCCAGGAGGCAACACAATCGGACGACTCGACAAGCTCAACGGACAAATAGGAGTAATCACCATTGCGTCCATACCAGGGTGAACGATGGGGCCGTTTGCCGCAACGGTGTAGCAGGTCGAGCCTGTCGGGGTCGCAACAATGAGCCCATCCCCCTGATACTGATCGACGATTTCTCCATCAATTTCCATTTCTAGAATGGAAGTAATCATGCGATCGGCTGATGCAGGTTTGACACACATCTCGTTCAGAGCCAAGTAGCGATCGCTCACGGGTTCCAGGTTTGAGCGCCCGCCTTCATGAGTGGTGGCTTGCAGCATCATCCGCCGCTGAACGGCAAAGCGATCGCTCAGCAGTCGATCCCAGACTTTTTCCGTATCTTCGAAGTCATCGTTGGACTCTGTCAAAAAACCCAGATGTCCACCAATATTCACAGCAAGAATCGGGATTCCATCCTCTGCCAAGTGACGGGCAGCAGCCAGAGCTGTTCCATCTCCACCAAAGACTATAGCCAAGTCAATTGGCTGAGTCACTGAAGACAAAAAAACCGGGTACGGATTGTCTTTAGGCCCGCTCGGCCCCATCAAAACATGGCACCCCCTTGCCTCAAGCTGCTTTGAGCACTGCTCTGCCCAGCGCTTGCTCAGCGCATCTCCAGCCTTATGAGCAATAATAACTTGGTTGAGATGCACGCGCGCTCCATCTCTGCAGAAGAATGATCAAAGGACAGCTCCTCACCCTATGGAAGTTCAAGCGCTACCACTTAAGCAAATTAAACTGTTCCATGTCCACCGTATCGCGATTCCGATAGATAGAGAGAACGATTGCCAAACCCACCGCTGATTCTGCGGCCGCGATGGTAATCACAAAGACACCGAAGACCTGGCCTCGAATTTCTGACGGGTCAAGATAATTGGAAAACGCAATCAGATTTAGATTGACCGCATTCAGCAGCAGCTCAATTGACATCAATACGCGGATGGCGTTGCGACTGGTCACCAAGCCATAGATACCAATGCAGAATAGGGCAGCAGCAATAAGAAGAAAATACTCAAGTTGCATAGCTTGACTTCACACCAACAGTAATCATGAAAGGTCGAGAGAACAAAACCGTTCAAAGAAATTTTCCGACGCAATGCGAACTATCAGCTCGATTTGTCTCGACTGAGCGTTGCTAACTCACGAGAGCGCTCTGGCAAGGTAAAAACAGGAGCATTGGTCGCATCCGTCGCGTCGTCGTCTGGCAAGAACTCTCGACGAGCCAAAACGATCGCTCCAATTAAAGCCATCAACAACAATACTGAAGCCAGCTCGAACGGAAGTAAATAGTCACTGAACAAGTGCATTCCGATAATCACCGTGGCCTCATCACCTGCTGCAACAGCGGTCGATACTGACCAAGGCGTCGCTAGAATCATGGTTCCAAGCAGGGCAAAGAGACCGACGCAGACTGCGGCAGTCACCAGACGACCCAGCCAAGCATTTTTGATTTCGATAAAGTCTTCACGCTTGTTGACCAGCATGATTCCAAATAGAATCAGCACGTTGACAGCACCGACGTAAATCAGAATTTGCGCAGCAGCAACAAAGCCAGCATTAAGCAAGATGAATAGGCCAGACATGCTGACAAATACCGCTCCTAGCAAAAAAGCGGAGTAAACGATACTGGAAAGAAGAACCACTCCTAACGCTGACCCGATCATCATCAAAGCCAAGATGGCTAGCGATACAATTTGAACTCCATCCGCTAAATTCACGCTTGTTCCTCACTTTGCATTTGCGCTTGCTGCTTCAGACTCACCGTCTTGAGTCTCTTTCATTTCGTCTAAGATTTCCTCGGGCAATTTGCCTGCACGACGAGCTCCCTCAGGAAGATCGTGTGGATTCATCACTCCCTTAGGAAGATAAGCTAATTCGCGCAAAGGCGTCACCATCGGATCTTGCGTCACCTTATAAGGCAAACGACCCAATGCCACATTGTCGTAGTTGAGTTCGTGGCGATCGTAGGCCGCTAGCTCATACTCTTCTGTCATCGACAAACAGTTGGTTGGACAATATTCAACGCAGTTGCCACAGAAAATACAAACCCCAAAGTCGATGCTGTAGTGCTTCAACTTTTTCTTCTTCGCTTCTTTGTTGAACTCCCAATCGACTACAGGCAAGTTGATAGGGCAAACGCGAACGCATACCTCACAAGAGATGCACTTATCAAACTCAAAGTGGATGCGACCCCGATAGCGCTCAGAAGGAATCAGCTTTTCATAGGGATATTGAACGGTCACTGGACGACGCTGCATATGATCGAAGGTCACAGAAAGTCCCTGACCAATAAATCGAGCAGCATCTACAGCGCCCTTTGTATAGTCTGTAACTTGCTTGAGAAATTTAAGCATGAGCTTTAGTCCTTATCTTCAACCCACCTAGCAGCTTGATGAGAGATGTCCCAAAACATTCAGAAAACCAAACCTCACATACTGATGAAGCTCACTTAACCTCGGGAGGAGACTCTCTATCCGCCAAAGGCAACAGGGAACGTCAATTTTAAAGCAGCTGTAATCAGAACGTTGGCCAAAGAGACGGGCAACAAAAATTTCCAGCCTAAGTCGAGCAATTGGTCAATGCGAACTCTAGGGACAGTCCATCGCAGCAAAACAGCCAAAAAGACGAGCAAATAAGCTTTGAACACTGTCATCATGATGCCCAGTGCCCCGGTTAGCACTTGTAGCCATGACGTTGTTTCACTAACGCCGATCCAGTCCGCAATCATTTCCACAGGAATCGGGAAACTCCAGCCTCCCAGATAAAGTACGGAAACAAACAAAGCTGATAAAACCAGATTCACATAAGAGCCTAGGTAAAACAATGCAAATCTCATGCCTGCATATTCGGTTTGATAGCCCGCGACGAGTTCTTCTTCAGCTTCTGGTAAGTCAAAAGGAAGACGCTCGCATTCAGCTAAAGCCGCAATCCAAAAGATGATGAAACCAACGGGTTGCCGCCAGACATTCCAGCTTAAGATGCCATATGCGGATTGCTGTTCCACAATGTCGATTGTGCTGAGAGAATTGGACATCAGCACGATCGCCAACACAGACAGCGCTAAAGGTAGCTCATAGCTAATTGACTGAGCCGCAGCTCTGAGCCCCCCTAATAGCGCGTATTTGTTGTTGGATGAATAACCTGACATCAGCAGACCAATAGGAGCAATACTGGACAGAGCAATCCAGAGAAAAATTCCGATTCCTAGATCTGTAATGCGGATGTTTTGCCCGAACGGAACAACTAAATACGAAAGAAAGACCGGAACGACAACCAAGACAGGTCCCATCGTGTAAAGAAATGGGTCAACCTTGGTCGGCAAGATGTCTTCCTTGACCAAAAGCTTTAGTCCATCTGCAGCGGGAATAAAAATTCCCAACGGCCCTGCGAGGTTTGGCCCAATGCGCTGCTGTGCCGCAGCCGACACCTTACGCTCTAACCAGGTTGTGACCAAAACACCTACCGTTGCAGAGACCAGCATCAACAGCAGCGGGAAGGGCATCCATAAGACTTTGGAAACTCCGGTTGATAGCCCAAATTGTGTTGCGATATCGACGAAACTGCCCTGGAGGTCGATTCCTGAATTCATGCTCTCTAACAATTCCTCACCGTGCTATTCAGCGAATTTGAATCCAGTTGTTGAATTCAACTCTTGAGTTCACCTTAATTAGGCGTTGACCTGATATTGCCTGAAGTCTCTGGTGGCACCTTGCCCCGTTGAAAGTCAGACAGAATAGTCAACAGTTCGTAGTTTAGCGGCTTTATTGCCCGATCGCGCCTAGATTTGAAATTATTGCTACTTATTTGACTCGTAAATTTGAATGATGGTCAATTAAGTCGAATAGATCAAAGCTAGCGCTAGCGATCGCCTAGGCTTAGTATATCTTTGCACAGCCCTTTAGTGGCACTGTACTCCATTAGGAAGTTCTATAGCAGTGATGAGAAAAGTTCGGGGTTGAAGAGTTTCCAGGCGTTTATTTCAGCACGCCATCGAGTCAGGTTATTGATGGAGAGTCTAGATATGAAGAAGCGTAGACAGACAGGCGAGATCGGAAACAAACCGCTATAGTGTGGGACAGGCTAGTTGACTAAAGTTCTATTTGCTGCTGTCCTTAATGTCTCATCTGGACTGAGCTTCAGCGGTCTTTAATTTCACTGATTCCATTCAACAAACTGACTGTTGTGCAAATTCCTACGTTTCCTGAATGTCGCCATCCGATTGTTAAAGCCTTGTTTCGACATCCTGATCAGGAGCTACTGCTGCTGTTTCAGCGATATCCTGATCGAGGACAATATTTCACGGCAATTTTTTGTCGATACAGCCCGATTGTCTATACATTGATTCGCCATTCAGCGCGATCGCCCGTTCAAGCCGACTATCTGTTTGCGACTACTTGGCGGCACATCTACCACGAGCTGCGAGGGCTAGATTTGAGGGAGTTTGCGATCGCAGCATCTGAAGCTGCTTCCCCAATCAACAGTTCCGATGGTCAAGTAGGATCAGCCGAAAAGCCAGCTCCGTTCAATTTGCAAAACTGGCTGATCAGCATTACAGCGGTTTGTATCAACCATGCCAAGTTGCCTCCCGTCGAATCGATTCATTACTCTTTAACCGACGCGCCGCCGCCTCTATGGTGCTACCTGGAGCAAGCGTTGAATCAGGTGTCTCCAACTCAGCGTCTGACGATTTTGATGGCGCAGACTTTTCACTGGAGCGAACCTCGCATTGCTGCTTATCTTCAGGCTGAGGGCGAGTCCATCTCATCGGGAGAGATCGGTCGTCTGCTCGAAGAGGGATATCAGGCTCTCCAAACAGCCTTGCCAGAAGACATTCGGGAAATCTATCAAATGTCCGGGCAGCATTCGGTTTCTGAGGCGATCGCGCAAACTCAAGCTTTAGGTTAAACGCTTTACCAGAGCCGCATTCAGATTAGATACGTCCAGGGCATAGCAATCTGCTTTCATGGAAATTCCTGTCCAGGAAAACTCTTAGCTCCACTTTCGAAATTCTCTGAAGAGAATGTTTATCGCCACGGCTGAGCTACCGGATTGCACTAGATCCTTCTCAAACCTCAACATTCAACAGTTGGGACTTAATTTCGCTTCAATCCTTCAATAATCTCAAGATTGAGTTGGGATTCGTCAGAAAGCGATGGATAATAGGCGATGATATCCAGCTTTTTTCTATTTTTTGGATTTTGCTTTGAATTGGCGATCGCACTTGAGACCTATAGCCTCATTTCCTGTGTTTTCACCCCTCGAATTGCTGTGGGCCTTCATCGGCCTTATTCTCACCATTGGTGGCACCTTCATTGAAGCCTTTGTTGCAGGGGTTCCCTTCAGTTGGGCGACTCCTGTTTCACTCGGAGTCAACTGGCAAATCGGAGCTGTCTTACTCGTGGGTTGTCTAGGTGGACAAAATGCTGCGTCGATTTCCCAAATTGCTTACTTACTTTTGGGGCTCACGTGGTTTCAAATTTTCACCTATGGCGGTGGAACAGGCTACATCTTTGAGCCAACGTTTGGCTATCTATTGGGGTTTGTTCCCGGTGCATGGATCTGCGGGGCGCTCGCATTTCGATTGCCCAGACGGCTAGAGTCTTTGGCCTTGAGCTGTCTGTGCGGACTGGCAACCATTCATCTCACAGGCATTACCTATCTCGTGTTAAGTCATTTGTTGAACGATGCTTCAACGCAACGATTTTCTACCTTGCTGGGTCAACTGTTCAACTATTCGCTCGTGCCAATTCCCGGCCAAATGGCCTTAGTCTGTGCTGTTACAGTGATTGCCTTCTGCCTGCGACACCTGATGCTTTATTAGGCTCGCTCTTTCGCTATTGTTCTTTGGTATTTTGGGTGACAACCTCTCGACATGGCCATTAAAAACCGCCTCTTTTGGATAGCAGCATTTGTCTCTCTAATGCTTGACCAGTTAACCAAATACTGGGTCGTCCAGAGTTTTGACTATGGAGAGAGTCTGCCACTGGTGGAGGGCGTTTTTCATCTCACTTACGTCACCAACACGGGAGCAGCCTTTAGTTTGTTCAGCGAGAATGGGGGATGGCTCAAGTGGCTGTCGCTCATTGTTAGTTTGGGTTTGGCTCTGCTGGCATTGGTTGGCCCGCCGATGAATCGTTGGGAGCAGGCAGGCTTCGGCTTTATTTTGGGAGGGGCACTTGGTAACGGTTTGGATCGCTTTGTCAGTGGCGAAGTTGTTGATTTTCTTGACTTTCGCCTGATCAACTTTCCGATTTTCAATCTAGCTGATGTATTTATCAATATTGGAATCGTTTGCATTCTGATCACAGCGTTTCGGCAACCTGATGCGAAAGCCTAGGGACATGAGGGTTTGGGCTGGCTGACTGATAAAACGCTGTGTAATGGCAGTTAAAATAAAACCCGCTTGCTCGATTGGGGATAGTCGGCGTAGGACTACCTTGCAGGATTGGGCGCGGTTTTAACCGCCCGCCCCGAAATTTTGTCAGTCAATCAGTATGATGACTTTTCCGATGCCTCTCAACTGGACGAAGTGCGATCGCTCAGCGATGAGTTTACCAGCGTTCAAGACAACTTGACTCTGCTCGTGACCCATGAGGTCAAATCGGAATCATGACGGTTCACCAATTGCTTCGTAAAACTACTCGCTGCGTCAAAACATGACATCGCAAGGAGCCTGACGCATGACGCGGCCTGCTATCGTTCCTAAAAGGTAATCGATTGGTTCTGGGCGATCGGCTCCGAGGAAGATCAAATCCACCTGCTCTTCTTCAGCGACAGCCAAGATTTCAGTATGAGTGAGGCCGTGCCGAACGCTTAACCCAGCGACCAAATCGGCTGGAAGATGTTGAC
The DNA here is from genome assembly GCA_937128595.1 of uncultured cyanobacterium. Taxonomy (GTDB): domain Bacteria; phylum Cyanobacteriota; class Cyanobacteriia; order CAKZMO01; family CAKZMO01; genus CAKZMO01. Next base: position 12,386 of record CAKZMO010000164.1, on the reverse strand, counting down.
TCGTAAAAGTCTCTAAAGATTCCAGCGCCTTCGTCTTCGCTTATCAACAAAGTTTTCTGGCAGCAATGAACTGACAAAGTAAGCGCCGTAATCTGCCATAACGGTCATCACGACAAACTGACCTTCAAACGCCTTAACGTAGTCAACAGCTCTGTCTAAAAACGTTAATTTAGCGTCTAACTGATTGATATCAAAAGGAAGTAAAACTTTAAACATCACAAGGGTTCCTAATTGCCGACTATAGTGCTACGCGCTGATATAAAACCAATAGTTGATGGAGAAGCCGCGCGGTGTGCGGCTTCTCCATCAATATCTGCCCTAACCTATCTGCGCATTGCTATACCTGTGAGTACGGCTCGATTTCATCAGGGGTAACGTCGCCCCCTAATTTTTGGGAGATATTCGTCATGGCACAGGAACCCGATTCCTCCTATTCTCGCTAGGCTTTATCGGAGTTGGACTCGCCCTTGCATATACATCCCTTCCTGGAGAACAGCAGACCGTAATTGTCGTCAATTGACTTAGAGCTAACGTTTCATGGCTCCCACGACATCATCAACAACTACCTCGACGACAACAATGCCTTCGTCCCCATGGTGCTGATTCCTGCCAATGGAGAACTGTTGGGTGAACTGCGCGATCGCTAGATCAGCCAAGACGGTTCAGCCGCGTTCTATGGAGAACCACAGGCGATCGCTAAAACCATGCTGTTTGCCGTCACTTGGCCAAAACGTGGCAGTGTACTCTTCCCTAGTGGTGAATTTCAGTGGAATCAGTTTAGGATCGCGCTGCGAGTAGGTATGTAGGACGCATTGAGAAACTCGAAGTTGAAACAGTTTCAACAGCGGCGATCGCCACTCGTGATATCGACCGCCAAACGATGAAGCGGCACAGGCATTTCTCAACTTCTTAGTCCAGCCCTCGACAGCAGGAAACCTTCGTACAGTTTGGGTTTCGAGCAGTGAGTTCCGACATTGACTTAGCCTACCGTATCGAATAGTGCTTGGGCTCAGAATATTCCAGGAGCCAGCGTAGACTCATCTGTCAAGGCAACTGCGACTCCTAAACAGAACTCTTTCAGAGATTATTCGCCTGTGGCAGCGAGCCAACTAGAGCCGCAACGCAAGTTTCAGCAATCGAACCCTGCAACTTCACACCCTCAAGGATTCGAAAACGTGTTAATTTCCCCGTTTCTGCCACCGCCTGTATAGCGACGACTGGAGTTCGACGAACTAGGAGAGCTAGGCTGTCTATCTGGCGACGTGACAGTTCCCGGTAAATATGGTTGAGTTGGAACAGTCGCTCCTGGGTCGGTCGTTCCTGAAGCTGAGCTTGGATAGTGCGACCGATAGGGTGGGGATAGATAAGGAGCAGGTTGAGGAACAGCGACACCAGGACTAACTGTATTTGGGGTTGCGGGTGCGACGGTCGTTCCCGAATTGGTAAAAGCCGGATTGGTGAGTCGAGTGTAGGAATTGTTGGGCGATCGCAGCGCAGCAGGGGAAGTATAGCCTGTTGTTCCAGGATAGGGAGACGAGACAGCTCCTGGATAAATGGGGCTAGAAGCAAACTCAGGATTGAGCGGTTCAGAGCGTAGAGGTGTGGTCTCAGAAACCTCTGCATTGGGTAGTGCCATGCCAAACCCAGATTGCTCCGATTGATTAGAGCGCTGTCTAATTGATTGCTGTAACGAAGAAGCAACGGATGGGGACGGAGACGGCGATCGCGGTGGGATGCCTGAGCTAGGCGCAGGAAAAGAACTTTCGGCTCCGGACACTTGGCTTCCCTGCAAAGCAAAATTGGAAGGTGCCAAACCAACTCGGGATGGAGAAGAACCCGAAAACAAACGACTGTAGAAGGAACTGGAGGTTTCTGGAGCGTTGTTGGAAACGTTGTCCCCTGTCAGCAAATCGTAAGGAGTGTTGAACGAGAGAGAACCTCTTGAACTATCACGATTTGCCCCGGTATCAGCAGAGAGTTCACCGTCTTCTGCATCAGCACTCACATCAGCAGCTTGAATTTCACTAAACAACAGTGACAAGCTATCAATGTCAGCTCCAATGCCGTTGTCTTCTGGAGGGGGAAGAGGGCGATCGCCCGCAGTTGCACCGATTGGACTGTTGGAAGGAGATTGCACCGTTCCGCGTGTCTCCTCGCCTTCATTTCCCGAAAAAGTCAGGCGCTCAGGATGAGTAAGATACTCAAACCCAACATAGCTAGCCAGCAACACCACAGTGGCCGATCCCCAAACCATAGGTCGTTTGAGAATAGACAGCTTCGCTTTCATCGAGCGAATTAGCACTCGTTTGCTACGAGGAATCACCATCGTTGCTTCAACCCCCAAAAGCTTCTAGTCCACATTGATGTTCTTAGCTTGCTTCATGTTCTTAGCTTGCTTCATGCTTCAGTATGGCAAATTATCGATTAGCCCGTACCAGCAAAAAGGTAGCGATACAGAAACCAAACATGTTGGGTAGCCAAGCGCCAACTATTGGTGAAAGAATCTCTGAATGAGCAAACGCACTACACACAGAATAAGTTAAGTAATAGCCGAAAATAGCCAGAATGCTAATCGCAAAACTCGTCGATCGACCCGTTTGACGAAGCTGACTCCCTAGCGCAGCTCCGACCAATCCAAAAACGACACAAGCAAATGGCAACGCGTATTTCTCATGGATCCGAATCAGCAGTCGCCTCAAACGTGTGCGGCTACCCCGTTGTTGTAGCAACTTGACTTGATCCCAAGATTCAGAAATGTTCATCTCATCGGGGTCTCGACGTTCGCTAGAGGCAATATCTAGAGGTGTTCGAGGCAGTTCGAGCTGCTGCTGCTCGAAGCGGAGAATATTGCTGTACGATCCGTCATCGGACACGAGATAGATTGTTCCATTTGAGAAATCCCACGTTTCCTCTTGAAAATTCCACACTGCCGATCCAGAACTGATGATCTGACTTAGACGGTCTCTAGAGAAATCTAAGATCGTCAAACCGTACATTGTTTCGCCATCAAACTCTCTCGCGTAGAAGAGGCGACGCAAATCCTCGTCATCTTCGTCTGCATATTCCCAATAAAGAATGTTTTCCTTCTGAAACGCAGGCCACCGCTCTTCCCCTAAAACATTTTCCAAGACAATAGACGCTCGATAATTGGCCTCTGGCACAATCAGCTCGTTGAACATAAACGTCATGCCCGTGACGACCAAACCAAAGAAGAGGGTGGGCATGATAATGCGGTATACGCTGATTCCGCATCCTCGAAGGGCAACCATCTCGCTATCGCTGGAAAGGCGGCTGTAGGTCATCAAGGTAGACAGCAGCACCGACATCGGAAACGAGTATGAAACGAATTCAGGTAGCTTTAGAATCAGAATTTGAAAGGCTGTGGATAGGGGAAGCCCGTACTCAGAGACTTGTCGAATCAGTTCAAACAGAGCACCAACCGAGACCCCTAGAGAAGAGAAGGCACCTACTCCAAACAAGAACGGAAAAATTAGCTCTGTGAAAAGGTAGCGATCCATCACAGAGATTCTGGGGAGCCAGCTCCATCCAGAAAAAGGTTTGTTTGTCGGGCGAGTGACGCTAGATGCCATAGGACGTTACGCTAAACCAAACGCAAATTTGGGCGATTAGGGCTGAAAATTGGTGCCGAGATAATATTGCCGAACCAGCGGATTGCTATAAAGTTCCTCAGAACTCCCTCCCGCCAAGATTTCTCCATCTCGCATAATATAAGCCCGATGGGTAATAGCTAGGGTTTCCCGGACATTGTGATCAGTAATCAGAATACCCACATTGCGTTCTTTGCAAAGCTTTGACAAGATTTCCTGAATTTCTGATACTGCAATGGGGTCTACTCCGGTGAAAGGCTCATCGAGCAGCAAAAAACTGGGGCCATCAATTCCGGCAGCAAGAGCACGAGCCAGTTCGGTGCGGCGACGTTCTCCACCAGAAATCTGATTGCCTAGAGTCTTAGCCACCCGTTCTAACCGAAATTCTTTCAGGAGCGATCGCAGGCGATCGCCATGTTCGTGACGAGGAACATTGGTCTGCTGTAGCACCAGAAGAATGTTCTCCTGAACGCTCAAGTTCCGAAAAATGCTGGCTTCCTGAGCAAGATAGCCCAGCCCAAGTTGCGCGCGCTCGTTGATTGGCAACGATGTAATGTCAACATCGTTAAACCAAACACGACCACCGTTGGGTCTCTCTAGCCCGGTTGCAATGTAGAAGGTAGTAGTTTTGCCTGCTCCATTTGGCCCCAGCAATCCAACGACTTCTCCTTGCAGCACTGAGAGGCTGACCCGGTTGACAACAACACGTTTCCCGTAGGATTTACGAATATTCTCTAAAGCAATCTTCACAGGTTCAGCTCACCCAGTAGATAGAGGTAGGGGCAACAGCACCTGATCTTACCAAACGGACTGCATTACCACGGTGCTATCGACTAACAGGTTCCTTGAACTCAGGCTTAGGATTGTAGTCTGCTGTTGGGGCCGAGACCGGAGTGTTTGCAGGTTGGTCATCTGGCAGCAGATATACCGACTGAACCTGTTCACCATCCGGGGGCAGAGCCAAGAACCGTCCTTCGTCTACCAGATAGGTCACGGTTTCGCCTTGAATCGAATTACCGTCTTGCAGCACAAACACATCTCCGCTCAGAACAATTCGCCGCTCTCGGCTGTAGTATTGGGCCTGCGCCGACGTAGCTTGCATGTTTCGCGCCGGATAGAAAATCTGCACGTTACCTCGGGCAGTCACTACGCCTGTAATAGCGTTTGCCTCTTGCACATCGGATAGCAAGGTAATGGGCTGCGATGGGCCTGCGGCTTCTTGCGCTTGAACCGCTCGATTGACCAGAAATAAGCCTGTTGGGGCAAAAAGAGCCAATGCCGCCGCAAGAGCCGCTGTCAACCTTGCCCCCGAGAGCTTGGAGACAGCAGGTAAACGAAAAGAGCGCAAAGGAAAGTCAGGCATAGGTTATGAGAAAAAGCGCAACAGCAGCGGATATTCGGGTCAATGCTTAAAGGGCGATCGCCTCAGCATAGTGCTGAGCTATCATACATCGGCGAATCAGAAGAAGACACGAATTCGATCGTTTTGGTCAACCTCAACTCAGTCAAAAAGATTTAGATCAGAAGCGTGCTAGATGAGTCCGTATCTCAACACTAGCGCAAGAGCAAGCCTAATGAAATACTCTTCAGTCTAAGACACCTCCAGTCCGCAAATTTGGAGAAACACATTTTCTAAGCCCCATTTCTAAGCCCCAGATTATCCCAGACGTATTTTCTCCAAATGAGTTTCGCTTCGTCACGAGCTTCGTCACGAAACAACATTCAAAGTCGGGGGGTGAACCTGCTGTGCCATAACTTCCACTTGATCTGCACCCGCTTCTTGTAGCTGCATCAAGGTATGCGTCACGTGGTTGACAAAAGCATCGAGGTCAAGCCCTGCATGGGTCGGCTGATACGATTGCAAGCGTCGGCGTCCCTCTCCTAGAAGAATAACTGTACCTTGCCAGTTGTGATTGCTGAGGTGATAAAAAGCGACCGCAACTTGCAAGATGCCTTGATAGAAATTTCTTTCTGGCTCTGGTGCTTCCATCCACAGTGCCTCTAGACTGTCGTGGCATTCATAAAACTGCTTTTGGTTGAATTGTTCAACGCAGGGCAAGAGTTCAACAGGAACAGGAGATTCGGGCATGGTTCAGGTGGGAGATAACGCTTGGCCACAAGCAGCTTATCCCAACATGGGTTATCTCAACACGGGAGAGGGTGAATCAGAAAGCTGCGATCGCAAATCCTGCGTTTCATCCATAGCAAGAATCAAACCTGCAGATTCAGAGTTGGAAGCGCGGGTTGCGATGGAGCGATCGCCCCACAGCAACGTGTGGCTTTGTGACGGAACTATCTCTGATCGGGTCGCAGACTGAGTCAGCCAGACGATCGAAAAATCTGCAGGTGGTTGCTTCTGGACATCACCTTGCTGTGGTTGAACAGCAGCAAGCGTTTCAAGGACATCCACCACACCTCGAACTAGACCAAATTCTGGAGTCCACAGGGTGACATTCATTTCATGGCGCACCGCATAGGTGAAAAGTGAAGCTGCCGCGATCGCCGCCTGCTCAAATGCTGCTGATGTCCAAGCTGTAGCGGTATCTAGAGCAATGAGAATGGTTTCTCCACTTGACAACACCTCTAGCTCTCGAACCCGCAATTCTCCATAGCGAGCACTCGTCCGCCAGTGAATCAAACGGGTTGGATCTCCCCAGCGATAAGGACGCAACGCCCGAGTCAGTCCCTCGGTTGAAGGCTGGGCTCGATGTCGATGAAACACTTGAATATTTGAATCTTGGCCGACCTCATCTAGGAGAGGACATTGGCTTAACTCCAAAACTTGAGGATAGACCACAGCCCGAGCGGGAACTGAGCGATCGCGCCGACACCAAAAGAGACCCAGAGGAGCTGCTGTTCTCAGATAAAGGCGACTCCATCGATAGATCCCCCGATGGTTTGCCAAACATTGATAGCTCCACGTCATCGATTCGTGTGGCGGCAGCCCTTCAATGGCTTTAACTGGACAAAGATCAAGTGCTTCAGGAACTTCATCTCCAACCAGCAGCAGTTCTTTGCCGCGAGGAGTGGTGTTGGTCAACACGATAGTGACGGTCAGAGGCTCACCTGCCATCACTGGGGCGATCGCCCGTCGAGTGACCTGAATGCCTTTTAGCGCTCGATTTGGCAACGTAGCGGCGACAATCAATAACCCTGCCGTAATTCCGCTAATAACATAAAGCCATCCCGCCATTGTATTGGTAGCGGCCCCAAAGAAGAAAATCGATAGTCCGACCAAAATCCAGCCGCTGTATGACGGAATGCCCCAACGTTGCTCTAGAGACATGGCCCATCGCTGCATCCACTTCATGAATTTATTCCCGCTGTGTTCTATTCTCAGTGTCGATCTGCGCGGTGTTCACTCCCAAATTCGCCAGCCACACCCAAGCCGTAACGTTAGATTTAATGTCCCACTGAACGGATTTGCTTGAAACAGGCTTGAGTTTGCCCCAATTTTGGGTTTGCCCCAATTTATAGTGCCCGCAGATACATCTATATATCGAGATCGCATCAGCCCTCCGGACAGATCGCAGGCCCGCCTCAAAAGCTCAGTGGAGTATTCCTTTTGGAACAGAAACCCTTCAGAAAGTTTCTCCCTCCTGTGCAAGCTGCCACAATTCAAGGCATGATAAACAATAGACAAGTTATAATTTTTGCAAACATATATATCCAGTTGTGCGTGTTTTATGAGCGACCCCTTGTTGAAAGCCTTCTTTGTCGGACGAGCTGCCGCCGAAGCGATCGGAGAGCAAGCTGAAGCCAAGTTAACCCAGACTCTGAGCGAGATTGGTAAATTTGAGGCCGAGCAAAGAGAGCGCCTCCGTGCATTCTCAGAGCAGGTGATGGAAAAGGCAGTGGTTGCTGAAGAACTCGCTAAGCGCGATCGCACTCCTTCTGACACTCCTGATCCGGTTACTGTGCCATCAACACCAGAAGATCTGCAGACTGTCATTGATGAGCTGAGAGCAGAGATTGCGCAGGTGAGAGTTGCGCTCAAGACATATCGGGAACCCTAGATGCTGGGAGTCCATCAGATTCAGTGAGGCTTGAATACTGTGAGACGCTCGAACACTCGGGTCACAATCGAAAAATAGTCTCTTAAGCCTTCCTTCCTGGATCATGGAGCCACAGAAGCCTGCTTTTTTTTGATTCAACTTTTTTAATTAAGACGATTTGAGATTTCTATAGGTGTCAGTTTCATCCGATCAACCTATTTCAAGTTCTTTAGACTCCGAGCAGCAACCTTTGTCTGCTCCTCCTTCTCTTATGGGCGAGCATCTGCCACCTGAGGTCGCTCAGATGAAAGACAATCTCTTGAACAACTACTCTCCTAGAAGCTATGCGTCCGCAAAGGACTATAGCTGGAGCCGTCGCAACTATTCCAGAAACAAGCGGTTTGTTGATATTTGGTCGTTCGTACTGAAGCTCATGAGCGCTCAATGGCTTTACAAGAAGCCTTGGAGCTACAAGGGCGAGATGAGCGACGAGGCAAAAGCTCAACGACGCAGACGTCAAGCCATCTGGATTCGAGAAACGCTACTTGATTTGGGGCCTACCTTTATCAAGGTTGGTCAACTTTTCTCGACCCGTGCCGATCTCTTTCCCTCTGAATACGTTGAAGAGCTATCGAAACTTCAAGACAGCGTACCCGCTTTCAGCTACGAACTCGTTGAAGACATTATCCGGAAAGATGTTGGCAAAGCGGTTCCTGAACTGTTTCGTAATTTCGATCCCATCCCTCTTGCCGCAGCGAGCTTAGGCCAAGTTCATCGGGCACAGCTTCACTCTGGAGAAGAAGTGGTGGTCAAGGTTCAGCGCCCTGGCTTAAAGCGCTTGTTCGAAATTGACCTCAGCATTCTGAAGGGTATCGCTCGCTACTTCCAAAAGCATCCCGACTGGGGCAGAGGACGAGACTGGTTGGGCATCTATGAGGAATGCTGCCGCATTTTATGGCTAGAGATTGACTACCTCAACGAAGGCCGCAACGCGGATACGTTCCGCCGCAACTTTCGAGAAGCAAATTGGGCCAGAGTTCCGCGCGTTTATTGGCGATATACTTCGCCACGAGTGTTGACCCTGGAATATATGCCGGGTATCAAAATTAGTCATTACGAAGCTCTCGAAGCTGCAGGACTCGACCGCAAACAGATTGCTCAATTGGGAGCTCAGGCTTATCTTCAGCAATTGCTTAATGATGGGTTTTTCCATGCTGATCCCCATCCTGGCAATATTGCTGTCAGTCCTGAAGGTTCGCTTATCTTCTACGACTTTGGCATGATGGGTCATGTCCAAGCGGTGACCCGCGAACGACTCATGGAAACTTTCTTCGGAATTGCCCAAAAAGACGCTGAACGAGTTGTCGCTTCTTTGGTTGAGCTAGGCGCTTTGTCTCCAGTAGAAGACATGGGGCCAGTGCGTCGCTCCATTCAGTACATGCTGGATCATTTTATGGATCAGCCGTTTGAAGCTCAATCGGTCAGCGACATTAGTGACGATCTGTATGAGATTGCTTACGATCAGCCGTTTCGATTTCCAGCAACGTTTACGTTCGTAATGCGAGCTTTTTCGACTCTAGAAGGAGTTGGAAAAGGACTTGACCCTGACTTTAATTTCATGGAGGTTGCAAAACCTTTTGCAATGCGGCTTATGAGTGATAATCAGTCTCCATCCGGTGGCTCCAGTGGAATTTTGGACGAATTGAGTCGTCAAGCCGCGCAAGTGGGCACGACGGCGTTTGGATTACCTCGACGTTTTGAAGACACTTTAGAGAAGCTAGAACGAGGAGATATTCGACTTCGGGTTCGAGCGACTGAGACCGATCGCACGTTGCGACAGCTTAGCGGTGTCAATATGGGCACTAACTACACGGTACTCATTGCAACATTTACCCTTTCCGCGACCATTTTGCTGGTCAATGAGTTTGTGTGGCTTTCCATTTTGGCGGCTCTGATGGCGATCACTGCAGGGGTTGCGCTCGTCCGACTGATGTTTCGGATCAATCGACATGATCGAATGACGTAAAACTCTATTCGGTTTTCGGTGTTTTTTAGAGTGCCTGTTTTTCGCATTTGCTCTTATGCTTAAAGCACTGCATTTGTGGCAAGCTTTGTTAAGCCGATATTCACCAAGCTAGGGCTGAAACAATCGAGATATGAAACGCCTCTTCACGGGTCTTACCGATCCGGGTCTTGTACGATCCGCCAACCAAGATGCCTACTACATTGACCCTGAGGGGCAATTTTTTATCGTAGCCGATGGTATGGGTGGTCACGCGGGTGGGCAAGAAGCAAGCCGAATCGCCACTGAGGTTATTCGTGATTACATAGCCGCTCGATGGGAAACGCCTGATGAATCTTCTCAACTGCTGCAAGAGTCGATCTTAAAAGCAAACGCGGCCATTCTTCAGGATCAGATGGCTCATCCAGAAAGAGGAGACATGGGAACCACCGTTGTGGTGCTTATGTTTCGGGATGACACCTCGTGGTGTGCCCACATTGGTGACTCTCGTCTCTATCGGCTTCGAGGTGCGAAGCTAGACCAGATTACAGAAGATCATACGTGGGTTGCACGGGCGATGCAGATAGGAGACTTATCTGCGGCTCAGGCGAGAGTTCATCCTTGGCGACATATTCTCTCAAAATGCTTGGGAAGAGAAGACCTAAAGCAAGTTGATATTTCATCTTTCGATTACCAGCCCAGCGATCGCCTGCTTTTGTGCAGCGATGGATTGACAGAAGAGTTGTCTGATCACTTGATCGCGTCTCAACTGAAAACGATTCGCTCTTGTGACAAAGTGGCTGAAGCGCTTATCAACGCGGCCAAAGAAAAAGGCGGACGCGACAATATTACGGTGGTGATTGTGGCTGATGATCCAAAGGGCTAGCATGGGTTTCACTAAGATTTTTTTAGCTAGCTAAGTCAGAACAAATGGAGGGACGGTGCTCCCTGGTTATCCGCACCGCACTGACGCATAAATACACTTAAAAGACATGGAATCAATCGACTGGAGCAGTGTTATCCCAGCAGGATTTGCGATCGCCATCTTTACGGGCGGCATGGTGATGCTTATCTCTGGCGTGTGGTCAGCACGAGACGAATAATCCGGTGTTGGATCAATTTATGAAATTTTATTTACAGTTGTTTACAATAAGAATAAGAGGCTGTTTGCATTTGGCCCCCGACAACTTTGCAAGCAGATAGCTTGCAGCGGATTTCTAAGGATTTGTAGCAACCGAAAATTTAGGTCAGGGCATCAAAACAGCTCATGCAAATTGAGCGGGCAACTGTCTGCAATTAAATGTTCTATGTTCTAACTGACCGTTCAGATGCAATAGGTCTGAGTTTGTCTCCCAATGAGTCTTGAGTTCAACGCTAGTCACGTGTCACATCGCGACACTCACTCACTGGACATTGCGATATTTATGAGTCGTGTTCTTTCCGCTCATCGCAGAGAAGCCTAGTCCATTGTGGGGCAATCTTAGCCAACTTTCCGAAGAAGATTGTTCAATTCAGTTCACTCACAACACCAGACATATTCCCATGGAGAGCACTCTAGCAAAGCTGGCATATCAAACCTTTCAGCAAGGCAAAAGCTATTTTGGTCTGACGCACAAAACTTTGAGCACTCAGTTGAGATCGCTTGTTGCTCCCCCTGCTCAGGAGCGAATAAAACCCATTGAGACCCGCACATTGTTAAAGTTTCGGGAACGTCTTAATGACCTTTTAGACACCGATTGGAAGGACGCAGAGAATGGCGTTTATCCCAGCGCGTTACTGTTTGACAACCCTTGGGAAGATTTCTTTCGCTTTTACCCCATGGTGTGGCTAGATATGCCCTCGACTTGGGATCGGGCGAACAATGACCGATTCTACGATTTTGGCCCCGGTGTCAAAACAGAAGGCTACCCTAAGTATTACGCTCGCACGTTCCATAACCAAACTGATGGATATCTGAGCGATCGCTCAGCCGATCTTTACGATCTTCAAGTCGAGATTTTATTCAACGGCTCTGCCGATCCAATGCGGCGGCGGATTCTGGCTCCCCTTAAACAGGAGCTAACGAAGGCAGGTATTCCGAATGCTCCGCAGACTCGTGTACTCGATGTAGCCTGTGGCACAGGACGCACATTGAGGATGTTGCGTGGGGCTTTGTCAGAGGTGTCACTATTTGGGACTGATTTGTCGCCTGCCTATCTGCGCAAGGCAAACCAAAACCTATCGGAGATTCCGGGAGAACTTCCCCAATTATTGAACGCGAATGCAGAGGCTCTCCCCTACAGAGACAACTATTTCCAGGGAGTGACGAGCGTTTTCTTGTTCCACGAGCTGCCAGCTCCGGTTCGGCAAGCAATCATCAACGAGTGCTTCCGAGTCACTTGCCCTGGTGGAGTCTTTGTCATTTGCGATTCCATTCAGCGCGGCGATTTCTCTGACATGGATGTGTTTTTGGAGAATTTTCCAGCCATGTTCCATGAGCCTTTCTACAAGAACTACACCGAAGACGACATCTCTGGGCGATTAGTACAAGCAGGCTTCGAGGTCGTAGAAACTCAGGTTCACTTTGCTAGCAAGTATTGGGTCGCTCGCAAACCTGCTGAGGCTGGAGTGACTGCGTAAAAGAACTCAGGTTTGCAGGGGCGATCGCGCGATCGCCCCCTTAGAATCTGAGAATAGCCAAATGAGTTGTCTCCTAATCAGAAGACAGTATCAACGCATCAAATAACATAGCGCTACGCGCTGATATAAAACCAATAGTTGATGGAGAAGCCGCGCGGTGCG
>CAKZMO010000163.1 GCA_937128595.1 uncultured cyanobacterium | reverse complement strand
CACGATCGCCCTTCGCTATCAACTTGCTCATTTGCCAACACCGTCTGGTCGATGGGATCCCAGTTGACCGCCGCTTCCTTTTGATAGGCCAGCCCCGCCTTGAAGAATTCTAGAAAAATCCACTGCGTCCAGCGATAGTAGTCGGGAGAGCAGGTTGCCACTTCTCGATCCCAGTCGTAAGAGAGCCCCAATCGCTGGAGCTGCTGCGTCATCTGGGCGATGTTCTCATCTGTCCACTTCGCAGGATGAATGCCCCGATCAATCGCCGCGTTTTCTGCTGGCAGGCCAAAGGCATCCCACCCCATCGGATGCAACACCCGATAGCCCTGCATTCGCTTAATCCGCGCGATCACGTCGGTGATGCTGTAGTTGCGGACGTGACCCATGTGCAAATTTCCCGACGGATAAGGAAACATCGACAAGGCATAAAACTTAGGCTTGTTGGGATCTTCAGAGGTGTTGTCTAGCCCCTGATCAACCCAGGTTTGCTGCCATTTTTCCTCGATTTCAGCGGCGTTATATCGGGACTCCACGGACGAAAACTCCTCTAGTCAATTGGGGTGCAGATTCAGGCTTGCAGCGTTGATGCGATAGTCGTCGATGCAATGAATGTCCCTATTCTATACGCCCCCACGACCTCATCCGTTTTCTTCAGACCCGGATTAAAAGTCTGTTCATACTCAAAAATCTGATGCAGAATTTCATGGAGCTGCTTCTTGATGCTTGTTGAGGCTTTCATTCCCGTGGCGATGATGTCAGCTTTGTGGCGATCGCACTTGTAGCGTTGATTGAAAAGGGACTTAAACACCAAAACCCCTTCAAGGGGTTTTGGTGTTTAGATGCAGCCTGATGGTGAAAGATGTCGAAAAAACGACGCCTTCTCTGCTTCAAACCTTACTACAGATCAATTGACACAGACTAGAAAATTTGCAGCGGATAGGGTGTTTCTACGGAACTTTAAACAAAACTTTGAAGTAGAGCCTTATATACTCTAGGAAATTTACCGAAAATTACGCTGGAATAGCGTGAGACTTGAGGTCACAAGTGCATAGGTTTTGAAGTCAGCTCAGGGAACAGCCGAGAGAAAACGAGGAAGAGAATGCTGCGGCATTCAATTTGTCGGTTTCCGGAGTTTGAGAGTAAAACGTGGTTAATCTCAAGAGAAGCGGTCTTATTTTTCAGAAGAAATTAAATCTCTTCCTCACATCATCAAGCGCACTTGCTCAAAAGGGTTATCGATTCATGTGGAAGCGACTCTGTTCAGGTTTAGCAGGATTGGTCTGTGCAGGTGGTGTGTGGATGCCACTGGCGAACCTGCCCGCCCGCGCCCAAACCACTCACTATTGCAAGCTCACTCCAACTGCGATCGCCCAGAAGGATGTGCTGCGGCAGGCAGCAATGACCGGAGATCATACCGCTGAGCAACAATATAAAGCTTTAGTTCAGCAGCACGGACAGCAACTTCAACAGTGTCGCAATCGCACCTGGCCTCGCCAACAAGCCTTGTGGATAAGGCTTTATCCCTGTGATCTCAACCACGGTGCTCTCGAACGCTTGATGGATCAGATCGTGGACTGGGGATACAACACGGTTTATGTTGAAACGTTTTACAACGGCACGGTTTTGCTGCCCGAAGCCCAAAATCAGACGCCTTGGCCGTCCGTGGTGCGTCATCCCAGTTACCGCAACACCGATCTCTTAGCTGAGGCGATCGCCAGAGGCCACGAGCGAGGGCTTAAGGTCTACTCCTGGATGTTTTCGATGAACTTTGGCTATGCCTATGCTCAGCGGAGCGATCGCCAACAGGCACTAGCCCGCAACGGCTATGGACAAACCAGCTTAATGGCGCTGCGAGGCGAAGACGGCATCGGCGCTGAAGAAGCATTTATCGATCCCTATAGCCCTCAAGCGAAGCAAGACTATGCTCAGATGCTTCAGGCCGTGCTGCAACGACGACCCGATGGAGTGCTGTTTGACTACATCCGCTATCCCAAAGGCGTGGGTGGTGCATCCATTGCCAGTCGCGTTCAAGATTTGTGGATTTACGGGCCAGCCGCTCAACAATCGCTCTACAGTCGTGCCACAAATTCTAGCGGCCAAGAGCTGATCCAGCGCTATCTCAGCCAAGGACAAATCACGGAGTCAGATATCAATAGCGTCATGAACCGCTATCCAGGCGAGGCGGATGTGCAGTGGCAGGGGCGATCGCCCTCTGTGTCTCCCTCAGCACCTTTAGGTCAGCGTCGTGCTGCGTTGCAAAACGAACTGTGGCAGCTGAGTGTAGCTCATGCGTTGCAAGGCGTTGTGGACTTTTTCAACTGGGCGATCGCTCCCGTTCAGCAACAGCAAATTCCAGCCGGAGCCGTCTTCTTCCCGCGAGCTAATGCTGCGGTTCAGTCAGGCTACGATTCACGGCTCCAGCCCTGGGATCAGTTTCCACAAACCGCCGAATGGCATCCCATGGCTTATGGCGTCTGCGGCAATACGGGCTGCATCGTGTCTGAAGTGGAGCGAGTGCTGAGCCAAGCCTCCTCTCCTGCACAAGTACGCCCAGTGCTGGCTGGAGTCTGGGGCAGCCCCATGACCAATCGTCCCTCTCTGGAAGCTCAGATGTCCGCAATTCAGAGGGTTGCTCCTCAAATCCAGTCCGTGAGTCATTTTGCTTACTCTTGGCAAGATCCGCAGACCGATCGAGAGCGAAAATTTTGTCGCTTGAATTAAGCTCTCGACATCAGAGCTACAATGATTAACGTTAGCCAATAACGTTAAATAACGTCCGTCACGGCCTGAACCTTCCTATGACGACTGCAACTCCTGCAAAAACCACCTACGAAGCCATCATCGGTCTAGAGACTCACTGTCAGCTCAGCACCGAAACCAAAATTTTCTCTGGTAGTTCTACCGAGTTTGGGGGTGAGCCGAATACCCATATCGATCCGGTATGCATGGGAATGCCGGGGGTGTTGCCTGTGCTCAACCAAAAAGTGTTGGAGTATGCTGTCAAGGCAGGACTAGCACTCAACTGTCAAATTGCACCCTACAGCAAATTTGACCGCAAGCAGTATTTCTATCCTGACCTGCCGAAAAATTACCAGATTTCTCAGTTTGACCTACCCATTGCAGAGCATGGCTCACTTGAGATTGAGCTTGTCGATGATGACGGCAATCCCATTCGCAAGCGTATCGGCGTCACACGTCTGCATATGGAAGAGGACGCAGGCAAACTTGTGCATGGGGGGAGCGATCGCCTCTCTGGCTCTAGCTTCTCACTCGTGGACTACAACCGAGCAGGCATACCGCTGATCGAGATCGTCTCAGAGCCTGACATTCGATCGGGGCAAGAAGCAGCGGAATATGCTCAGGAACTGCGCCGCATCGTTCGCTATCTCGGTGTCAGTGATGGCAACATGCAAGAAGGTTCTCTCCGCTGCGATGTCAATATCTCTGTACGTCCCGTCGGGCAAGAGGAATTTGGCACGAAGGTTGAGATCAAAAACATGAACTCTTTCAGTGCCATTCAAAAGGCGATCGAGTACGAAATCGAACGCCAAATCGAAGCGGTTGAGTCAGGCGGAAAAATTCGGCAAGAAACTCGCCTCTGGGATGAAAGCTCTCAGCAAACGTTTAGTATGCGGAGCAAGGAAGGATCGAGCGACTATCGCTACTTCCCAGAGCCTGATCTTGGTCCCATTGAGGTTTCCCAAGAGCAACTCGGATCTTGGCAGGCAGAACTCCCTGAGCTCCCGGCTCAAAAACGCCTCCGCTATGAAGAAGAATTTGACCTCTCTGCTTACGACGCTCGCGTCTTGACAGACGATCGCACAGTAGCAGAGTACTTCGAGGCAGTGGTGTCTGGAGGAGCCACCGCCAAACTCGCGGCCAACTGGATCACCCAAGACATCAGCGCCCACCTCAACAAGAACAAGCTCACGATTAATGAGATTGCGCTGAAACCAAAGGACTTAGCTGAACTTATTGACTTGATTGAGAAGGGAACGATCAGCAACAAGATTGGCAAAGATATCTTGCCTGATTTACTCGAAAAAGGCGGCTCTCCAAAGGCTCTAGTTGAGAAGAAAGGACTCGTGCAAGTTTCTGATCCCTCGGTGATCGAACCGCTGATCGACGAAGTCATTGCCGCTCATCCTGACGAGTTGGAGAAATATCGCGGAGGTAAGAAGAAGATGCTGGGATTCTTCGTCGGTCAGGTGATGAAAGCCTCGAAAGGAAAGGCTGACCCCAAGCTAACCAATCAGCTCCTTCAGAAAAAGCTTAATGGTTAGTTTCGGAGCCTATCGCAGCTTAGATAACAAACAAGTACTTTTAGGCGAAGAGTAGCTATCTAGTTGACTGAACACACCATCTGACAAAAGCTTCAGAGGCTAGTGTAGTGGTACGTCACAGTTAATTTTGTAGGTTGGGTTAAGCGTCAGCGAACCCAA
>CAKZMO010000162.1 GCA_937128595.1 uncultured cyanobacterium | reverse complement strand
GCGTTCGCTGCTGGTGGATACCAACGCGCAGCGCATCTATGCCTATGAAGACGGCGAGCTACTGCGCAGTCACCTGGTATCAACCGGGCGGGCAGCGACGCCAACGCTCAAGGGGGATTACAATATCTATGTGAAGTTACGCGCTGATGATATGAGTGGGCCGGGGTATTTTGTGCCGCAAGTGCCGTGGACGATGTACTACTATCAGGGGTACGCCATCCACGGCGCATATTGGCATAACAGCTTTGGCCGACCCATGAGCCACGGCTGTGTGAACCTCCCTACTGAGGAAGCAGAGTGGCTTTTCAACTGGGCGGAGGTCGGCACGTTGGTCCGCGTTATATAGGCGATAGCACCCGTAGGCGTGGGGCACTACATAACACGGCGCGGTCAACCAGCAAAATCTCGCAGTCGATTTCGACATGCGGTGCTGATGGATTCCGCCGTGTGCAAATTTTCCACTTCGGCAAGGTAGGCAGGTATGTCTGTATCTAACTGGTTTTCCAGCGCAGTCATAGCTGCCTCCCCTTGATCTTCCAGGCAGTGTTCAATGGTGGCACTTGAGCCTGTATATTCCACTGAGAGGAAGATATACTCGAACATGGAACTGAAGCGATCCCCCATCACCGTTAGGGCGATGATGGTTGCAATGGCGACCAGAACCAGGATTAATGCATATTCAACTAACCCTTGACCTGCCTCTTTGTTCTTGCGTTTATGATGACGTTGGAACATGATAATCTTACTTTCCACCGCATAACAGATAATTCAATCTCTATTATACGCAATAATTTACGGAAAGTTGAGTTTAGATCACAAATCATAACAAAAAAATCCGTAATCTAAACGGGATTATTAGTCTCGTCGTTAGTAAGAACGGCGAAAATTTATGATCTTCGGTTTATCTGGCTGTCAAACGCGGTCACAACCCAAGTTCTAACATCCGTGCCCGGCATGCTGATGAGATCGTCTCATTGTCACCCAATTCATTGACTCTGTTTTCAAAGGCGGTTGGGTTATTCTCCGCATGGTTCTTCAAAGAATTGATCTCACCGTTGCTGGCCCCCTCCATACAGTGGTCAATCAAGGCATCGAGTGAGGTGTATTCTGTGGAGATCAATATGTATTCGAAGGTGGCTTGGATGCGCCCCCCCATTGTACTCATAGCGATGATAGCGGCGACTGCAACTAGAACCAGAATGAGTGCATATTCGACTAAACCCTGACCTGCTTCAGTGTGTTTGTTTGCTCGCATGATTGTTACACCCTATAAATAGAATATAGATAATTAACTCTATTCTAACACTAAAAGCAAGAAGTATTGTCAAAGAATTATGAATTTTTCTCTATGCTTCATTTGGTTAAGGCTTATGTGTGCGCTTAATGGTGTGGAATCAGTGGCAGCGGCTAGGCAGCATAAACAGCTTGCAGCCAGGCCCTGGCCGCTTCCGTGCGATGGAAATAGTTCATTTTGAAGGTCAGTTTACCCAACGAGGCAAAAAACAACCGGGCAAAATAAGGGCTGGTGCGCCATTCAAACAGGAGTGCGATGTAACCGACGCGGTCCCGATGTGTGCTGAAAATACGTTTAGACTGCTGCCGCGCCGCCGCACTGAATGTCACCTCATCTCCGGTGACATCTAACAACACGTAGACGGGTTGGTCTGCTGGTGTTTGCTGGATGTGATTTTCCAATGCAGCGGCCCACGCCTCAACCGCTGCATCGGTTGATTTGTTGAACTTAAATACCTGGATAAAGCCGTCTGTGAACGTGTAAAAGTCCGATGACATGATCATAGCTCTCAACTGAACTGCATCGTCAGCAGTATAGACCATGTCATCAAATGCCGCACATCAGGCTAGATGATCTTGTCGTTCGCACCGGTGGCCTGCCGCAGCAGTTCCAGTTGCCCGACGTGATACGTCTCGTGCCAGAGCAAGCCCTGCAAGCGTTGTAGGCGGGTGCGGTCACGGTGACCTTCCAGCAGCAAGCCTTCTTGTGGTTTTTCTGCCAGGAAATCGGCATCTACCTGTTCCAACTTGGCGATGAGTGCGCCCTTGGCCGTGTTCAAATGGGTAACTAGTGTGGCCAACGGCATGGCATCTTCGTCCGTGATAGGATCCGACCCACGCCGATACAACAAGGCTTGCTTGGCGGTCATCAGCGGTTCGCCATCCACGGCACGCAGCATCCAATCGCGGTGTTCAGCGATATGGCCGACCACCCAATTCAACCGATTGGCACGGAAGGGTAGTTTCAACAGGCTATCATCATGGTCCAGGCCGTTGAGCTGCTGTTCGATAATCCAGTGGTTGAGGTTCAATGTGGCGATCCAATCCTGTACATCGTTGTGTATTTTTTCCATCGTCATGATGATCTCCTGATCAGTTATGAATTGTGAACACGGTCAAAGGCATGGCGGAAGCTACCGAGAAACGCATCGTCAATGTCATCGACGGAGTCAATCTCGATCATATGTGATAGGTTGGGCATCGCACCCAGGCCCTTAGCTTTTTGTACGCGGCCTTCAAAGGGGATATCACCCAGGTCCAGGCCCACCCGTACCGACTTTTTAGTCAGCTTGGCACAGGCGAAGATCTTATGCCCCTCAATCGAGATGTAGTTGCGGGTCGGCACGAATACCACATCATCAAACAGGGCATCTGCCTGAGCTTGCAGGGTATCAATCAACGGGCGCAGATGGTCTTTGCCATCGTACAGCCTGGCATATAGCACCGCGTAGTCATAGACGGGCTGCCCATCATTGAGGTACATGCCAGCCAGATAGTTCGCCTGCATATGATTGAGGTCATGGTTCGCTTTCAGATGTTTGAGGATGGTATTCGGTTTTAGGTCCAGGCCCGCCGCCTCGATGATAGCCATCCACTCGTCGATGGTGTGCCCGGTTTCGGGCTTGGCCGTCTCGATAAATGCCTGTTCGCGTTCTTGTGATCCACGTGCCATGAGTGTACTCCTTAATCCGTTATCCGATAGTGGTTAAATGGTAAGTAGTGGCAGATCAAATACCTGTTTGACCTCACCCCTACTCGCCCGCTTGTTCCACAAGCGACGCTCGTTTTCCCCTCTCCAATTTGGAGAGGGGAGGGAGAACCGTAGGTTCGGAAGGGGTGAGGTAGAGTAACGATGACCACTTACTTATCAACCACTTCCCGTTATTCGATGAATGATTTATTGCCACGCGCCGAGGATAAGCCCCATCAGTGCCAGGATGACTGCATCATGCCCGGTGTTGATGAGTGTGAGTTGCAGTGGGCGGCCCTCAAAGCCGTCTTTGATCCAGGCGGTGTTGGCCGAAAAGCCGATAGCCATCATTAGGCCGACCAGTAGACCCGCCGGGGCGGTATCCGCGCCTGCCCAGCCGATGACCACCGCCATGACCAGTGCCGTTATCACCGCGCCGACGACGGCGGCCACAATGGACAGCGGTGAGGCGTCTTCGGCGACTTGTTCAGTGGTTTTGCCGATGCCTGCCAGCCACGGCCCGCTGAAGGCGAACGGTGCATTGAACCACACCGCGCCGATAACGACTTCGACCACCGCAGCCGCCAGCACGGCCAGCAGGTTAATATCAGGAAATTCGAGCATGTGTTACCCCCTTGGGTTGCGTCATATACAAGTGTGATTGACGTCAATATCAAAACGGTAACACTTCAAGTCAACTTGAAGTCAAGGAATTGGTCAAAATTGGGGGTAAATTGTCAGGGATTGATTGGTAACAGGGTCAAAAATCAGGTGGATGAGGGTGTTTCCGGCAGGTCAACGGTGGTATCCAGCTCAAAATGCAGATATTGGCAGGTCAGCGACTCGTGGAGGAGGTCACGGGTGGCCTGTGCTTCACGGATGCGGGCTTCGATTTCCAGGATTTTGCGCTCCGCAATCATACGCCACCGCTCACTGATCGGCACATTAACCGGGAAGTCGTAGACCAGTTCTTTGATCTCATCCAGGGAAAAATCGGAGTCTTTTGCCAGTTGGATCAACGCCAGGGTGGAGAGAATATCCGGCAGGTACCGCCGCCGCTTATTCACCCGACGGTGCGGTTTAATCAAGCCGATATCTTCATAATAGCGGAGGGTGGATGTAGCGACACCAGCCAGTTCAGCCACTTCTCCGATGGTCAGTTCGGTCAATGCGGTCATGAGCTTACGGGATATTACAGACGATGCATCTAGTATAGCGTAATTCAGCGAAGTGTGCTGCTCGGCGAGGGTTTCGGGGATGCATACTCGTGCATCCCCGATTGTGTAGCGTCCCTACAAAATCTGTGAGAGGAACAGCTTGGTGCGCTCGTGGTTGGGGTTCTCAAAGAAGTGTTCCGGCGTGCCGATCTCAACGACGCGGCCACCATCCATGAAGATGACGCGGTCAGCCACCTCACGGGCGAAGCCCATCTCATGCGTGACGACGACCATCGTCATACC
>CAKZMO010000161.1 GCA_937128595.1 uncultured cyanobacterium | reverse complement strand
AGCTTGCCGGGTTCGGGTTTATTATCGAGCTAACTGACCTCAAGGGGCGCGATCGCCTGCCGGATGTGCCGATTGTGTCGCTTGTGCAATACTAAACGCAGCCATCATCTCTATTGAATGACTCGCTAGGTGTTCGCTGCTTGCTCCTCGTACCTATGACCCCAACTCCATCCACCCAAAAGCCACAAAACCCAATCATCAGTCGGCTGTGGAATATCATCCGCGATGAAACAACGGTGTATATCGTCAAGCGGGTGCTGCAAGCCATTCTGACGCTGTTTCTGGCATCTGCCCTGAGTTTTTTCATCATTCAACTCGCGCCAGGTGATTATTTAGATACCCTGCGGCAGAATCCGCAAATTTCGCAGGAAACACTGCAAGACCTAGAGCAACGCTTTGGGTTGGACAAACCCGCGATTCAGCAATATTTTCAATGGCTGGGGCAAATTTTGACGCGCGGCGACTTTGGCATTAGTTTTGCCTACCAGCGTCCAGTGGGGTCAATTCTGGCGGAGCGCATTCCGGCGACGCTGATGCTGTCCATCTCGTCCATTATTGTGACTTGGGCGATCGCCATTCCTTTGGGCATTTTCGCTGCTGTCAATCAGGACAAATTGAGCGATCGCGTTTTGCGATTGATTAGCTACATCGGTCAAGGCCTACCCACACTGATTACGGGATTATTGCTGCTATTTTTAGCGCAGTTAACTTCTCCCCTGTTTCCGGTTGGCGGCATGACTAGCATTGGCCACGCCGACCTCTCTCCGATCGGCAAATTCTTAGACTTGGCCTGGCACCTAATCTTGCCCACGATCGCCCTTAGCGTTGCGGGTTTTGCAGGGCTACAGCGAATCACACGCGGGGAACTGCTGGATGTGCTGCGTCAGGACTATATTCAGACCGCCCGCGCCAAAGGCTTACCCGAAAACCGAGTGATTTACGTTCATGCGCTGCGAAATGCGGTGAATCCCTTGATTACACTGCTGGGGTTTGAATTCTCTAACTTGCTCAGCGGTGCATTTATTACCGAAACCTTCTTCAATTGGCCAGGACTGGGGCGATTGACCCTCGAAGCCGTTCGGGCCCAGGATTTATATCTGGTGATGGCGAGTCTGATGATGGCAGCAGTAATGCTGATTGTCGGCAATCTGCTCGCTGACCTAATGCTGAAGTTCGTTGATCCACGCATCAGCCTCAGTCAACTCAAGTAACGACCATTCCTCTCAATCACACCCCCAACAAGCAAAACCTCCGAGGTGATGGCCCCGGAGGTTTGATGGCAGATTAGGACAGATTAGATGCGCTTGATCAAGTGACTGAAATTGAGTCGTTCAGCCAGCGATCGCACCTATTCCTGACCAGAGAAGAAGCTAATGTGATAAACAAAATTTTTCCACGGATGAGTCTGCACTTCTTGCACAAAGACTTCTCCATTCCAGGGCATATCCGCCACATTCAGTTGAATTTTAGGACGGTGGGACGGCGCTTTCCGCAGCAATGTTTCAAACGTTTTTGCATCAACGGCTAGCTCCACCGAGTTAGCCCCATCATGACCATACAACGCCGCCGGTAAAAGCCCTTCCCGACGCATCGCTCTTGGTTTAGCTCCAGGTGTACGTTTCTTGCAGTCTAGAGTGAGTTCCATAGAAGTAGTTCAGCCAAAAATAAACGAAATGGACAACAATTAAACAAACGAGCAGCGGAAAAACGGAGCGTTGGCGTAGTCTGACTATCGCACATCTAGGCGATCGCGCGCCCATGCTAACCAATACCAGAATCCGGAACATCACCATTCGAGTACAGCAGCGCTCGTTTGGGGCCGTGGATCGGGTCTTCGACAATGATGGTCTGATCCCGACTTGCACCCAACGATACGATCGCGATCGGGACTTCCATCAATTCAGCGAGGAGTTTTAAGTAATCCAGGGCTTGTTTCGGCAAATCTTCCAGCGATCGGCAATGGGTTGTGGTTTGCTTCCAGCCCGGCACCGTTTTGTAAACGGGACGGCACTTGGCAAACCGACGAGAATTGCTAGGGAAGTGATCGCAGCGCTGACCGTCAACCTCATAGGCAATACAAACCTGAATCTCGTCTAGCTCATCCAAAACATCCAGTTTTGTAATCGCCAGACAATCCAGACCACTGATGCGAACGGCATAGCGACCAATGACCGCATCAAACCAGCCGCAGCGACGCTGTCGCCCAGTGGTTGTCCCAAATTCCGCACCGCGATCGCACAGGTGTTCACCCATCTCGCCATGCAGTTCCGTTGGGAAAGGGCCCTCGCCCACGCGAGTCGTATAGGCTTTTGCTACACCGATGACGCGATCGATAATGGTTGGCCCAACGCCCGCGCCAACGCACGCGCCCCCTGCCACCGGATTGGATGAGGTGACATAGGGATAGGTTCCATGATCGAGGTCAAGCAGCGTTCCCTGTGCGCCTTCAAACAAAATATTACGGCGCTTTTGAACCGCTTCGTAGATCGCAAGCGAACTATCCCCCACGTGGGGCC
>CAKZMO010000160.1 GCA_937128595.1 uncultured cyanobacterium | reverse complement strand
CTTGAAGTTCACAAAATGCTCTCGTAGCTAGCATCCGCTGTTGATTATCCGGAGCCGTCAGAAGCAGCAGCATTACCTCCGGATCTGGTTTGGCAGCGTCATCCTCGCCGATCGCCTCGATGTGATCAAGTGGACTATCGGCTTCTGCGGACGGATTTAGGACACTAGCATCGTCATCATACATACTGTCACTCTACAGCAAAGCGACCCACCAACCACAACGATGTCACGGAGATGTCACGTGATTTCATACGGGTCGCATTCCGGCATTTCTAGCAGCCCAGTTGCTTGCTCGTGGGCGTTGGATGACCTGACAACAGCCTGAGCGATCGCATCATCGACTCAAGCCATTACTCAACAGAAAATCTAATCCAGCTCATCATTTTTCCATATCGAAAACCAATATGAGTCAACCCTCATGCAAATGTTAAGAAATTATTTTCAATTATTACCAAACCTCAACAAACATGGACGGGTGTATCCAAATCCCATAGTCTGATACATAATCACATTTTCTTAATGCATCCACTTTTTTAAACATTACGAACTGTATTACGAACTGTGTTGTAAACTGTCATTTCCTTATGCACTAAATTGATCTATCTCGATGGTTTGATTCCACTGCTAACGTGCGATCTAGCTGCCCAATATCAATCTAAATAATGCATTGATAGATCCCCATTTCTCAAACTCAATCTGGGGTGTATGTCACCTTCTCGCCCTCTCTCTAACTCTCTCTCCCAAGGGTCGGAGAAAGACTTTGATGGTTTTGCTCCCCTCAATCTGAGTCTATTCAGATGAGATGTCATCTAGGTTGGGTTATTTAAGCCGACGTTTGAATAGATAGATTTGAATTAACAAATCACATTGCAACCTGTTTTTCTAATTGGCATCAATCAAACAGATTGCTGTGAGTGAAGCGATCGCAGCATTGTCAAACCCTGAATTTAGCGAGCTATTGAGACAGTAGCCCCCGTCTAGTGTTGATAGCAACCAGAATCATTTTGTATGTGTTTCTCCTAGCGCTTGTGCCTGGCTTTCATTTCCAATTCGCGAAACAAAATAGACATTCAGAACGCCTTTCATAATCATAAGCGAAACGATTTAATTCAATTTTTTACCCTATCGATGAGGCATTTAACTCCATGAATCTTCCGTTACTTGACTACAATCCTACTTCTCAAAATCAACGGGTTGCAGGCTATGAAGTTCCAGGTGATGAGCAACCGCGTGTTTACAGCACCAGCACCATATTGTCACCATCGGAAATCGATGAGCTGATTCATGTTGCCTATCGACAGGTGTTTAATGAGCAGCAAATGCTGCAACGCAATCGCCAAGTTTGGCTTGAGTCACAACTCAAATCCGGCATCATTACGGTGCGAGATTTCATTCGGGGTTTAGTGACTTCGGAGCAGTTTAGAACCTACGTTTACGAACCGAATAATAACTATCGATTTGTGCAAATTTGTGTGCAGCGATTGCTCGGTCGAGATGTCTACAACGATCGCGAAAAATTTGCCTGGTCTACGTTTCTAGCCACCCAAGGGCTGAGCGAATTTATCAATGCATTGCTCAATAGCGATGAATATATGGAAGCCTTTGGGGATACCACTGTTCCCTACCAGCGGCGACGCATCCTGCCCCAGCGATCGCAGGGTGACTATCCCTTTGCCCGCGTCCCTCGGTATGGCGCAGACTATCGCCAGAAGCTCGAAGATTTGGGTCATCGCTTCAATGCCGATCCAGTGTTGATGTATCGCTGGGCATGGCAGAAGCCCCCCTATCCAAAAGCGGTTCGTCAGGCTGGAGCCGCGATCGCGATCGCAGGCAGCACCATCGTTGGGCTAATGGCGATCGCCACTGTGCTGTCGTGGTTCGGCTGGATTCATCTGTAAACCTTGCATCGATCGCCAGGGCAACGCCACCGTTCTTGATTGCCCCCGGCGCAGCAGTATTTTCAACATCCCCACTCTATGGAAGCGCTCACCGGGGCAAGGATCACTCCTTCGACCCCGGCTTTTATTTGGAACAGTGGGCGATTGTGGGATTGTTAAGCTGTGTAAGGATTTTTCAGATTCGGAGAAGGCTGACGACCGCCCTCCCGTATGATCGTGAATAAACTTTGCGCGATTGACGTACTGAACGTTGAACGTATCCGACGGGAGTGTAATACCGCAATCCCTCTAGGTGTGCGTCACTCGTAAATTCTAATTTCGTGCGCTGACTGCTCAATCATTCTGGTTGCTGGTGCTCTGTAATTCATGTTGTAACGAACGAGCGATCGCACCCGATACTCAGTCAGTGTTGTTTGTAAAAAACCGTAAAACCTACTGGAGGTTCTAGCGTGGCTCTTCCTCTGCTCAATTACACACCCACAAGCCAAAATCAGCGGGTGGATGGCTATGAAGTTTCTAGTGAAGAGAAACCAAAGATTTATACAACGGATAATTTGCTATCTGCAACCGGTCTGGATGATCTAATCTGGGCAGCCTATCGTCAAATTTTTAGCGAACACCAGATTCTAAAAAGCAATCGCCAAACCTTCTTAGAATCGCAATTGCGGAATGGTCAAATCACCGTGCGGGACTTCGTTCGCGGTCTGGTAATTTCCGATCCGTTCCGTCGCCGCAACTTTGAACCCAACAGCAACTATCGCTTTGTCGAAATCTGCGTTCAGCGGGTTCTGGGCCGTGATGTCTACAGCGAGCGCGAAAAGATTGCTTGGTCAATCGTGGTGGCGACCAAAGGCATTCAAGGCTTCATTGACGAACTGCTCGACAGTGAAGAATACCTCAACAACTTTGGCTACAACACCGTTCCGTATCAGCGCCGCCGCATTCTGCCGCAGCGGATGCAGGGCGAAACGCCATTCAATCTGAAGACCCCCCGCTATGGCGACTACCATCGCTCTCAGTTGGGCTTCCCTCAAATCATCTGGCAGAACCAAGTTCGCCGCTTCATTCCTCAAGAGAAGAAAATGTACGCGGGCAACCCGGCGATCTTCTTGGATATGGCGCGTGGCTTATCTTCTGCCAAGGGCAACCCGACCCCCAAGGTGTCTGCCATGAATATCGACATTGCAGCATCGGTTCCCCGTCGCTAAGTCGTAGGGCGGCATAATGCTCTAACACACTGATCGGCACCCTAGCGGTGTCCCACAACTACTGCACGAAGAGTCGTGATGCTTGGAGAGTTGGTGCGATCGCATCGATATTTCCAAGGGTGACGGCTCTTTCGTGTGTTTGGGTTTCGTGTGTTTGGGTAACGAGGCCAATCCTATGCCTGCCGTCGGCGCAGCACGTCGAGTAGGGTTGTGAACCGCTCAGGTAGGGGGGCGATCGCTTCGATCCAGGCTTCGGACACTGGGTGTTGCAGTCGTAGCTTGTAGGCGTGCAGGGCTTGCCCATCGAGCTTGACCCCCACGGTTCGATTAGAGCTATAGACCG
>CAKZMO010000159.1 GCA_937128595.1 uncultured cyanobacterium | reverse complement strand
GGAATGCGCGTTTCGAGTTGACCTGTCACGGGTGAGATTCTGAATGGCGATCGCCTACATCACACTTCTCAGCCTTTTCTACGGCACGTCTCTAGCAGCGACTCTGCTAATTCCCTTTTGGATTCTCTAGACGGTGTTTGCCTTGGGGATAGTAACCTTCTTAGTTCATGCTTATGTGCCGAGACCTGCTTACCACAGCGATTTGCACCACACTAGCTACGAATACTGGTGAACAGGATGCGATTTTCTTAACTATTTTCAAGCGCTATTTAGTCTGTTGCTCACTCGAATTGGCTCGCCGTTCGGATTCGTTCTCGACATCGGGACGGAAATGCTCGTGAATCGATGGCTGTGGAGAGGACTGAGCCCAGTGGATCAGCGAGTGCTGATAGGCTATCCTATCAGCACTCGCTGATCACGACGAACTGCGAGCCCGCAGCTTCCTCTCCAGTCATCCTCCTACCGTCTCTGGACAGGAGATCTACGCACTGAATAAGATTGACATAGCACTTCTGCCCAGCGAAAACTTCTCCTCACATTCAGAGGCGAACAGGCAATCTTTGCAATTGGGCGATCGCCCTAACGTGCTCCCATTCAAAAGCCAATTCTGCCTTCTCGTCGAAACACAGATAGTCCCTATGGCGCTTCCTGCCGATATCAACAACCTGCTAAATGAATCTCCATCTGAGGCGATCGCTCACAAAATTGACTGTTTGTATTCAAATTCCTTTTGTATTCAAATTCCTTGACCTGTCTTGTCACCTATTTGAAGCCAGGATATTCCCACGATTCAACGCACCCTGTACGTTCGAGCCGTTCTCGATCTCGAAGGCGATTTCTTTGAGTGCGCGCTTTGCAATACCGATTGGACTTTAGACCCGTCAGCATAGAGGCCAGTTGTGCAAATCCTTTGATTTACTCAACAACTATCAGTTGACTAGAATAAGCTGGAATATGAATCGGCAGATGGCCTGATGTGACTCTACTTTCTTCGATGATAGTGTCTAGATGTGTCTCGCTGAATTCCCAAACTTTTGTTTGCCCTCGCTCTTTTAATGCAGATACATCTGCATTGGCAACGTAATCTTCGGAGTTTTGATTCACAATTAACAGAAATAGCTTTTCGTAGTCATCTTGAGTGGCGATCGCCATCACACGAGGATTGGTGCTAGTGGCCAGCATCACATCACGACCACCTTGTAAAGCCCGAATGCCCATTCGAAATGCGTAGTAGCTCAATCGCCGCGTTCCATCAGTATCAATTAGTCCTTCAAAATAAGGTTCCTTTCCCCAGTTGTAAAGCGAAAAAATATGACTTCCATAAACATAGCTATCGCCTGGTTGAGACATATGAATCAAGTTTTTGATTAGGTTCAACGAGAATTCTAGTTCGTCGTATCCCGTGGTATAAGTTCCCCATTCCCCCAACCATAAAGGAGAACCAGCATGAATTGAATCTCGCATCCAACCCCGAACTTGTTGTACATAAGAGGAGACATCCAAGTCGTAGTTGTGAACATTTACATTGTCAAAGTAAGCCGGTGCTGTTGCTAGCATTTCCTTTGGCCAAAGGCTACCTCCGACCGTTTTTGGCGCATGGATGTGATATTCGCGATTGGGGAGATAAGTCGTGTAGACATGGGAGATTGCATCTGCCGTTACGCGCACTAACTTCGAATAATCCTCGTGATTTCCTCCCCATCCTTGACTCAAGTTATCGGGTTCATTATGAACTTCCCAATGGTCAACTTGATAGTCATTTCGAACGTTCAACCAATAGACTGTAGCAAAAACATGCTCCCACCATTCATTCCAATCTGCTTCGGTACGCGGCGGATTGAGCTGTAATGCCCATCCGGGGCTACGACCAGGGTCACTGTTGCGAATCGTGACCACTGGAAGAACCCGCAAATCTTTTAGCGTCTCAAAAATTGTTCGGGCATTGCCTTGCCATCTCTCTTCAGGAACTCCTGAGAAGTGGTAGTCTGAACCTCCCTCTGGGGAAGACATTGCTCGATCCCACCACTCCCAATTGACTAAATTCGGATTCGCCTTTATTTGTTCGATTGAAGGAGAACCGTATGTTCCATCATCATCTTCCATTTCCCATCGAGACATACCTCCATAAATCCGATACGTATTGAGGTTTAAGTCAATGAGGTCGGCACGGCTAAAACCCATATCACCCTCACAAGCCCCGATATAGCGAGTGCTAGCTCCTAGGGGTGTCGCATAAATTTTGATTGTCGTAGCGTTAGAGATGAAGGAAGCTGCTGAACTACTAATTCTCAGATCAAGCAGTAAGCAGAGTCCTAAAACTATAGCAAAAGAGACGGTAAGCTTCCAGTTGAAAAAGCGACGCATTATACAGGATCAAAAAGGTTGACATCAGAAGTTGACTTCACACATTTGTCGCTATGTGCCAATGCATAGGGGGATTTAAAATTGATTTTTGAGACGGTAAAGATGCATGTACAGTAATGGGATAGCAGTGCCACTGAAAATCATAGGTTTCTTGCCAGTCAGAAGAAAAAATTCCAGGGTTCAAAAAATAAGTTCCTTCTGCCAAATCTAGTCGTTCAATATGCAATTTTATTGAGTTCTGCTTCTCCAAATGATCCGATAACTCGGACACGATGGTATCTACGTCTAGAAAAATTTGTCCATCTGCACTACTGAGACTTAGACTAAATATAGCGGACTCAACACTATCCGTAACGAGATATTCAAACTCGATAGTCAGCGCCTCACCATTTTGAATTTCAGCGCTCGGAGAAAAGCTTAAGGCTACGATTTGAACAATTCTGCTGGGTTCTGATTCAGTCGTATTAGCCTGCCCTACAGTCTTGGATGATTCAGATTTAGGTGTCGAACAGTGCGTTAGATAAATATTGGGATGGATTAATGACTGCCCCAACCATTGAGAATGAGTACGCGTTGAGCAAAAGCTTAAATAATCTGAAAAGCGATCGCTATGGACAAACAACAGGCTATTTTGAGCATACCAAGGTTCAACGTTCGGATTATCCCAAAGGTGCGATCGCATCGCATCAATTACCTTATATCCATGATGCCTAAATTTTTGGATCCAGTAAGAAGGCCACTGTTCGTTGACATGATGAGTACCACCCTGGTGAGGTATGGCTGCCGAGAACAAAACAAGTGAACCTAAACGGGTCAAAGATTTTGCAAACCGATCGGCACAATCTTCAGGCAAATGCTCCGCAACCTCGAGGGATAAGACTAAATCAAAAGTCCGTTCGAGTAAAATTGCTTTTTTTAAATCCTTCGCGATGAAATATTCAGGCGAGATTTGTAGGCTCTCTACACTGACGTAACTCCCATCTATGCCCAAAACATCTGTGACACAATTGGCAACAAAAACTGAAAGCCATGTTCCATCTCCGCAGCCAACGTCTACCACACTCCGAGGTTTGAACCAATCTAAA
>CAKZMO010000158.1 GCA_937128595.1 uncultured cyanobacterium | reverse complement strand
TTGGTTTTATATCAGCGCGTAGCACTATATGATTATTTTCTATGATTATTTTTTAGAAATGATGACTTCAGGTGAGAAGTGGTTTTCCTGAGGTTCAAGCTTGCTGCTCAGCCACTTTTGAGGATGAGTAAAGATGAGTCAGGCTAAATTCGCAATCTATACCTTTGACTTCACAATATCGAGAGCGTAAACTGCTCGGCTACGAATCGCTAGGACTTCATCTTGCTCAGCTAGGGTTTCTAACTGCTTCGAGATGCGCGATCGCCATTCGGTATGGTTAGGGGCGATCGCAGTAGCCAAGGCTTGCAATCCGACAATTGCAGCATAGCGAACCACCCATTCCACATCTGCTGTGACCTGGATTAAGGCATTCAGTGCTTGCTCCTGAGCAGATTCGACCTGCGCGTCATCCATTTGTGTCCATCGAATCGTCCCTAGTCCTTTTGCAGCAGCACGTCGGACGCTGAATGCAAAGTCGGTTTGGGCAGCAGAGAGTAGAATGTCGAGTCCCCTGGGATCAGCAATGCCTGCCAGAGCGCGAACAGCCCAGGCTCGTGCTCCATAGTTGTAGCCATCGAGCTGTTCTAGTAGCGGCACAACAGCAGGTTCACCCAACTTGATTAGGCCATCAACAGCAGCAACGGCAGCACCTGGATTGTTGTAGCCTAATGCTTCAATCAGCTTCGGAATTGCTCCGTCTTTTCGGGCGGCGGCAAGAGTCGCGACTGCGCCGACAAGACTAGGGACACTGTCCGCTGCGTCAACGGCTTGCAGCAGTCCTTGCAGATCGTCTGGATTTGCCATTCCTTCCATTCATTCAGCAACGCTCAACAGGATTTAGTATAAGTCTTGAGGGCAAACCCGCTATCCTCTATTCCCGAGTACTCTTTGCACAAATGTTGTTGTCGGAGGCTACCCCGTTGACCCGCAGTTCCAATCCGTTTCTTGCTCTCACCTACGAACCAGCCTTCGAATCCCTTGGAGGTGATTATTCCGACGTTGTGGCCGCAGCGGAGTTTCCGCGACATATTCTTCGCTTTCGGAATGATGAGCTGCTACCGCTTTTGGGACTAGACCCTGAAGCCGTGACTGATGCTGACTTTCTGACGGCCTTTGGGCATTTTCGCGATCGCCAACCGCTCCTAGCTATGCGCTATCACGGCTTTCAGTTTGGTGAATATAATCCTTATTTGGGCGATGGACGGGGCTTTCTCTATGGTCAGGTGCGCGGCACGGACGGAGAGCTGTATGACTTTGGCACGAAAGGATCGGGAACGACACCCTATTCTCGCAGTGGGGATGGGCGGTTGACCCTCAAGGGAGGAGTTCGGGAGGTCATCGCAGCGGAGGCTCTGCATCGCTATGGCGTGAAGACATCGCGCTGTCTAAGTCTTATTGAAACAGGCGAATCCCTGTGGCGAGGCGATGAGCCATCGCCTACTCGGTCGTCGGTGATGGTGCGCTTCAACCGATCGCACATTCGCTTTGGCACCTTCGAGCGGCTTCACTATGTTCAGCGGCCAGATTTGGTGGAAAAGCTGCTGGATCATGTGGTCGAGGTTTACTATCCCCATTTGGTCAACGAAGAAGATCGTCATGCTCGGTTTTATGCCGAACTGGTGCAACGGGTAGCAGAACTGGCCGCGCAGTGGATGGCGGCGGGCTTTTGCCATGCGGTGCTGAATACTGACAACATGTCGATTACGGGGGAAAGCTTTGACTATGGCCCCTTTGCTTTTATGAACGAGTTTGATCCTCGATTTACAGCGGCTTATTTTGATTACGGCGGACGCTATTGTTACGCCAATCAGCCCCGTATCTGCCAGTGGAATTTAGAAATGCTGCAAATTCCGCTGAAAATGGTGATTCCTCAAGAAGACTTGGAGGCTGGACTGGCTCAGTTTGACGATCACTACTTTGCAGCCTACGACCGACTGATGTTGAACAAGCTTGGCTTCGCCCAGCTTTCGCCAGATCTGACGGCAGATTTGATCCGAGCCACACTGAAACTATTGCTTGAAACCCAGGTCGGCTATCACGATTTCTTCCTAGCGCTGCGGCAACAGTTTGATGCTGCCGATATTGAGAACAGAGATATTGCAGATACTCTGTTAAACAAGCTCGAATTTAAGCCTGTGGGCGAATCCTCTCAGGTGCCGTCTCGGGTACGGCAAGCGATGGCACAGGATGGCGATGCTGATGGCAAAGAGCAAGAAAATCCGAATGATGGAGTTAATGCATTGTTGGAGCAGTGGCGATCGCTCTATGGGCGATCGCTCCAGAGCCTTTCTTCGCAAGAGCTAGAACAAGTCTCAATGCGACTGAGGCGTCACAATCCGAACTGTGTGCCTGTGCGTCCCGAAATCGAAGCAGTTTGGGAACCAATTACCCTGGAAGACAACTGGCAGCCGTTTGACGATTTGGTCGAGCGGATTCGCAACTCCGTTGAGCAGTAAGTGCTTCATCTGGAGAGATCATCAAAGCTCTCAAGAGACTGCATGAATAGTTAGCAGGGATTGTTCACCATGCTCTCTGGGTCGGCTTTGCATCTGTCGCCTTGCTGCTCTAAGGCATGGGTATGGGATCAGGTTTAGGCGAAATGCTCAACTTCACTTTCAGCATGGCGTAGAGTATTCGCGACAGTTCTCGTCGCTTCAGCAAATTTCGATCGCGAGGAGTGCGCTCGAAGGCTGCCGTCATTGCTGCGGGGAGTGCGTTGATTACCATATAAGACATGTGTTTTCGGGAGATGTATTGTCCCGGAGCAAACAGTCCGTAGCCTACGCCCGCAACGATGCGATTAGCAGCCAAAGTTTCGATCGCTCGATAGGCCCAGTGAGTTTCAGGCACATCCCAAAAGCGTGAATTGTCGGGGGTGATTAGCTCCAGTCCTAGCAAGTTGACAATGGCGGTGGCGACCACTGCGCGACTGACCGGACGATGAGGCCGAAAGTGCAGATCTGAGAAACTTTCACTGCGGATTATTCCGGCTGCCGCGATCACCTGAATCGCCTCAAAATCAGGATCATCATGGGCAACATCGTCGAACCAAAAGAGGGGAATCCCTTGACGGGTTAGCCTTCCTTGAAACTGACGCAACAGCGGCTTCTGAAACGCCGCGTCCCTCAGATCCACTCCTTTTTCTAAAGCAAACGTCGCGAGATGTCCCCCAGCTTCTCCGATCGCCCATTCGACTGGGTGCATTCGATAGGCGGCATTAGTAATGTGAGTGGTGCCGATGCTTTTGGCGGAGAGCACCAGACCATCAGTATTTTTGGGGATTAACGCGCCGAGGGGAATGGTGAAGGGCAGGACATTGTGGTCATCTCCCGGCAATTCCACATGATTTGTGGGCTGGCCGGGGGGCACATCCTGATTGGGGTGAATGTCGAGATAGTGATACTGGCCGATGCCGATGGTGTCGGTGAAGACATGAGCGCGGGCATAGTTGGACGGAAAGAAAGACTTGGCGACGTGACTGTGGATGACGGTAATTAGAGCAACGCCCCGTCGAGCTTCGCGAATGTAGGGTTCTAGGGCAATGCCGTCGTCCGTCCAGGTCAGATCACCACGCGGTTTTAGATTTGGGAAGCCATTATTTTGCAAATAGTGAACATAGGCACGAGTGCGATCGCGCGCTTGCTGAATATGCTGTTGTCGTTCTGACTGACTGACTCCGACGAGCACTCCATGCACATAGTCGTTGCCGAGATACTTGGCTCCCGTGTAGGGATTGCTGTGTATGCCCCAGTTGAGCACAGTGACATCACCCACGTTGACCTTCTTGTTCACAGGAACATGGGGCCCACCAGGCCCAGCCTGCACCCGCACCAGCCGCCGATAACGGAAAATGCCAAAATCATCGAAAAACTGCCACTGCTGACGCCCTCCTCCCGTCCAGTGAATGCTGTTGAAGTCGTTGGGCTGCAACCATTGAACTTCTTTGTAGTTCGGAGGTTTGCCGATGTCGAAAGTTTTCGTGGTGGGCGTTTTTTCCAGAATGACATCGAAGGTAACGGCTTGCTGACATTCAGGATGAGCCATTTCGGGGAGGCGATCTTCTCCTGTTTCGCTGCGAGCTTCTTGTCCCACCCGCGATGCGATATTTCCCAGCTCCAACAAGTCTCCCAAGTCCGTCGCTTCTATCGTGATCGAAGCTTTCACCGTAAAGTTATGCCCCGTCTGGCGATCGCCAAATCTTACCCCAGTCACCCGTCGCCGCTCTCCTGTCGGTTCTTCAAACAGTACTTCGATCGGGTCACTGAAGGGAACCAGAGTGAGCAGTCTGCTGTTGAGATAAGGGGCGATCGCCTCATTCATGGCTGTTGCCGCTACGGGAGGTGTGGTGCAAAGCGGCCCCACCCAGCCTCCACCCGGATTGTCGAGCACTTGTCCTTTAACAGGTTGAAGCTGGCGTTGGCGATCGCGAAACCGCTTTTGACTGATGGAGATGCAAAAGGTTTCTCCCGCAACGGTCTCCGTGTTCACCGGCGTAGTGAACAACTGTCCATCGTCGGAGGCCGATAGTCCTTGAGCGGTGAATTGACCACCAATGACCTTTTGAGGCAACACCCAGCACACCGGAGCCCCCGCTCTCAGCGCCGCTAAAGCTGCACTATAGGCGGCTGTTGATCCTCCCGCAATCAGCACGGGAACGGAGAGAATAGCGCCCTCTTCAGGATGGGTAAATGCGGCATCGTTGAAAATGCCATTGTGCTGACTAACCATATTTTTTCATACCTGTAGCTGAAACCCTGGCAATACGTCTTTGCCAGACAGCATTGTTGGCATTGAGACCACCTCAACCGCTTGACCCAAACGATAAATGTCAACGTGCTGATCCTGTGGATTGAACAGCCATCCCAAACGTAGCCCACTTGCCATATATTCCGCCATTTTGGTGCGTAACTCTAAATAATAGTTGTGGTTTTGTGGTTCTACTGGAGGCCGATGGCGATCGCAGTTCAATCACAAAGTCAGGGTAAACGGGAGAAAATCGAATTCGTTGTTCAAGAGTTAGAGCATCCTCACGCTCTTGCCGTCTCCAAGCCACATCAGCCGCCTGAGCTGATCCAAAGGGTAGCCTAAACGCACCGTGACAGCTTAAACCCCTTTCCTGACTGGGTTTACCGATTCCAAAGCGTGACCTCTGCAATCAGGTCTGGTTCTCGGCTATTGCCCTCTCCACCTACAGGCGACCCGTCTACCAACTCTCCTTGAGCCGTTCGTTCAATCGTATGATCGGGGATAGTCGTGACAAAGCTGCTCAAACTCTTCTTGAGTCATATAGGTTGTCAAGGCTTAAACCATCGCTGAGCCGTTATTGAAAGGTCATATTCTCCTACTTGAGTCGAATCAAAATGGCTGACTGCAAAAGTCTTGATTTATGAAACTGCAAAAATATATCTTGATTGATCAACATCTTCCTTTTGTAGAGCGCTACGAGAAGCAGTTTCAAAGACAGTAGCTGTTGACAGAACATCAAAGACTGGAATCGTCTTTTTCGTTGGCATCTGTACCCGTTACCATTGTCCTCTCTAATCTGTATGAAGGCATTCAGTTTGAGTCTGTGAAATAGCAGTTACAGACGGGGCAGCCGCTATAGTAGATGGGAAAAAGCGATCGCCCCCTTCCCCAAATCTGACCCATGCTCACCATCTACAGCGATGACCATCGCCTTCACCATGCCCGTGCTGAGCTAATCGATGGCAAAATGCAGCCCCCGTTTGAGATGCCCCGTCGAGCCGACATGGTGCTTGAAAAAGTTAAGCAAGCTCAGTTTGGAGACGTGATCTTGCCGGATGCCTTTGGGCTAGAACCGCTGCTGCGAGTTCACGATCAGGACTATATCGAATTTCTCCAAACTGCGTGGGATCAGTGGATTGTAGAACACGGCGACCAAGGCGATGCTCTGCTCCTCAACTGGCCTGCCCGCTTTTTTCGGCGCGATCGCATTCCCGAAGTGATCGA
>CAKZMO010000157.1 GCA_937128595.1 uncultured cyanobacterium | reverse complement strand
CGATGGCGAAGGTGTTGGAGCGGGTGAAGCCTGCATCGGGCTATCTATTCCCCAGTTCTAGCAAGAGTGGCCATATTACTGCTCGTGCGGTTGAGCATCGGGTGAAACGGGCGGCTGAGCTGTTGGGGTATGACGGAGTGAGTCTGCACAGTTTTAGGCTCCATCCTCACTCATCTGCATGAGCAAGGATGGAGCCTGAGTGAGTTGATGCGAGTCTCAGGTCATAAGTCCTTAGCAGCTCTACAGGAATATTTAGGAGTAGACCAGAGTGCCGTTGACGAGAAGTTGGCAGCAATTGATGCTGGCTTTGAAGTGGCGTAGAGGCGACCGCTTTTTCTCCACCTGATGCTCAACGATTATCCCTAAGCCTGTGTTACACCTCCTTCAGTTTCAGCGATCGCGTCTTCACTGCTTGCGTCTCGACGAGCTGCTGATCATTGGTGAGTAAGGTAGCATCCATAACTTCAGCACTGGCCAAAATGATCGCATCGGGTATCTTGAGCCGATGTTGACGGCGGAGGCGGATAGTCGCGGCGCTCACAGCCTCATCGAGTGGGACTCGCCGAATCTGACTGAGTTGTTGCTGAATAAGCTGAGCATCAGTATCACTCAAGTTAGGAAACGACAACAGCTCAATTTCCGTGATCACAGAATAGGCCAAGCGTCCCTCGGGAATCAGTTCTTCCAGCTGGTTGTTGAACAACAGAATGAAAATGTTCGTATCGACAACGTAGTCAACAGTCATCCCACTCGTCCCGCATTTGCTGTTGCCATTCCACCGCATTCGCTCCAGCGAAAGACTGGACTTGTCCTGCCAGTGCATTCAGCGATTGACCAGGAGCAGCCATTGTCACATCAACGACCGTAGGATTCATAACGACCACTACCTGATAGGTGCCCTGTTCCACATCGTCGGGTAGCGCGATTTGTAAGCGCCGATCCGACGAGATATTCACCTCAACCTGAAACGTTTTCATCCTCGTTTCCTCTCGTACTGCCCCTATTCTAATTTTCTACGTCCTTAAAGTTCTGCGCGAGCTGAGCCGCTAGAGTTGCCGCTTACGTCAGTGCCATTCGGGTAAATATGGCATGTGATGCAATTGAGGAACAGCTTAAAGCTGCTGCGAGCCACTACACGTAGAGACGATCGCTCACACTTCTTATAGAGCATATGATAGTGAGCGATCGCTTCTGCTAGGAAAGATTGATCTGGTTCAGCTCATTTCGTTTGATTAGATGCTAAGCCGATTCTGAATGGAACTGAATAGCATGAACCCCCATTTGCATCAGCGTGAACATAACCATCTATTCGCGACTAATCCGAGCCAAAATAGCCGCTCTCCCAAGCCCCTACACCCGTACTGCCGCTGGTTCATTCAGGCGAGTTGTCAGTAGTCAAACGGTCTAAAATTACCTCTAACTCCTCGCGGCTGAGCTGATTTAAGTCCGTCGAGTACTGCTTGAACGCCTTAATAAAGACTTCGAACTTCGGGCACGTGTGGCATCGACTTGGCTCCTGCCCGGGTTCCTGGCAGTTACACTCGAAGACTCGACGCTGATTAAATCGTCGCTCACAGGAACGACAGCGATATCGCTGCGTCCCATTTTCGACCGAGTATTTGCCATAGTCCACCGAGCCGCAAAACGGGCATTTGTCCCCGTAGGTGGTAGGTTCAGCTTTCCACTTAGAGATCGCCTGGATTCGGGCGATCTCAGCCCGGAGTTGAGAGCGTTTTAGAATATCCGCAATCGACATTACACGACCCTCCCTGATTCAAGAGCCTCAATCTCTAATGCCGTCGCGTCTGGACGTTTAAGACTGACATCGACAACACCTCCGTTGTTGATCGTGATCCGCTCGATCAATCGGGGATAAACTTCGACTTTCTCGTCTGCTGAGAGAGCATGCCAAAGCAGTAGTCCGTTTCCAACCTCAATCAACTCTTGAACCGTCTGATGCGGTAGTGTTTCTGGATTGAAAGGGTTACTGACCCGCTCAATCTCCTTTCGAGTCTTCGCTTTCAACTCCTCAATGTCGGAGTCAAAGCCATCTATCTCCTCTAGCTGTTTGAGCTTCACTTCCAATCGAGCTAGCTTCTCCTGATACGGATTGCTGGCAGGAATTGGTTCGACTGCGGGTTGCTCATCGATGGGCTCGACGGACTGCCTCAGCAGGTGCTCAATTAACGTACTCTCAATCAAATCACGCCGAGTCCCTTTGCCGTTCGGGCAGCCGCGCAGGCGATTTTTGCAGTAGTAGTAGTAATAGATTGTTTGTCCGTCTTTGCTGTGGCGAGACGTTGCACTGCACCGTTGACCACATTGGTCGCAGTAGACTAGTCCGCGTTGATAGGCGAATTGGCTGTACGCGCTATTCTGACTCGGATCATGGTTATAAAGATGGTACCCGTGGTGTGTTCTGTTAAAGGCCAGAATTCGCTGAATCTTAGCTGCTTCTGTATCTGTGATCAGACGTTCATCCGGATGGGTGTTTTCGATGACTTGCCACTGTTCTCGAGGAAGCTCTACTCGTCGCCCGTCCGAGAGCTGCTTGCGTTTGCCGTACACCCGACGGATATACACAACATCAGCTACAATAAAGCTTGTCTGAGTAAGTAGAAAAAAGTAATTATTCTACTTACAAAACGCACAGACAAAGTCTTTTCTGAGGCAACAATTCAACAGTGATTGAGGCAATGACTCCTGCACAACAAATAGGAGATTGACTCAGCTATGGACAAACCAGAATTTATCACAAACGCTATGAATTTAAATTCACGACGCTACTACATAGAGCGTATTACAGAGGTATCAACAGAGGAGGAAGAGATTATTGGATATTTACGTCTATCAACTCAAGAGCAAGCACACACTACTGCACTTGACAATCAAAAAGCACGACTTATAGAACAGGGAATTACTCTGCTTGTTGTTGATATTGAATCTGGAAAAGTTAGCAAAAGACCTGGCTTAAAATACACGATGCAAAGAGTATCGAAAAAACAGGTCAAGTCAGTTATTGTGACACGTCTAGATCGGCTTGGAAGAACCACTCCTATCATTCGTCGCAATGTAGATATCTTTCGAGACACGGGTGTCAATCTTATCGCAATTGATCAAGAGATTGACTTGCATTCTCCACATGGCATGTTCTTAGTCAATATACTGGCGAGTCTCGCCGAGATGGAGGTTGAGCAGACTAGTGATCGAATTAGAGCTGTAAAGGAATTTCGGCGGCAAAAGCAGTACGCTTGTGACTACGCACCATTTGGATACATAACAGAGAACAATCAGTACAAGCTCAACACACAACCTTATCTTTGTCTGTTGGAACAGCGTCCCGCAAACTATTTGGAGCTGTACTCGGAGGATGTTCAACCTTTTGCAGGTCTTTCCATCAAGGATATCGCACGAGACTGCATTGACATTCTCCTGCAAACCAAAGGATGTAGCCCAGCGGTCAAAGCTATCACCACAAAATACGGTCTTGGCTTTACGGTGGCCAAAAAGTATGGAGGGAATGTAGTTCTATACTGGAGCAACCCTGGCTTGAATCGGTGGTCGACGAATCCAATTCTACAAAGCCACACGGTGTACGGCAAACGCAAGCAGCTCTCGGACGGGCGACGAGTAGAGCTTCCTCG
>CAKZMO010000156.1 GCA_937128595.1 uncultured cyanobacterium | reverse complement strand
AAGGGGTCGGTTGTTTGGCGTGGGTGACTGACATCGCTGCAACCACGTTGAGAATATCGCAGAATGGGAAACCTCAAGCAGTGGCATACTCAATGGTGGGTTAGAGTACAGGCGAGCGATCGCACTTTGGCTTTAATGCCTTTAATCCTGAAAACTCCAACCCAATCCCCACGAGCGATCGGCACCCTCCGATCGGGACACCCGCGAAACTGTCCGCCTGACAGACTGCAATGGGCCCAAATCTCAGTAGGGTAGAAATGCGAACCGGGCGATCGCGCCTCCTGCATTACCCGTTTCCGCCAGTTTCCCACCATAGCTTTGCCGAACTAACCCATGACTTTGTCTGATTCGTCCCAAGCATTGGCGTCCGCTTCCTCAAACAAGACGGGATTGCGATCGCACTGTTCCCCGTGGCTCACGCCAATTGTCTATCCCCTTGGCTGCAAGCTGCTATTGCCGAGTTTCTTTGGTCGCATTACCGTGACCGGGCAAGAGCATTTGCCGACGGCTGGCCCGGTGCTGCTTGCGCCCACCCATCGATCGCGTTGGGATGCGCTGCTGGTGCCCTATGCCGCTGGGCGATTGGTGACCGGACGCAATCTGCGGTTTATGGTGACAGCGACCGAAGTACGCGGGCTGCAAGGCTGGTTTATTCGACGATTGGGAGGCTTCCCAGTTAATCCAGAACGACCCGCGATCGCAAGCTTACGGCTAGGCGTCGAGTTATTACAACAGCGTGAAATGCTGGTGATTTTTCCAGAGGGCGGCATCTTCCGCGATGGGCAAGTTCATGATCTCCGCCCTGGGCCAGCCAGGATTGCGCTACAGGCCGAAGCGAGCCAGCCCGACTTGGGCGTAAAAGTGGTGCCGATGAGTCTTCGCTACGATCCGGTGGTGCCGCATTTTGGCGCAGATGTAAATATTCGGATTGGCAAACCGTTGGCTGTGGCGGACTATCGGCGGGCATCCCAAAAGGAAAATGCTAAGCAACTCACGCACGATTTGAAGGCAGCGATGACCCAGTTGGATCAAGCCATGCCTGACCCAGATCGGACATTGGTTGCAGTCCGGTAAATCATCGATTTAGCCCAGCACTCACACAAACTGCGATCGCTCCCAGTTGGAATGCGATCGCAGTTTGTGTTGGCTTGACTCAAATCGCTCCCTCAGATCAGTAATGCTTCAAGCGATCCTTGGAACCCATTGAGTCATTGGGCAGTTCTCAATGGGTAAGAATTTTGGATGATATGGGCTGTGTCCACACCATCAAAAATCCTTACATGAATATCACTACCAATCATTGAATACTGTATGAGCGTTCTGCCCCGTCTATTAGACCTGTTGTGAATTAGTCTTCAAAATCCTTGAAGCCCTTGAATTGCAATCATTTCAGCGATTTTCATTCAAAATCCTTGAAACCCTGACTGAATGGTCGTTTCAGCGATTTTCCCTGTTATTTCGCAACAGGTCTATTATTGAGACGCTTCTGCATTGAGTGACGGATTGCGCTTGACTCGCCGCTCGGTCATTCCGCCTTCTAAAACCGTTAACGTTGGTTCCTTCCGTGAACGCTCGGTCTGAGGAGAACTGGCATTGGCCTCTGACGGCACAACCATCCAGCGACCAGTTTGCGGATCACGGTATGTCGTGAAGGGATTTTGCTTTAGGGTTCGGTTAGCGGGTGATGTCATGAGTGATGCACTCCTCGATTGGCGGATGATAGATGATGTTTGGGGGTTACATCGATGGTCATCGGTCGATGTCGCTTAACGTCGGTTTGCTTCGATTAAGCTAAAAGCTGGCGAGGAACAGAGCTACTGAATAATCCTGATGGGGGAAACTGAGGAGGGGGTGATAGACCAGTGTTGAGCTATCGGCGACTGGCGCGGGCCCCTTTCACTGGAGCCTGATGCGTTCTCTAAAGTATCTCTGCTAGGGGAAAAAAACTGCTCAGCCATCTTACGGATTTTCATCTGCGATCGCGCAAAGATAGCCCAAGATCCGTAAATATGCGGCTAAGATTCGCATCTATACCGTAAAAAATATTGAGTTTCTGAGTGAACCTTCTTGCGTGAATGATGGCTCTGAGGCATTCAGAGGTGCGCGATCGCGAGGTGGCTGAATAGGGATGAGCCGCGGTCCAGACCAATACATCAATCTAGGGAACGGCAATATCTCAGCGTCCGACAGGATGTATAAACTACCCTAGCGACAGACTGCATACCCCATCAGCATTGCAAGAACGATGGCTCAGGAATGAGCGATCGCTCTCATAAAATGATTGCGAATTCTCAGCGACCCTATCACGTTGAGGACGGTTGAGCGTAAGGGGTAAAGCCCCTTGTAAACCATCCATTGCCGACACAATCATTAACACCGAGTCAACAAGAACATTAAGCGATCGCGGGTTGTTCAAAAGTGGTGGTAGCTTTGTCTCCACAATTATCAATGGAGCAAAACCGATGGCATTACAATCTCCTCCACCCCCATCGATCTCGCCGCGTCAGATGAACTTGCTTCGGATTGTTTCCTCCTTAGCATGGGCCGATGGCAGCTTGGCCAAAGAAGAAATGGACATGATGCTGGATCAGTTCAGCGGCATTTTTGCAGACGATGCACCGCAACAGCGTCAACTTCGTCAAGAACTGCAAGAATACTTGATGCAGAATATTCCGCTGAGCGAGTCGGTGCCCAAACTTCAAACAGAGGAAGAGAAAAAGC
The DNA here is from genome assembly GCA_937128595.1 of uncultured cyanobacterium. GTDB lineage: Bacteria > Cyanobacteriota > Cyanobacteriia > CAKZMO01 > CAKZMO01 > CAKZMO01. Next base: position 182 of record CAKZMO010000156.1, on the reverse strand, counting down.
TGGTATTGCGTTTGGGCTATGCCGTGATTGCCTGCAGTTCGCGATCGCCCGAAGAGTCCAACATCAATGATGACGAAGCAACAGCCTATCAAGAGTTAGTGTCGCTGTTAGGGCTACCTAGCGAAACTGTGCAGCGCATCGAAGCGGCGCTGTGCGTCGGTGCGAGCCAGGGCCGCCATCGC
>CAKZMO010000155.1 GCA_937128595.1 uncultured cyanobacterium | reverse complement strand
GATGTCTGTTCAACGGCGACTGAGTCTGTATCGATTTCAGCGGTTGAACTAGCGATCGCGCGACATTGACAGCCTTCAGCAATAAATCGGGTTGGGTTTCCAGCCGATCGCCCACTGAAAGATCCAAGCGCGATCGCTCTTCCAGTTCTGTCAAGATGGGCTGCAAAAGAGTGCGGGCATAGCTGCCGTAGGCAACCCCCGCCAAGTTTGTATGAGGCTGCAAGAGCTGAAGCGATCGCAGCTTCGGCACCGTGTGAGCATTGGTTCCGCCTGCGAGCTGCACATGCCCCGGCAACTTAGCCGCCAGCACCTTTTGTGCCAAACGAATGGCTGCGTGGGTCGTCCCTTTACCGATATCACCGCTCATCGGGCGTCCATCGGTTTGCCACACCAAAATGGCAGGCTGAGGCACCATGATTTGGTCGAGCGATCGCAGATATTCAATTAGATCAGGCCCGTCAGGACAACTGATGGCAACCAGCTTTAGGGACGGAATATGAGGGGCGATCGCCTGCCATAGGCTTCGAAACTGCTGCTCATGACCGACACAGGTATGAATCTCAATGGCATCGACCCGATGTAGCACCGATGCCGCAATCTCTTGGGGCGCGATCTGGTGAGACCGAGTTTCGATGGATTGAATGGGACATACGGGCACACATCGGCCACAGCCATAGCATCGCTCTTCGATCACACCCCAGCGGGCTTCATTCTCGCTAAACTCTTGGGTCTGAAGTGACGGCACGGCGATCGCCGCTGCGGGACAGATTTGCTCACAGGGACGAGGACAATCTGCTGGACAATGCTGAGGATTGAAAAATGCTTTGCGAAAGTGGGGATCGTCGCCATCATTGAGGCTAACCATCAGCCAAGGGCGACCCGAATAGAAAAAGTTTTGATGCCCAAGCGACTCGTTCAACTCATCCGCGACCTGAAACGATTCGCAGACCGATGCAACAACAGCAGGATCGGCTGCAACGTCGACGCAGTCAGCACCCGCTAGTGAGTAAGCTAACGTAAGATTTCGTACAGCAGGGAGGTGTTGATAGCTGGCTCCGCAAATCAGCTTGAACCAGTTGCCCTCCCTTAAAGAAAACAAGGGACGGTACAAGTTAGAAAACAGCCCTGTAAGTTAAACTGCCGTATCCAATGCAAGCATACTATTCAATGAGCAGGAATGCTCATTTCTCAACTGTTCTTATAGAATCTTCGCATTAGCTACCAGTTTACTTAATTCACAACAGAGGCTGCTTGAGTGCATCCCAGTTTTGCATGTGTAGTGGAGGCATCTTGCTCACGTTGGCAACGCCTCTCCGTTAGGAGCAACAAGACGCTCGCACTACAAACGTCAATAAATTTGCAAATGTGGGATGCTCCCGGTTGCTGTTCAACCGACGCTGAAGAAGCGATCGCCGATCGTACAGAGATATCAACAGAATTGGAGCTGAGCCTAAGCGGTGAAGGTAACGGCTGTTGCGAGTAGTGCGCCTAAGACGTAAAACAGCACAACGACCTGGGTCTCAGACCATCCTGAAAGTTCCAAATGATGATGGAAGGGAGCCATTTTAAACAGCCGCTGTCCTACGCCATTTTCATCTTTGGTCGCTTTGTAATAACTCACTTGAGCCATCACAGAAAGAGTTTCGACCAGAAAAACTCCACCAATGATTAGCAGCCCAAAGAGATCTTGGCTGAGAAGGGCGATCGCCGCCATAGAAGCACCAAGAGCGAGAGAGCCTGTGTCGCCCATAAAAACTCGCGCAGGATTACGATTGTGAGCCAAAAATCCCAGACACCCCCCTGCCATGCAGGCACAAAATGGTGCTAAATCCGGATTGGTTGGTAGCGTCAGCACAGCCAGTCCTAAAAAGGCGATCGCTCCAGTTCCGGCAGCTAAACCATCGAGACCATCGGTCAAGTTCGTTGCATTACTTTGCGCGACGGGGACAAACCCGGCTAGGGGCCAAAACAGTAATCCAAGAGGCAGTGCCCAACCCCACGGAAAATGAATCGTAGTGATACCGACTGGAGATACCCACCAAAGCCATACGGCAAATAGTCCAGCAAAGAGAATCTGAAGCGACAGCTTCATCCGAGGCGAAATTCCCTTGTTGGAGCGTCGTCGAATCACCTGCCAGTCGTCGAGCCAGCCGATGAACCCGTAGGCGAGAGTCAACGCTGCGACCGCAACACTACTCCACGAAAATCCTGAACAGATTAGGCCAATCACCACTGCTACAGGCACAAGGAACAATCCGCCCATGGTTGGCGTCCCGGCTTTAGAAAGGTGAGCCTGAGGCCCATCTTCGCGAATGAACTGCCCAGTTTTGAGAGCCCGCAGTAAAGGCACCGCCCAATATCCGACTGCCGCAACGCAGAGGCAAGACAAAAGCAGAGGAACGAGCAGAGTCATTCCAGTTGCTGCTGCATCTAGCCTCAATTCAATCACGCAGGTGGCGATCGCCAAAAGCACACTTAGGCTCCAAAAGAGCGATCGCCCAGAGAGCTTGAAACCCTCACCATAAAAAACATTGGCACCCACGGGTCACTCCACTTTCACACCACAACTTCGAACCACACGTAATATCTATTCGTCGTTCCACAACAAGGGGTTGCCGCCAACAAAGAATTACCTTAACTAGTCGTCAAGGTCAAGAGCGTCATCATCATCATCGTCATCATCTTCTTCTTCGAAACCATCATCACCAGCTATGAGGTCAGTGATTTCGGCTTCTTCATCTCGCTTCAATTCTCTCTCCTCTTTTTCACGCGGCATCATCCGCCCAGATGACTCAAGCCATTCTAAGATCGACTCTCTTCTCAAATTGGGAATGACGCGTGCAGGCTGCTTCCGAGGATATGAGCGTAAGGATGGATTGTGCATAAGGCTTTTGCAGATATTGCTCCGCAGATCGATTATGAGTAGAGGTCTTCACGACTGTTAGTTCTTTAGTTCTATACCTTAGAAGCTAAGTAATCTGTCACTAACAGTCTTAAATAATATCTCAAGTCACCTGAATTCGGGGAAATGATTCACGGCCTTTCAACCCTTCATCCCCAACTCGAATCGCATCATCAGGACAACTCAACGTTTTTTTTGCACCACGGCGCAATTTGAGAGTCGTAGTTTCACGGCCAACTCAGAACAAAGACTTCGCTACGGTACAAAGACTTCGCTACGGTCAGGTGACGAACTCAAGGGACTGAATCGATTCGTAGCTGTCATTCTGTGAACTGAATATAGTGCTACATGCTGATATAAAACCAATAGTTTATGGAGAAGCCGCGCACTGCATCGACACAGCTAAAATCGTGCTTTAGGTAGGTTGGTGTTGAACGGAGTGAAACCCAACGACAGAAAATGTTTTGTTGGGTTTCGTTCCTCAACCACAACCTACAACTTTAGAGATGTCGTACCACTGCGCGGCTTCTCCATAAATATCTGTCCTAAATCTGTCCTAACCTATCTGCGCATTGCTATAGGTGTGAATGACGAGTTGGGGCGATCGCCTGTTGTGAATTGTTCGCTTGCAACAGACTTGTCTCACTAGCTTCAGGAGCGCGCGCGATCGCCAGTCATCGTGCGAATAAAGTATTCTTCACTCAAGCGCTTTTCTCTCACTAACTGGAGTGCCCACCTTTTAGTGATGAATGTAGTCCTATCCGCTAACATTTTCCACGTTGGCTCTTCTCTTTCGAAAAGAACTTGCTCTTGCTAGACTTCGCTTACTTCTACAAGCCTCAATAAGACTTACTACACGTCTCAAAACCTAATTTTTTGACGTCTAACAGCGCTTTTGCTTGCCGTGCCTGTGCTGAACTTCCAGTGTAGAGATAACCCTAATCAAAGTTCGGCTTAGATGAAAATATAAGTCTTGTATTCATGCTTCAAAAAGATTCTGTGTCGGAGACAAATTCTTGATGACGGACAAGATTTTTGCTGTCATGAAACTTTCTTAAAGCATTCAAACTCTTGTGTTGACAAGGTTCTCGCTATTTTCATTCTCTTTCTTGTTTGCCTGAACAAGATGTGTGTTGCGGACTTGGTATCTAGTCATTTTTCCAACACTGAAGATTTCAATAGAGAAGCATTGTGTCGTTCAAGATTTTAGCAGTGGGCTTATCTTCTTACGTTGGAGACAACAACTATAGGTTGTTCGGAAAACCTGAATCATAAAACCGCTGTAACCGTATTTTATCTTTTTGAATCCGAACTTAATATAGTAATCACGGGGGAAGCAAAAGCTCAATCACTCATTTCAAAGAAAACGATTCATTTGAGCTGAATTCCCAGACCCAAAAAAAATTCAGTTTACGCAAGAAGGAGATCGTTATGGCTATTGTTCGCTTTAATCCTTGGTTTGAAATTGACCGCATTCAGCGTCAACTTGATCATATCTTTGATGAAGCAACCCCTAACCTCGCTTGGGACGGAGCAGGCAACTCTAGTGCTCCAGCCGTTGAGCTTCACGAAGAAGAAAACTTCATCAAACTCAAGATGGAGCTACCTGGTGTGAAGTCCGATGATCTTGACATCGAAGTTACCGAGGAAGCTGTCTCTATCGCGGGTGAGCGCAAGAGCGAAACCCAATCTGAAGAGAAGGGTGTTATCCGCAGTGAATTTCGATATGGTACGTTCCGTCGTGTGATTCCTCTACCATCACGCGTCAAAAACACAGATGTTACAGCAGATTACCGAGATGGCATTCTTCACCTGACGTTGCCAAAAACCGACGCTGAGCGGAACAGAGTCGTCAAAGTGAGCCTTAATGGTCAAGTTCCTCAGTCGCTAAATAGCTCTGAAGCTAACACCAAGACTGAAACCGAAAACTAGGAACGACCGAGCGTTCTGAAGAGTTCCGATTTCTTTGGCCAAAAATAATTCTAAAAACTCGGTGATATAGAGCTATGCCCCGCCTTCGGGTGGGGCATTTTTTTGTGGACGTGGCGAGTCCATAATGACTTCGGTAACACTCTACGTCATCGATGAGAGACAAGCGATCGCCCAGATTCGTTCAGAGCATGATTAAAACCCTTTATGCTTGGGAGATAGCATGTATATTTTTTCGAACAATCCCTTACTGATGCCAGATCACCACAGTTCACCTCCTGAATCGAAGACATTTTTTCATGTTCCAGTTTTGCTTCAAGAGGCAATCGCTGGACTTGCGCTCAAACCAGGAGGCCGATATCTCGACGCTACGGTCGGTGGAGGGGGACACAGCTTCGAAATTTTGCGATCGCATCCCGATATTCAGCTCGTGGCTCTTGACCAAGATCGTCAGGCGATCGCCGCTGCTCAGGAGAGATTGGCTGAATATGGCGATCGCACTGAATTTCATCACTGTAACTTTTCGAACTATGCTCCACAAGCGGATGAAAAGTTTGATGGAATTTTGGCTGATTTAGGTGTCAGTTCTGTGCAATTTGACCAGGCTGATCGGGGATTTAGCTTTCGCCATGAAGCTCCCCTCGACATGCGAATGAACGACCAGCAGTCTCTCACTGCGGCTGATGTGATCAACCATGAAGACGAAAAGCAGCTTGCCGACTTGATCTACACCTATGGAGAAGAACGTCTCTCACGACGCATTGCCCGGAATATTGTCCAGGCTCGCCCTATTCAGACCACGAAAGAACTCGCTGATGTGATTTGGAAAAACGTTCCGAACAGCTATCGACACGGACGCATTCATCCAGCGACTCGAACCTTTCAAGCTCTTCGTATCGCGGTCAATCGAGAGCTAGACGTTCTAGAGTCATTTATTCGTCAATCGCCTCACTGGCTCAATCCGAAGGGACGCCTAGTCATCATTAGTTTTCATAGCCTCGAAGATCGGATTGTGAAATTTGGCTTTCGCGAACACCCTCTACTGACGGTTGTTACGAAAAAGCCAATGATTTCCCAAGAGCAAGAAACTCGGGAAAACCCTCGGGCGCGATCGGCCAAGCTGCGTGTTGCTCAGCGATCGCCCGATACTGAGCAGGAGTTCTAGATTCAAAGAGCAGAACGATGAATTGGAAAAGCAGGCTGTCAACCCGGCGCTAACTCTTCGTATCCCTGAATATTTTCAGGTTCAAACTGTCGCAAAATAGCGGTTGCTTGCCGAACGAGTTGGTCGCTGCCTTCGGCAATGATGACGTATTTGCCTGCATTGAGGCGGTTGCGGTAAGCGATCGCATCTCCACTGCCCACCGTCCAACCTGAGAGTCTGCCCGTGACATAGGCTCCCATTAGCCCGGCGGCGGCTCCCAACAACCCACCAATGAGATGATTGCCGATTTCACCCGCCCAAGCAAAGGTTTGCAAGCCCGACAGAATACTGAAGGCTATCCCGGAGGCAAAACCAAAAGGAACTAGCAGATAGGCCAGTTGAGAGGACTGTTTATCCGCCGCATCGTCAGGGTTAATCAGACCATATTCATCGGCACTCATGAATCCTCTGCCCAACAAAGAAATTTTCTCCATCGGCAAAGTCTTCTGCTCAAGTGCCATGTAAGCGGCTTCTGCCTGTACTCGATTGGAGAGCACAGCTACTAAATAATTCGTTGCCATAAAGAAATGTCTCTGTGTCCTACGCTGATTTTGATATGCTGAATCTCTATTTTAAGAACTGTAAACATTTCCTGCCCTCCATCACTGGAGTGGGGCAGTAGGGCGATTCTCTCAGACTTCAAGAGGATCTGTCTTTCTGGTGAATCAGTTCTGCCGGAGACAGCACGCCTTTTTCTGTAATCAACCCAGTAATCAGCTCTGCTGGTGTGACATCAAAGCCAGGATTGTAGAAGTCCGTACCTTGAGTGAAGAGGGTTGTCTCCCCAATCTGGTAAATTTCCCTGAGAGGTCTCTCCTCAATGGGAATATGGTCTCCATCAGATATGGAAAAGTCAACAGAGTTCATTGAAGCTGCGACAAAAAAGGGAATATCATGGGCCTGAGCTAAAAGCGCCAGTCCGTATGTCCCAATTTTGTAGGCAGTGTCCCCATTGGCGGCGATGCGGTCGGCGCTGACCACCACCGCATCAATCTTGCCCTGCTTCATGCAGTGAGCTGCCATGCTATCGGTAATTAGAGTAACCGGAATTCTTTCCTGAACGCATTCCCATACGGTGAGGCGTGCCCCTTGCAAACGAGGGCGCGTTTCGCAGACATAGACATTTTCTAATCGAGAGGCGGCATGGAGCGATCGCACAACTCCTAACGATGTGCCGTAACCTGTGGTTGCTAAAGCACCAGCGTTTCCGCAGGTAAGAACATTGAGTTTCGCAAGTTCCATTGGCAGTGCCTCTAGCCCGTTGTCACCAATGGTGTGACAAATTTGCAGATCTTCCTCATGGATTGATTTCGCCGTGGCGAGCAACTGATCTCTTGTTTCATCTACTGATTCAGAGGATTGCTGGGCAACGTCCATCATTCGTTCGATGGCGCGGGTTAGATATTGTCCAGTGGGTCGAGCTGCAATTAGAGACTGGGCGATCGCTTCTAATCGTTCTATAAATGCGGTGCGATCGCTTGTGTTGATATCACGTGCTCCCATATAGAATCCATAGGCAGCGGCGATGGCTACAACTGAGGTTCCTCTGACAACGAGGGTATTGATGGCCCGAATCATGTCATGACAGCTTCGAACAGCGACAAAACTAAATTCTCTTGGCAGGCGAGTTTGGTCGATCAAAACCACATGATCGTGTTCCCAGAGAATCGAATAAACGGGCTGGGTCTTCTCCATGGCAAAAGCGGCTAGAAGCTAAACATGATGCCAAGATATCAGAGAGTGACAAAAACTCAGAGAATGACTTAAACACGACCTATCAAAGTTCTTGTTTTAGCTTTATGACCCTCGTGATCTGTCCTGGATTTCATCCCCCAGCTCTCACCGATAGCTTAGTGCGATCGCTCGATCTCAGTCCCGATCGCTTCGTCATTGTTCCTTCTGATTCCTGCCCTCCCTATTCTGCGCCCCACTTGCTTGAGTTTCTAAAGCAGCAAGAAAGGCGCGCTCAGCTCAACGATGGAACTGTGTTTCTCAGCTTCAGCGCTGGAGTTGTTGGGGCGATTGGTGCGGCGTGGGCATGGCAACTGTTGGGGCATTCAGTCAAAGCATTCATCGCCATAGATGGGTGGGGAGTTCCTCTTTTCGGAACATTTCCCATTCATCGATTGAGTCATGACCCCTGGACACATCTGACATCCACAGGCTTAGAGTGGTTAGCCGATGGATTCTACGCCGATCCGCCGATGTCTCATCTAGAACTGTGGCGATCGCCCGCGATGGTTCAGGGTTGGTGGGTCAACTATGGCAATGTTGATTCTCTGCCTCCGCCCCGTTCGCTTGTTCCGGCGTTTAAAACTCGCGCCACCGCTGCATGGGTTCTCCAGGACATACTAGAACGCTATGGAGAAGCCGTTAACGCTACCGTCAAAACTGGCGAGACCATTCCTGCGGCCAGCGCTCAACCACCACTTTCGTCTGAGTGAAAAATTCGACTGCGTGTTGTCCCTGACCGTGTAGATCCCCAAAAAAGCTTTCCTTCCAGCCGCTAAACGGGAAAAACGCCATTGGAGCCGCAACACCAATGTTGATGCCAATATTGCCTGCTTCTGCCTCATACCGAAATTTTCGCGCCGCTGCGCCACTGCTAGTAAACAGGCAGGCCATGTTGCCGTAGGTTCCTTGGTTCACTAAGGCGATCGCCTCGTCAATGGTGTCCAGATGCATCAGACTGAGAACTGGGCCAAAAATCTCGGTTGCCGCGATCTCTGATCCCGGCTCCACATCATCCAATAGGGTAGGGCGAACAAAATGTCCTTGCTCATAGCCAGAAACGTTAGGATTGCGCCCATCCACCAACACTTTGGCTCCAGCATCAGCTCCTTTTTGAATCCAAGACTCGACTCGCGACTTGCTCTGCTCTGAGATCACCGTGCCCATCTGTACTCCCTCATCTAGCCCATAGCCTACAACTCGGGATTCGGCAGCAGTGGCGATCGCCTCTGTAAACGGTTTTCGAGCCTCGCCCACGGTAATGGCAACAGACGCCGCTAAACAACGCTGCCCAGCACAGCCAAACGCGCTATCGGACAGAATCCGAGTCGTCATCGACAAGTCGGCATCTGGCAAGACAATGACTGGATTTTTCGCGCCTCCCTGACATTGGGCACGCTTGCCAGATGCTGCTGCTCGGCTGTAGACGTAGCGAGCGACAGAGCTTGAGCCCACAAAGCTCACTGCCCGAATATCAGGGTGGTCAAGAATGGCGTCTACGGTTTCTTTGGCTCCGTTGACTAAATTGACCACCCCTGCAGGCAGATCAAGCTGATGAATCAGTCCAAACACCTTCTGCATCGTCAAAGGCACTTTTTCCGAAGGCTTGACGATGCAGGTGTTGCCACAGGCGATCGCATAGGGCATAAACCAGAAAGGAATCATGCCAGGGAAGTTGAAAGGAGCAATAATCGCCGTCACGCCTAAGGGCTGACGAATCATGATCTCGTCGATGCCTCGGGCAATATCTTCTGCGTTGTAGCCCTGCATCATCATGGGAATGCCGCAGGCCACCTCAACATTTTCGACTGCGCGTCGCATTTCTCCTCGCGACTCCGCTAAAGTTTTGCCACACTCTAGGGTGATCGTGCGCGCAATGTCATCAAATTGCTGCTCTAACAACTCTCGTAGGTGGAACAAATAGCGCACTCGGCCTGTGGCTGGAACTCGTCGCCATTCTGCAAAGGCCGCTTGTGCTTCTGCTGCCGCCTGGTTCAATTCTGCTGCTGAAGACAGCGGGACTTGAGCCAGACACTCCAACGTCGCCGGATTGACGACATCAAGCGTTTCTGAGGCAGCAGAGGCGACCCATTTTCCCTTGACATAGTTGGGCAACACGTTTACAGCAGCCATAGCAGCACCTTCCCCTACTCATGCGATTGTTGTGCGATTGAAGTATTTCAGAGTCACGAGTTAAATCTATCGACCATTCTCGCGTTTCTGAATCTTAAAATACATCGGCAGAATGGCGAGGGGGAAAGGGTTGAACAGCATCGCTGGCGATCGCCACCCGCACTGTCGCCTCGATCGGCAACACGACATCTGCCCCTGTGCGAGCCACCAAAATTTGTCCAGTGGGAGCCCGAAGTGTGTAGCGATTTTCTCGACCGAGAAACTGGCGATCGTAAATCACGATAGAGCTTGATTCATCTAGCTCTATGTGGACATCTTCTTGCCGCACCATGAGGTCAAATGCCATTCCAGATTGGAAAACCTGGGCTAAGGAATACGACTCACTCATCCTTGGCTCTTGCAGCGGATTGGAACACTGCTGATTGGAGCAGGTCTGACTCAGCGTAGATGATTCTGACGGGAGCCAATCTCTTCCCTGAGAAGCGACCATGTCAGCATAGGAGCGCTCAGAGGCGGCAATGTCTCCCCATGCCGTTGACCACTGACCTTCCTGCCAGTGAGCCGCGACGAAATTAGCTTGAGTCACAAACTCCGCTACAAACCGAGACGCTGGCGATTGGTAAAGAACCTCAGGACTACCAATCTGCTCGATATGACCATCGTGCATGACCACGACGCGATCGCAAATGGAGAGCGCTTCTTCCTGATCGTGGGTAACAAAAATTCCTGAGGCTCCAGCAGACTTGATAATGTCCCGGAGTTCTTGGCGCAACTGTAGCCGCACTTTTGCATCTAGATTGCTTAGCGGTTCATCAAGCAAGACCATGTGTGGAAAGGGAGCCAAAGCCCGAGCGAGAGCAACACGCTGCTGCTGACCGCCCGAAAGCTGATGGGGAAACCGCTCCTCTAGCCCAGATAAATCAACTAAGGCCAACACTTCTTTGACTCGCTGACGAATGTCGGGCGTGCGCCAGCGCTTGCCAAAGCCGCCCTGCCGCAGCCCAAACGCAATATTCTTTGCCACCGTCAGATGAGGGAACAGGGCATAGTCTTGGAACACCATGCCAATGCCGCGCTTTTCAGGAGGACGCCAAGAGACTCCAGCGACAGGCTGCTGTCCTAGATAGATAGAGCCCGACTGAGGGCGCTCGAATCCAGCAATCAATCGCAATAGCGTTGTTTTGCCACATCCGGAAGGCCCTAAGAGGCCAAGTAACTCTCCGTTGTGAAGTTTGAGAGAAACTCGACAAACCGCAGGAGCTTGGCTGCGGTTGTACTGACGGGTCACCTGATCGAGAAAAAGTACTTCCGGAGAAGCAGAAGAAGTTGAAAAGCTTTGGCGTTTCTGACCATCAGAAGAGATCGACAGCATAAAGACTAGAAAAGTTCGTGAAAGGCTGTATAGACAAAGAGCTTGAGCGACGTGAACTCAAACATGCCCTCATTTGCTCTGCTGTCACTGTACATCTTTTTTGAAATCAATTCTCAATAGGATCCTATAAATTGCGGCTAGTAGATCCTAAAAATTCTCATTTCCGCTATTTATTTTTCTGATATAGCAATGCGCAGATAGGTTAGGACAGATATTGATGGAGAAGCCGCGCACTGCGCGGCTTCTCCATCAACTATTGGTTTTATATCAGCGCGTAGCACTATATTCCTCTCGCAAAATAGACAACACGGCTAAAGACTCAAAGCGATCGCCCACTTTGATGCATTCTCTCAACGTTCCTTCGTAGACAAATCCCTCGGACTCATAGAGGGCACGCGCTCTCGGATTGTGAGTTTTCACATCCAGCCACAGCCGATGGATTGAACATTGCTCAAACGCAATTTGTTTTGCGAGTTGCAGAGCTTTACGACCATATCCTTGCCCCTTTTCCGTCACCACAATGCGCCGAATTTGGAGATTGAGGTGGGGATCATTCATCCCCTGCAAAATTAAATAGCCGACCCGCAATGGTTCTGCAAAATTATCGGTAGGCTGCAACGAACTCTGATCTGGAACCGCGTGCAGAATAGAGTGACGATGATCGGGATCAGCACAGGCATTGACATGCTCTTGCTGCGACCACTGACCAATAAACGAACGATTGTCGGGATGCCGTTCTGCGGCGATGACAAACTCTAAATCAGCTTCAGTCGTTGGACGCAAGATAAGATTGGGCGATCGCTGTGGCATGGGACACAAAACTCTGAGTCAAAGACGATTAGAAATCATCCCGCAACATTAACGTCCATTCACCCTCTTCGTCATTCCATTGAGGAAATGGGGTTGATCCCACTACAAATGGCCCCCAATAGCGCTGTGAGCCATCTTGGGCAAAAGCGGTGAGCACATCACCCGGTCGCAGTGCCAAACTTTTGTCAGGCACCGCCAACACCAATCCCTGTGATGACCCTTCTCCAGGAGAAAAGTCCCAATGCACAGGCTCACTGTAGGCATTGAGCTGTCCTACAGATTCGTGACTCTCCTGAGGCAGCAGGGCAACTCGAAGAGGGTGGGTCGTCTGATTACTGACTCGCAACCCGCCAATACGCTCTGCCGGGGCGATCCCCTGCGTTGCCTCTGCCGAACTTCCAATCTCACTATCATCGGGCGTGGCATCGGTTGTGGGAGCATCATCAGAAATGGACGACTCAGATGTGCTGGGATCAGCTGAGTCTATCTCCAAAGGATTTAGATCCCCATTAGGCTCAGACGATTCAGCCAACGATGAATTGTCCTCGGATACGTTTCCCGGCTCAACGGTAATTTCCAAATTTTGAACTAGAACGAGCGATAGCACCCCAATACCGACCAGTCCACTCATAAGAACTCCGATGAGAACGTAGGGTCTTGAGGGGGAGGGGGATTCAAACTGCTGATCCGATGCGTGATGGTTAGGATGGTTTGCCAATGCCTTGATGTCCTCACGATAGCGAACGGTGTGGAGAGGAACAGCCTGCGAAGCCAGTCAGGAATAGCAGGATATAGATGGTCTTCTGGTCTTCAAATGTTGAGAACCTTAGTCTAGAGAGCTGACGCAACTCGCTTTTAAGAGCAGCTACATTTGTCACAACTCTCGGCTCCGTCGTGCAAACGAGCTGTCGTTATCGGGCTTTTTCCCGACCTTTGGCATTCGCTTGTAGGATGTGACCTAATTCTGCAACGTCCCAATGATTAGGATGTGTTGAAACTTGGAGTTAAAGTAAAGGCTAAACTTCGTCAATGCCTATGAGTCGCAAGGCCAGACCTAACTTATGCAAAATACACGGCTGACAACTTTAGCTGGGCGATCGCTCGATCAACTCAAACTTTGGCTCAACAACCCGTGGCGACGGCTTTCCCTTATTGTAATCGGTTTATTGTTCGGCAACTTCGCAGCTACAGCGGCTGCAACCACCACCGGCCAAAACGCTGATATCGATATTTTCGTCTCTCTTATTTTGCTGGCATTTACAGAATTTACAAGCTGGCTGGTCTACGGAGCGCGTCGTCTGCCCATCGAACCGAACCGCCCGCCCCGCCGCATGCCGTTGGGCATCGAACTTCTTAATGCGGTGAAAATTGGATTTGTCTACGGCCTTTTTGTCGAAGCGTTCAAGCTAGGAAGTTGAAAGAATAGCTGTTCCACCACCGAATGGTGACATCATTCCTCGTTCTCGCCATCGATTTCTCTAGCAGAAATTCCCTCGCCTTGATAGCCAAAGTACCAAAGCGTTGCGGCAGCTTCTGCACGGGTCACGGTCTTTTGGGGCTGAAACAGCGTGGTGTAGCCAAACGCTCGTAGTACGTTGGCATTGTCACCATTTTGATAATCGGCTAAGACCGCTTTTAGCGAGTTCGGGTTGATTCGACTGGCATCTTGAAATCCCCAAGTTTCTTCAATGGCGTTGATGGTGGCAGTTGGTAAAGTGCCACGAAAGTCTAAGGGCACTTTCCAGGTTAGAAGTGCTTCCCGCGTTATAGGCGCGTCGGGCCGAAAGCTCAATTGTGTTGATGTTCCCGACAAAGGACTGGGGATTAATCCAGCTTCTGCCAATCCCTGGATGATCCCGAAGTCGGGATCACTCTTAGGAACATCGCTGAAGACGGGTTGGTCTGCGTCTGTCGCCGCTCGAATCTTTCGTGCCGGGCGATCGCCATATAGCTCGTTATTAGCCTCAAATAACCAGCGCGCATAGGTTCGACGGTCGGTTATGGCATTGGGATCAAACTCAGTGCGGCTGGAACCAGACGCACCATCAGCACGGGATGCCGGAGTCAAAATACCTAGCTTTGCCAAATCCCTCACGAAAGGTTCCAGATCATCAGGTGACTCTTCGAGATCAGAAAATTCTAAATCGCTAGGAGAGCTCGAACGAGATGAATTCGAGCGAGATGAATTCAAACGTCGGAGTCGTGCAGCATTTGGGTCTGACTCATCAGAGCCCGTTTCTCGATCAGCATCAGCGTCAGATAGCACATCGCCAGAAGCTGACGATTGCCATTCGATTGTAAATTTAGTTGTCGCTTCTTCCTGCGCTAATTCAGTGTTGACCTCAGTATCGGGATCGGTCTCAGATGCCTGATTGGTCTGAGACTCAGAGGTAGATGAATCTGCCTTCGCCGCAAAAATAATAATCGTTGCGCGATCGCCCGCTTTCACCGCTTCAATCTGTACCTCTGAGTCAGAGACGTTCCTAGAGTCACGAGCTGACTCATCCGCTGGTGTTGCGTCTTCTGAATCATCTCCAGTCCCACCCGTCTCATTTCCATCGGAAGCGGTACTGGTCGCGTTAAGAGCCTGTTCGACATCGGCTGGATTCGTGATCTCCCAGGAGTCTTCGTCTAACTGGGCTTGATAAAATTGCACGACCTGGATGCTAGCGTCTGAGGTTGACCAGCTCGTTTGCACCACTACATCGTCAGTCCCTGCCTCTGCTTCAGAATCTTCTGAAGATCCTGAAGTCTGAGTCTCTACTAACTCACCATTGGGATAACAAAGAGCCGTTGGAAAATTTTCTGGAAGCTGCTCGATTAGACTTGTCGGGCAGTTTTCCAGGTCGACAAGGTCTGTTGCTCCAACCTGGTCGGCATTTTCCTCAAGCTGGGGATCAGCCGAAAGCGATCGCTGCAGCGCCTCACCAAAGCCACTAGAACAGGCATTCAGCAGAGCACCAGAAATGGCGATCGCCACCAGCAATCCAGAACGGCGAATAACAACAGAAGATTGAGCAAACAAAGCTTGAATAGACACGGTGGATGGGGGAATCAGGACGTGAACTGTAGTCTCTCACTGGAGCTAACTCCACGCTAGCGTAGAACAGCTAGTACCAGCATTTTTCACAGGCTCTAATCGTTTTCCGTTTCCGCTGGTCGGGACTCAGCAGATGATCCCCAGTCAGTTGACTTTGAAGTGGCTTCATTTTGTTCCAACACCTCACCGTTTGCAGGCGCTGAATCTACGTGTGTTGCTCCCGCATGAGTCGATGCTGAGACAGCGGGACTCACCCCAGACTCTAGTTCTTTAGATGTCTCATCTTTGGACAGTTCGGCGGGAAGGTGAGCACGGGATGAGGCTATATTTGCCTGTCGTTGCTCGTGAAGCTTCATGACAATCTCAGCATGAGCTTCGCGACTGATAGGGTAAAAGTAGGCTAGCAGTAGCCCTATAGCCAAAATAATGGCGGGGATCGGCGCGATCGCCAGTCGAATCACCATCAGTGCCGATTCGGGTTGAGATTGAACGACTTCCTCCCCTGCCCGTTCCACATACCCCGCTGCGCTCAGGGCTTGTCCCACCAAAAACAATCCTGCGGCCAACCCCACTTTTTGCATCATCACCATGAAAGCGTAAAAAACACCTTCCCGGCGCTGTCCTGTTTCGAGTTCATCCAGTTCGATCACATCTGGCAGCATTGACCAGGGGATCAGATAGGCGGTCGATACGCCAAATCCAGCCATGAATCCCAGCACATACATCAGCGTCACTTGACCGGGCTGCAACAGAAACAGCCCGAACTGAGCAATGAGCCACAGACTGATCCCCATAAAATAGACAGCCTTTTTGCCGACCCTTTGACTAATGGCACTCCAAACAAACAGCATCGACAGCGCCGTGCCCTGAACTGTCAGAGCAAATGTTGTAAAGACGCTTGACGATAAGCCCATCCAACTGACGACAAAATATTGCATCACGACTGCCGTCATCTGAGCAGCAAGCCAAGAACATAGGTAGATACCGACCACGATTAAAAAGGGACGATTGCGAAAAGCGATCTGAATTTGCTGTTTGACGGGGATCGTTGGAGTTAGGGTGAGGCGATCGCGCTGATTTTCAGACGCACGCACAGCTTTCCATGTCCCAAAAACGCAGAGATAGAGCGGGAAAATGCACAACAAACAACCTACTCCCCCAAGAACCACATAGCGGAGCTCTGGATTGTCAATCTGGTCAAAAATAAGTCCGGCTACAACCAGTGCCAGAATGCTGCTGCCAATGGAAAATGCAAAGCGAAAGCTGTTGAGACGAGTTCGCTCGTTATAGTCCTTCGCTAGCTCAGGGGTCAGGGCTACATAAGGTAGGTAGACTGCTGTATAGGCCGTTTTGAACAGCAGCCCGATCACAACATAGTAGCCAAACAGCAGTCCTAAATTTCGGGTCGGAATAACCCAAAGTAGAAAAAAGGAAAGGCCAAAGGGAATGGCACTACAAATAATCCAGGGAAAGCGACGTCCCCACCGAGTTTTGGTGCGATCGCTCAACATTCCAATAATGGGATCGCTAATGGCATCGCTAATCTGCCCAATCACCAAAATGTTGCCTGCCATCGCAGCTGGAAGACCTGCAACGTCCGTCATGAAGAACATGAGGAAAAAGGCCAGCATGCTCCCTGTCGATGAGGTTCCGATCGTTCCGAAGCCGTAGGATAACTTGGGCCAAAAGCCGAGTCGAGGAGAATCTGACGAAGAGGCATCAGAAAGAGATGGGGTGGTCGTCATAAGAGTCAAAAAACCGTCAGAACAATCAGAACGTGGAGCTGCGAATACTCTGTTCTATATGCAGATGTATGCAAACGATAAAAGTCGAAGACCAAGAGAAGTTTACCTGAGAGGGGCAGATACCGCCGTCCAAATAAGATTGTCAGCAAAGTGAGAATAGAGCCGCCGCTACTGGCCTCTTCGTTTCTGTCGCCTTGGTCTCCAACACTATCGTTTACCCCGAGTAGTTTCCGGTTCTCGATGTTACTTCAATCTAAGTTGCGGATAAATTAAGCCATGTGCCCACTGCCCATTATTATTGATTGCGATCCCGGCGTTGACGATGCGATCGCCATCTTGCTAGCCCTCGCGTCTCCAGAACTCGACATTCTCGGTATCACCACCGTTGCAGGCAATGTCCCTTTGCCCTTGCCC
>CAKZMO010000154.1 GCA_937128595.1 uncultured cyanobacterium | reverse complement strand
GATGGAGAAGCCGCGCGGTGCGCGGCTTCTCCATCAACCATTGGTTTTATATCAGTGCGTAGCACTATATTAAAAAATTGTTGGACAATGAAAAGCGTTGTACTGTTCTGTAAAACGTCAAAACATTGTTCTATGGTTCGATTCATTCTCGCTCGACTCGTACTGGTTGCCTGGATCTCTCTTTTCCTAGGCAGCTTTGTTGCGCCATTACCCGCGATGGCACAGTTTAATTCTTCCTCAATCGCGGGAATTTCCACGAATGATTCGCCCATTCCTGCATCTACCGCTGATATCGCACTAGGAGATTCTGATTCCATGTTTTCATTTTCAGGGACTCGTCCCGACAACTTGGGAGTCAAAGACGGAACGTTGGCCGCTTGCCCCTCCAGCCCTAACTGCGTCAGCAGTCAAAGCCCTAAAGAGGATACCGAGCACTACATCGAACCCCTCCCTTTCTCTGGCAGCGCTGATCAGGCGATCGCTACGCTCAAATCTATTATCGAAAGCATGGAGCGAACAGAAATCACCCAGGCCGATAGTCGCTATCTCTACTCAGAGTTTGCAAGCAAGCTGATGGGCTTTGTGGACGATGTAGAGTTTTACATTGATGAAAACGCTGGAGTGATTCACGTGCGATCGGCCTCTCGACTGGGGCAGTCTGATTTGGGAGTCAACCGCAAGCGCGTTGAAGAAATTAGAGCAAAACTAGCCGAAAAGGCTTAACTTTTCGCTTGTTTTTTCTACTCCACTGCCTTTCCTATCGCCTCTATGACCTCTATTCTGCTTGAACTGTCTATCATTCTGGCGTTAGTGCTTACTAACGGCCTGTTCGCGATGGCAGAGATTGCCATCCTCTCTGTGCGAAAGACTCGTTTACAAGAGCTGGTCAACGAGGGCAACTCCAAGGCTTATCTAGCGCTCGATCTGTCAAATTCTCCTAACCGATTTTTGTCTACAGTTCAAGTTGGCATTACCCTTATCGGAATCTTGACGGGTGCCTTCGGAGGCGCTACGCTCTCTCGTTCTCTAGCTGAGTATGTGGCGCTGATTCCTTGGGTCGGGCAGTGGAGTCACGCGATCGCCCTTAGTACAATTGTCATCGGCATTACGTACTTATCGCTCATTATTGGAGAGCTTGTACCTAAGCGCTTGGGGTTGAGCAATCCTGAGCAAATTGCCATCAATGTGGCGAAACCGATGAGTGTGCTGTCGGCGATCGCCGCTCCAGTTGTTCATCTCTTGAGTGCTTCGACGGAAGCCGTTGTGCGAATGATTGGAGCCGAGCAAACCTCAGCCCAACCTCTGGTGACTGAAGAAGAAATTAAAGTCCTCGTGCGCCAAGGCGCAGAAGCAGGCATGTTTGAAGTCGCTGAACAAGACATGGTTGAGCGGGTGTTTCGTCTCGGAGACCAAAATGTCGGCAACCTCATGACCCCTCGACTCGATATTGTCTGGCTTGATCTGAGCGATTCTATTGAGATCAATCGCGAAAAGATGATCAACAGCAATCACACGCGCTTTCCCGTTTGTCACGATAGTATCGACAACGTGCTAGGGGTTCTCAACGCCACTGATATGCTTTCCAGAACCTTACGAAACGAACCCCTTGACTTCACAGATATCTTGCGATCGCCTCTGTTTGTTCCAGCAAGCACCCGTGCGTTTAAGGTGCTAGAGCTTTTCAAGCAATCGAGCACACATATTGCCTTTGTTGTTGATGAGTATGGAGTCATTCAAGGGCTTGTCACCCTTAATGATGTGATTGAGGTCATCATCGGAGACATTCCTTTTGCCGACCATCCCTGCGAACTACCAGCAGTGCAAAGAGATGACGGGTCATGGTTGATTGATGGGATGCTCTCAATCGATCGATTTAAGGAGATCTTTAAGCTTAGTTATCTGCCCAATGAGGAGCATGGGAATTTTCAAACCTTGGGAGGTTTTGTCATTACTTACTTAGGCAGAATTCCAACTGCCGCCGATCATTTTGAATGGCACAATCTTCGATTTGAAGTCATGGATATGGACGGCAACCGAGTCGATAAAATGCTCATCATGCCTAGTCGCCGCCGCACCACAACGTTTTGAGAACACTTTCCAGAAGTAATTTGATCAAATAGAATTCAGCCAAATTACTTCTAGCTCGTGAGCATTGCAGATTGTTACACCGTAGTAATATCGACTTCTTTTTCGCCTAAGACCACGTCAATCTTTTCGACATATTTATCAGTGAGCTTTTGCACCTCATCTTGCAAGTCTCGCGACTCATCTTCAGAAATATCGCTATTCTTTTCCTCTTTTCGGACGCTGTCGATCGCATCGCGACGGATATTTCGAATCGCAACTTTTCCTTCTTCTGCAAACTTAGAGGCGACTTTTACCAACTCTTTCCGGCGATCGCTGGTGAGCGGAGGAATGTTAAGCCGAACTACCGAGCCATCGTTGCTAGGAGTCAGGCCGACATCAGACAAAGAAATTGCCTTTTCGATGGCAGAAACACTACTCGGATCGTATGGCTGAATAGTAATTGTGCTGGCATCGGGCGTGTTGACGTTTGCCAATGACTTCAGCGGTGTCTGAGTGCCGTAGTAGTCGACCATCACTCGATCTAAGATAGCCGAATTGGCTCGTCCTGTTCGAATGGTGTTGAATGCGCGTTGGGTGGCCTCAACGGCTTTCTGCATTTGGCTTTCGACTTCAGCTAACTTCACAAGATCCTCCAACAATCGTTCCAATTGATTCTCCCATCACAGCGCGACGAATGTTGCCCGCTACAGACAAGTCAAACACGATGATGGGGATATTGTTATCTTTACACAGAGCGATCGCCGTACTATCCATGACGCGTAAATCGTGAGCGAGGACGTGACTATAGGTCAGGCTTGTAAATCGTTTGGCATCAGGGTTCTGGTTCGGATCCGAATCGTAAATCCCATCGACTTTCGTCGCCTTAAAGACGACTTCGGCATTAATTTCAGCCGCGCGTAGAGCCGCCGTCGTGTCGGTTGTAAAAAACGGATTACCAGAGCCCGCCCCAAAAATGACCAGTCGACCCTTTTCGAGATGACGCATTGCTCGCCGTCGGATATACGGCTCAGCGACTTCCTGCATTTCAATCGCGGTCTGAACCCGAGTCGGTACACCCAAGCGCTCAAAGGCGTCTTGCAATGTCATCGCGTTCATCACTGTCGAAATCATACCGATGTAGTCAGCCGTTGCCCGATCCATACCAGAAGCCGCGCCCTTCACTCCTCTGAAGATGTTGCCGCCGCCGACAACAATCGCAACTTCGACTCCAGCATTAATGATATCTAAAACTTCTAAGGCGATTTTTTTAACAACAGCCGGATCGATACCGTAGGAGAGGTCGCCCATGAGAGCCTCACCACTTAGCTTCAGCAAAACTCTCTTGTAAGTTGTCCCCATGCAAAACCCGCTCAGTCCTTAACACTTCCCACCTAAGATAACAGCAGTGGAGCAAGTTTAAGCATCAAGAAAAGCCCAGATTCCTTGCTGGGCAAGGGAAGATGTCATCTTAAAAAATAGCCCTAAAATTTAGTTTGCGCGAATAGTCCAAGCCAATAGTCAAACAATCAGCCCTGACGCCACTTGACTGGACACCCTGTAGCTCTAGTTTCACAGATAGGGATATCTTTGTCTTGGAGCAGAAAAGACATGGCATCGTACAAATACCTTTTGGTGACCGCATCAGTGTCTTGAGGATTATCGTCGATGGCACCGATGTAGCGAATGACGCAGGCGTTATTGATAAGAAAAGCTTGAGGCGTTGTTGTGGATCTGAAGCCCTGAGCCACATCCTGGGTTCTATCGCGAAGATAGGGAAAGTTGAGCTTGTGCTCAGCGGCAAAAGCCTTCATCTGTTCGAAGCTATCTTCGGGAACCTGGCTATCATCGTTTGCATTGATGCCAATCAGCGTGACCCCTTGCGGTTCAAACTCGGCTTGAAGCTGCTTTAATCGCTCTATATAGAGCTGCACATCAGGACAGTGGTTGCACATTACCACAACAACAACAGCATAATATTTGTCTAAATACCGAGCTAGATGATGAACAATGTTGTTGATGTCTGGCAGTTCAAAATCTGGTGCATAGCTGCCAATTTGAGATACAGCATGAGTCATAGGAATAAACTGAACAGGGTACACACTGACAACAGTCTTTCGAAAAGGGCTTGGACGGTGTTCTGGAGACTTGAAGATGACTCTATCACACCAGCAAATCTACAAAGTTTTGCTGGGGTCAACCTCTAGGTAATCAACCATGAGTTTGTTGTCTCAGCCCCATTATGCCCAGCCAATGGGCGATCGCCACTGAAGCTTCGAGGGTTTCCCATGACACCGCATCGTCTTAACACTCGTATTCAAGGGAAAGGCTTTCCAATCCTATGTTTGCACGGGCATCCAGGGTCGGGAAAAACCATGTCGGTCTTTACTGAACGGCTCTCTCAGCAATATCAAACCATAGCTCCTGATCTGCGGGGTTACGGCAAGAGTTCGACCTCGAAGCCATTTGCTATGACAGAACATCTGACCGACTTGCTTCATCTCATGGACGCTCAGAGTATCGAGTCATGCGTAGTTTTGGGCTGGTCACTTGGCGGAATTTTGGCGATGGAACTAGCACTAGCAGCACCGCATCGCGTCGCAGGCTTAGTTTTGCTTGCAACTGCGGCCCATCCTCGCGGAGCCCATCCCCCGATTGCGTGGCAAGACAATGCCATGACAGCGATCGCCGCATTAGCAAACCAGGTTTGGGTGGGCGCTCCGTGGCTGATTGAGAAGTTTGGGAAGCGATCGCTCTTTCGCTATCTCGTGAAGCAACACACCCCGCAGGTTTATCAGCGGCTAGCCACGGAAGGAGTTGAGGCATATCTGAACACCTCATCTTCAGCCACAGATGCTTTGCAATCGGCACTAAGCCAAGGGTACAACAATCTCTCAGCCGTTCAATCTATTACCTGTCCCGTGCTAGTGCTCGCAGCAGAGGACGACGTCCACATCACAGCTGCATCCAGCCTAGAAACCGCAAGCCAGTTTTCGAATTGTCAAATTCGATGCTATCCCGACACAGCGCATCTATTTCCGTGGGAAATCTCTGAGCAGGTGTTGAACGATATCGAGAGTTGGCTTGCAGTTCACCTCTCGAGTCGAGAGCTGTAATAAGCGCGAAGCACTCAAGCTAAACTTTCGACGCTCCAGTCCGCTGATGCTGTCAAAATTCAAAATATAGCAATCTCAAATGACTTGTGAGAGAAGGGGCGAGCTGTGCTCGCCCCTTCTCTCACTTAGCAGTTCACAAGCGATTGAGGATTGCTATACCTGAGCTTGCCATGAGGCTAGAGACAAATTCACAGCATCAAACGACGCTAAATCGAGGATTGGCGGTGAGAACGACGGGCTCGAAGTTCTGCATCCATTGAATAAAAGGCTGAGACACATGCACGAAATCTTCTCTACGAACCAGCAAAGCGACATATCTCAGACGTTGTTTGACGACAACCGCGCAATACCCTGTGCCGTGGATGACCGCATGGTGAAATCCTTCGATTTGAAGCGAAGATGTTAAGAGCGATCGCAGCCCCAACGCTTGAAAAATAGTCTGTACCCAGCTAACATCTCCATTTTCGATCGTCGTGAAATATTCTTTAGGCAAACCGCTGAGATCGAAAACGGCAGCCCCAATAACTGCATTGGCGTATGACTGTTGTTCAGCCTCTATTCGAAAATCTGTATCAGATGGCATGGCTGTATGATTCGGACTTAAGGACTCTTTTGGACAATATGGAAGTCACCATCGGGTAAATGTATGAGAGGTTTATTCTATTTTGCTTGAATTCTTGTTCAAATCCAGAGATCCATCATTGGTGACAAGACGCATCCTAATTCTCAGCGAATACTAAAAGAATTCCCAAATCTGTTGTGATTTGAATCTTCTCAGCAGATTTCAGAGTTTTTTGGAAGACTCTTTTAGGTACTCTTTGATTTGCTCTGTTAAGTATTTTAGACAAATGAATAAGAACAAAGCGACAGTATATTCGCGCTTGCTTTCATGTGCTGATGATAATGTCACATACACAATGATTCTGTGTGCACAGAAAACTTGGATAGAAACATCCGGACGATTTTCTTGGACTATATCTAAACTTTATCCAATAGATTTAATTTTACTAACAGCTTCTTCATGAGATGGAACTGTAAGAATTGTTTACTGTAGAAGATAAGACGGGGAGCATCCCAGCTTTGTATTTAACGTGGGACGCTCCCGATAAGATGCTTGTTATAGAAAATACAATTGAATTCGCTCTAGGTTTGCTTTATTCTGAGCACAGTTCAGATGTTCTTCCGCTAAATTCTTTGATTGTGTCTTAATCTGAATCGATCTTGTTTATGTGAAAGTACGAATTCTTTTCAACCAGGTACGCCTCAATATTTCTTACTCACAATGCTCGCTGCAAGAACAAACATGTCGCAACCGTCTTAGGGCTGAAAACAAAACAAGAAAGAAGACCTTTGAGCGTTAGATGCTTACTGCGACGAGAAGTCGAACATAAATAAGCTACGAAATATCGACACGTTTTAATTCTCAACGTTTCGTATACTGTTCGAGACACTGATGTAACAACGAATGGACATCGAACTCAAGTTGACGCTGACAGCAAAGGTGTTAGTCTTTAGTCGGAGGGCGATCGCCTGATTGCTTTTTAGACGGTGATTTCGATGAATATCAGGTCATCGATCTAGTAATTTTTTCTCATTTCAGCAATTGTCTCCATAGTGAAAAAACTATTTGAGAATCCTGTCAGGGCGATCATTACTATCCTGGTGTTCATCCTTGGACTCAGGCTTTTGCTGGCATTGAGTAGTTTGCAGCGGCCACGAACGTCGAGTTCGACAGGAAATACTACGAATTCGGCTGAGACTTCGTCTGAAACAAACAGCGCAGGCAGTGGCGCAGAGAGTCAACCCACAGTCAGTAGTCAAACTACGGCTCAATCTACTGACTCATCTCAGGTGACGAGCACCAACGCAATCGAGGCATTTCGAACCAATTGCCATATTGTGCGCGTCTATCGGCAAGATGAAACGCTGCGGATGAGTGTCTTTCCAAGGTCTGATGAATGCGAAATTGTTTCGGGTGACTATCCAGCTTCCACCTCTAGCGGTTCTGATGGAACCGAGTATGTGTGGGAGCAAGAGGGAACCCGCGTCCGAGCTTTTATTCCTAGCAACACTGATGATCCTAATGCCCTAGAATTCTCTGGCAGCAACGTTCCCGGCGGTATTAAGGTAGAGTATGCTGAAGAGGAAGTAACGCCTCCTGTTTCTCCCCCGCCAGATGACCTGACGTATCAAGACGGATTAGCAAGGGGATACGACCGCGGCTACCAAGATGGGCAAGCCTTTCAACAAGCGGGCTCAGGAAACAATCCCGACTTGGCCTATCAAAATATTGTCTTAACGAATGACCCAAATTACGATCGTGGATTCAGAGAAGGATTCTATGACGGTTTTAACGAAGGTTATTACAGCCTTACAGGAGGCAGTACAGAGTCAGAGGCCAGAAGTTTGACTTGTTTGGGACAGGTAGGAATTTCTCAATTCGCAGCCTACTATGCCTACGAATCTGGATTCAGCCGCGTCGAGTTTCGACCGCGAGGCGTCTCTTCTACTCTGACGGCTTTCTTGACTTACGATGGGACAACTTCTCAAGGACAAGGAGTGTGGCGAGGTACTGTAAACAACATGGCTGATGTCACATTGGTTCATTTCTCAACGCAGCAACCTCAACAGGGTGATACTGTCGAAGTGAATTATGAAGGGCAGGTGGGACAAGGAACTTGTCAGTCCGCTATCTATGGCTGGTGGTAGTGTTGATTTTGGATTTGCGATTAGGGATTGATTATGTCCTTCGTTACTTTTACATGGGGAAGGAGAGATGAATGAGTGAAGTTGGCGATCGCCACCACAAATAGCGAAATTCAGCGTTGTTTTCCGGTGATGGTTTGTTTGCGCCCTCACCTGCACGAGCAGAATTTTGTAAAGCGTGTCCGGCGTCAGGAATCTGCTGGCTATCGTTTAGCTTATGTAGAAGAGCATGAAAGGATTCGAGCTGTGAGCGGGTTTCGCTTTAGTGAAAACTTAGCTTCGGGTCGGTTTATGTATGTAGACGACTTGGTGACACGAGAGGGCGATCGCGGTCGAGGATATGGAAAGGCTCTGATCGAATGGCTGATCGAACTAGCTCGAACTGAACAATGCGACCAGTTTCATCTCGATTCAGGAGTTCAGCGATTCGAGGCTCACCATTTCTACATGAACCGAGGACTCAGCATCAAAAGTCACCATTTTTCGATGATTCTGAACGCAGAGTAAACCGGATTGGCTTAACGAATATCCGCTTTTTCAACAGTAGAATCATTGACGCCCAACGTTAATTCTAGAGGGCGATCGTCTCGGAGAGCTTTTACAGCCGCTCGATAGACTGAGTAATCAGCGGGGCTAGTTACGGTTTCACCGTCCGCCTGATACGTCAGAGAATACTCGACTCGTTTGTTGAGATCGAGATCCCCGATTTCTTCAGAACTCCGCAGATTTCCTTCTAGCTCGTCTACTGTTGGCTGGGGCGGCAGAGCAGGCCACCATAGTCCCCGCTCATCAGGGCCAGTCACTGCTAGCTCTGGCATCACGCCGTTGGTGTTGACGAGTGAAGATGATCCGAATCGTTCGATGCGAGTACCGTTGACCTTGTTCTGATCTGTGACGTAC
This sequence comes from uncultured cyanobacterium, assembly GCA_937128595.1. Classification (GTDB taxonomy): domain Bacteria; phylum Cyanobacteriota; class Cyanobacteriia; order CAKZMO01; family CAKZMO01; genus CAKZMO01. The sequence continues at coordinate 8,525 of CAKZMO010000154.1, read as the reverse complement.
TCCACCAACCAAATGTAAGTGGTGACAGCCGTCGCTTCGTAGTCATTGGTCAACACAGTCGTGCAACCGGACGCCAGCCAGCCGAAGGAAGCGCTTACGAATACTACAGCAGCACGACGAACAAAAGATGTAGCAGCCATGGGTATTTCTGGATAAGAACTGATAGACGTGAGTGCAAAAAGAACTTATCTCTACCCTATCGCTTTCGGGGATCTACGATATCTTGGCGTGTGACAGCCCGCTGGGTGAACCTTAAGGTTTTACTAGCTTTGACTCGGTACAGTCTAATCAGGTGTGAGCATAGAAACTGAATCAATTGCTCGATTGTTTCGTTCCGACTGTTTAGTTCCGAGCTAGACCCTCTTGGCGAGCCGCATGTTGAACCGCCGCTGCCACCGCAGGGGCAACCCGCTCGTCAAATACTGAGGGAACAATGTGCTCTACGTTGAGTTCTGAAGGACGCACGAGTGAAGCGATCGCCTCTGCTGCTTCTAGATACATGCGCGTGCTCATATCGCTAGCTCGACAATCGAGTGCTCCCCGAAAAATCCCTGGAAAAGCGAGTACATTGTTGATTTGATTCGGATAGTCGCTGCGTCCTGTTGCCATGACTGCAACATCATTGGCAATCAGTTCGGGCTGAATTTCAGGAATCGGATTAGCCATTGCAAAGACGATAGGATCGTGGGCCATCGATCGCACCATTTCTGGAGTGACCACACCCGGAACGCTGACTCCCAAAAACACATCAGCATCTTTCATCGCATCGACTAAGGAACCGACTTGCTCTACAGCAAAAGCTCGTTTCTGATCGTTTAGATCGGTACGCTCTTTACTGATAATCCCTTTCGAATCGCACATGAGGATTTGCTGTACTCCTGACTTTTGTAGCAAGCGGGCGATCGCCACGCCAGCCGCTCCAGCTCCATTCAGCACAACCTTAATCTCTTCAAATGACTTTTTGACGAGTCTCAGGGCGTTAATCAGGGCCGCAACGGTGACGATTGCGGTGCCATGCTGGTCGTCGTGGAAAATAGGAATATCAAGCTCTTGTTGGAGCCGCGCCTCGATTTCAAAACAGCGAGGCGCACTAATATCTTCGAGGTTGACGCCGCCGAATACCGGAGACAGATTTTTCACGGCTTCTACAATCGCATCTGTGTCTTGCGTCGCTAGACAGATGGGAAAAGCGTCGATGCCTGCAAACTCTTTGAACAGCATCGCCTTTCCTTCCATCACAGGCATGGATGCTTCTGGCCCCAGGTTGCCCAGACCTAGCACAGCGCTGCCATCGGTAACAATGGCGACCGTATTGCTTTTAATGGTGAGTTCAAACACCCGATCCGGTTGCTCGGCGATCGCCCGACAAATGCGCCCGACTCCAGGGGTATAGGCCATTGCTAAATCGCTCTGATGCCTTAACGCCTGTTTACTCGTCACGGAAATTTTTCCGCCCTGATGCAAGGAGAATGTGCGATCGTAGATGTTGAGGACTTCAATGTGATCGAGCGCATTGATGGCTGCGACAATCTCTTCAGCATGTTCTTCGCTCGATGCATCGATGGTGACTTCTCGCACGACCGTTTTACGGTTTTGCTCGATCAGATCAATTTGACCAATGTTGCCCTCCGCTGTGGCGATCGCCCGCGTAATCTCCGCCAACATTCCTGCTCGGTTGGGAATTTGGAACCGAATCGTTAGGCTGAAGCTGGGGTTGGGTGTCAGATTTACCATGCTGAGTTGACGCTGTGCTCCTGAGTAAACGTAAGATGATGAATCCAGAATCGGGACCAGCGAATCATGGTCATACGAGTTGTGGATATAGAGGTGGGCTAAACCGCATCTCAGATTAGCTTAGAAGGGGGCGAGGCTCAAGACTGTGCTCAGTCACACCACGATCGGACTTGTCTCAGGCCGTTACACCACGACTGAGAATGGCGAATTGATTCCAATTGAGGTCATTTTTGCTGATTGACCTGACGCCTTCAACTGTCGCGAATTCTCGCTGTGACTATCTTGCTCTCTGTTGTGATCTCCCTGTTATTCTGATGCCGAGCTTTTATACGGAAATTGAGATTGATGCCCCTCGTTCCATTGTTTGGAAGGCGCTGCTCGATAAGCAAAACTGGAAAATTTGGAATAGTTTTCTGTTCGACCGAGCTCCGACGCTTCCTTTTGAGGTCGGGCGATCGCTCTTGCTTTCTCAGCGGCGAAAAATCCGAGAACCAGAAACAACCTTTGAGGTGCAAGTTATTCGTCTCCAGTCTGAATATTCATTGTGCTGGGTGTGCGAAGCTCCAGGCTATCGCAGCGAACATCATTTTGATTTAGTGGATATTGGACGGGGTCACACCAAATACGCTCACAGCGAAAAAATATCAGGCCGACTTTCTTGGCTATTCACCCCCTTTATCCGTCGAGATGAACAAGCAGGGATGAGACGGATGGCGCTTGAACTGAAGCAATATTCTGAGTATCAGATAGCGAACCCCAACTTGAAATCGCGATAAATTGCGAGAGTCAGAACCATCTGAAGTAGCGTTCAGAGAGTTATATCGCCGGAACCCAATATGTTCCCAAAATATTCGGTGAATCCACGGGAAATTGTCGTGTAGCTTCAAGAAAAAAACATTCTAAAGTTAGGTGTTAATGAGGTCGTGATAGGCATGAGTAGAAGGCGAGAATATTGTTAACTTCTGAAGAACGCGTTCGTGAGAGTCAAGCGATTGGGGGCAATCATTGCTGACTCTCTGGTTAGGAAAGCGTTCTTACAGGTAGTCGCCTGACCTTCTGGGGGCTTGTGAGGTCAGGCTCTCTATTTAAACTACAGTGCTGGGCGATCGCCACCGTCCAGCATTCCCAATATTCAGACTGGTCTGAGTCAGACTGATTCGGGACTGGCCGTTGTCTCTATCAAGAGATTCAAGTTCGAGTTACCAAATTCCAGAAGACTCCTGAACCTGGCTGCCTGACACATCTTATTTTGTAGTCAGAGTCTTTGATGAAGTAGGTTGCGGTTGAGCTTGCGAAACCCAACAATGCCAGATTTTAATGGCATTGTTGGGTTTCCTTAAGTCAACCACAACCTATGATCCCTGGTCATTTCAGGAGATGTGTCAGGCAATCAGCTCCTGAACTTGAAGCGAGCAGTTAGCGCCCTATGACCTCGGGGACAACGACCACAGCCGTTCCAAGAGGAATTTCGCCTAGCTCGTCAGAATTCCAAAAATTCGGTAGGGAACTGTCAAACCACTCATAAAGCTTCTTCGCCTTAAAAATCAATGCGACTCATCAACCAGAACCAGCTTTTTTGGGTCAACTGCAGTTTGACGAGTCACGCTTATCTGCCATTGCGTTAATGAAACTGAGATGAAGTGCTGCTCGAAGGACGGTGATAACTCAGTGAGAAACGTCTCAGAAAAAGTATTCGCTTGCGACAGCGTTAGGACAAGCGGAGGACGGGATCACCAACGGCTAGAGTACCTACAGCTTGGTGAATTAGGTTTTGCCCAAACCAGATTTTGCCGTCCCAGTGTCGATAGGACGCGAGGGTTTTGAGGGGTTCAGTAGAGCGATGCCCTGTGGCTTGATCTACAGTTGTCACCGTGCAGCGAGAGCACGCTTTCACGACTTGAAAGAGGTATTCTCCAATTCGAATCTCCTGCCAGCTATCTTCAGCAAAGGCTTCACAGCCGCAGACAACTAAATTAGGACGAAAACGGTTCATCGGCAGGGGCGCATCCAGTCGCTGATTTAAGTCACCTAGTGAGGCTTCGGAAATTAATAAATAGGGATAAGCGTCCGCAAAGCTCACCTGTTGCTCAGCACCAAAAGCGCCATGGTCGGTGGGGCGATCGCTCTCATCTGGCATATACACCAAGTAGCAAGGAACATTGAGGACTTTGCTAAGCCAAAGTGCCGCCTCTTCGCCCATTGACCAAGCCATGCAGCGATCGCCCCAGACCTCAACAGTCCAGGCATCAGAGTTGTGCTTTGGAGGAGAGGGATGCAGCGGCAGCCGCAAGTTGTCGACAGATGCATTCAAATCAGGTGCCGACAAAATCAGGCTGTTTTGGTGAATCTGGACTTGGAGCAACGCCATTTGAGGAAACTGACGCTGAGTCATGAATTTTCCCTCTGGCGAAACCATCATCCAGCGCCGATCGTATTGCAGACCTCGTGGGGTCATGGCTGCCAAATTGACGGCAATTCCCGCCGCTGATTTGATGGGATAGATATAAATGCCACTGAGAGAAATACCGCTGGGAGAAACATCGGCAATGCGATCGCCCGCAGATTCTGGAGTCTTCATGCTGTTGTCTCAAGTCGTCGTTGCATACCACATGGATATGACTGTTCGAGGATATAGTCGTTCAAGACAATTCCGACAGACGCGATCTTATCGTGCTGAACACGGTGCTGAACGGGCTGAGGTGCGATCGCTGGACACATGACGAATGAATTATCGAATCGGATCGTGAACTGTCACTAATTTGGTGCCGTCGGGAAAGGTGGCTTCGACCTGAACATCATGAATCATTTCAGCGATGCCATCCATCACGTCATCTCGTGTCAGCAACGTCGTTCCGTGGCTCATCAGGTCAGCAACCGAACGTCCTTCCCTCGCCCCTTCTAGAATCGCGGCTGAAATATAGGCGATCGCTTCTGGATAGTTGAGCTTGAGACCTCTGTCTTTGCGTCGCTCGGCGAGCAGAGCTGCGGTAAAAATCAAAAGTTTATCTTTTTCCTGGGGAGTGAGTTGCATAGGTGTGTTGCTGTTCGGATAGGGAATGGGGAGGCAGATGGCGATCGCCATCTCGAAGCTGAATCCAGTTAACCACAGGAAGCAGGTAGAGAAAAATAGCATAGGGGATAAACCCAACATCTGCCATCAACAGAGTCGCAGGCACTAATCCCGCAATGTTCCACGGAATCAGCGGAGCCAGCACCACAACGGTATTTTCCAAATCTAAGGCAAGGGCTGCATCGTTTTGCTGACATTGACGATAGCGTGGCTCAACTAACTGTTGCGTTAGAAGAATGGCGATCGCTTGAGTGCAACCAAAGGCAGCAGCAGCAATGCCAACGAGGGAGGTGCCTAGAAACAGATCGCTGCGGCTATGAGCCCGTTCTAAAAGGGTTTGCACCAGAGAAAGTGCCTTCGTGCCAGAGAAAATACCTGCCAACGCAGTCGAAAGGGTAACAACTAGGCAAACCTTCGCCATCGACAGGAGCCCACCGCCAATGAGAATTGATTGTAGGGGTGAGGTTTCGGCCACGTCAAACCCTATGGCTCCAAACGTCACGATTTGTAGGAATGAGTAGCCTTGGAGAGTAATGGCGATCGCCACTCCAGCTCCAATACTGATGATCATCAGTCGTTTGACAGGCACTCGCACCAGAGAGAGGCCGATGATGACTAGGGCAGGCAGCAACACAATGGGATGCAGGTTGAACTCTTGGGCGATCGCCATCGAAATCGTATCGTCTCCCAACGTGACAGGATTGAACCACGACAAGACGAGATAAGCGATCCCCGCAAGTCCTAGCGAGACATGGGCAGAGGACACCATATTGCGCACGTTGCTGTAGAGATCGGTATCGGTCAACGTCGCCACGAAATTTGCGCTGGATGACATGGGAGAACAGCGATCGCCAACATAAGCCCCTGCAATGATGGCCCCAGCGACAATATTGGGATCAACTTCACTACCTGAAGCCATAATCATTAAGGCAATGCCGATGGTGCCCGCCGCCCCAAAGGAGGTACCGATGAGTAAGGAGACAAAGCTCGTGAGCACAAAGGCGAAAAAGATAAAGGCTGAGGGATGAATGATTTTCAATCCGTAATAGACCATGGCCGGAACTGTACCTGCCGCCATCCACACTGAAATCACAACACCAATCAGCAGCAGAATACTGATGACTGGAAACGCCTTGCGACTGCCTGCGATCGCCATCGTTATCAGTACCCGAAAGGAGAACCCTCGTTTCATCAGTACCGCTATGAGCAGCACCAGAGTTCCCATCAGCGGATAGGCTACGAAATAGCCTTGGGAGGTGGAGACGACTAGGAGTAAGAAGGAGAGAAGGAGCGTGAAAATGAGAAGCATAGGAGACAGGAGGCAGGAAACAGGAGATAATCTCCATATATCGTCTAATTACGAGGAAGAGGCGAGGTTTTGAATCGCATGGCGATCGCACCGACAGACTTGGATATGAGTCTGCCGCTTGGCTCCCAAATGTTCGTAAAAGCCAATGGCGCGATCGTTGCCAACATCTACTGTCCAGTCAACTCTGCCTGCTCCCATCGCCTCTGCTATGCGACACAGCTCTACCATTAAAGCTTTGCCAACGGCCTGCCCTCTAAACTCTTCTCGCAGATATAAATCATCTAGCCACAGTCCCACACGGGCGAGAAATGTGGAGTAAATACGGTAGTAGCTTGCCATTCCAGCGATCGCTCCCTCGACTTCGGCTAGCAGCACAAAAGCTAAGGGATTATCTCCGAATAGAGTTTGCTCAAGAGCGGCAGGCGTTGCTTCAACCGCCTCAGGACACCCGTCAAATACAGCTTTGAGATGAATGAGTTCGACAAGCACAGGTAGATCGCTAGATGTCGCATGTCGAATGGTGGGGTGACTCATAAAAAATGACGCTCAATTTCCATGTTGTTTGATGATCTGAGCATAGGAGACACCCGATTTGCGAATCAATGAAATTTACTCATGAGAGTCATTGTCATTATTGATGGATAAACAGGAGGCGATCGCTTATAGTGCTACGCGCTGATGTAAAACCAATCGTTGATGGAGAAGCCGCGCACCGCGCGGCTTCTCCATCAATATCTGTCCTGACCCATCTGCGCATTGCTATATCTCTTAAGATAATTTTCAAGCAAGAACATACCTCCTGTAGGGTGCCATCAGCGAAGCGTAATGCACCATCGATCGGTCATTTTATATCCTTCACTCTCTCAAGTTGAAGCAGCGGTTTGCTCAATCATGTAGTCAACAACAGCTTCCAAACTTTGAGTGCGGTTGTAAACGCCTTTCTGCCTTGCCGCACCTGTCCCATTTTCGACAATCTGTTGAACAAGAGCATTGACTCTATCCCAATCTTCTAGTTCTTCAAGTTCTGGGCGAAGGTACTGAAGAAAGTGTTTCAGCACGTCGTGAGCGGGAGCAGATTTCCGATCCACGACATCGATCAGAGTATGACTCAAACCGCTGCGAGCAGCACGCCACTGGGCTGCTCGCAGAACTTCGGGACGCACGTCAGCAGCTGGCGTTCCTGCCAGAATGTCTTTGTAGCAAGAACGAGCAAGAGCACGCACTAATCCTGCCAGCATGACAGTTTCATCGATAGAAAGACAGACATCAGCAAACCGAAACTCCACCGTCGGCAGATCATCAGACAACCGGATATCCCAGTAGATCTTGGTCGCATCCCGAATGGCTCCAACTTGCGTCAAAGTCTGGGTGAGGGAGCAGTATTCGTCATAGTTCGCGAAAGAATTAGGGGCTCCAGAGAAAGGCCAGCGACTCCACAGCTCCGTCCGATAGCTGGAGTACCCCGTTTCTTGCCCCATCCAGAATGGAGAGTTGACTGAAATTGCCAGCAACAGCGGCAGCCACAGTCTCGTGCGATTGAGTACCTGCACTGCGATTTCGCGATCGCTAATACCAACATGAATGTGGCAGCCAAAAATAATTAGATCATCCATGATTTGTCGGTAGTCACCAACCAAATCCTGATACCGTTCTTTGTCCGTCACCTTTTGCTGTCGCCAGTCGGAAAAGGGATGTGTGCCCGCAGCGACGATTGCGCTTCCATTTTCAGCAGCAGCATCAATGATGGTGCGTCTAGCTTGAGCAACCTGGTCTCGTACTTCTGTGAGCGTTGAGCATACGGGAGTAGCGATTTCTATCATGGAGGTATAAACCTCCCGCTGCACAGCTGTGTTTTTCTCAGCTTCTGTTGCCGAACTCATGACTTGTTTGGCGCGCCCCGTTAACTGTCGAGTCTTGGGATCGATAATTTGATATTCTTCTTCAACACCCATGGTCAAAGCTTCATCCGGGGAAGCACTCATGTCGTTTCTCCTAGGCAAACTTCACGCACTCGGCACACACTTAGATGGATAAGGCTTACCACAGGTGATGTAAAGGGGGCAAGACAGCCAGGTTAGATTGACTTTGATTTTTGAGTAGGATACGTTTCCAGGGTTTCCAAAACTTCCAGCAATCGAAGGGCTGAATCGTGAGCGCTGCGAATCAGGTCTCGTTGCTCTTCGGCGTCATCTATAACGTCATCCGATACTAAGCTGAGAACTCCAATCATCGAGTTGAGATTGTTGCGAATGGCGTAAGAGGTCTTGCTGACAGGTTCTCCAGCGTTCATCTCCGCTGCGGCTCCTTCTCCCAAGGTGACAGCTACCGTTTCTGAAAATTGCACCGAGTGAAGATGAGCGTAGTAGCCTTTCTTTGCCAACAACTCCTGGTGAGTGCCGATTTCGACCACTC
>CAKZMO010000153.1 GCA_937128595.1 uncultured cyanobacterium | reverse complement strand
AATTCAGCAAATGAAACTGTTTGATGCTGTATTGCTCACTCAAATGCTGAAGCTATTCTCGCCTCATTCCTTATGGTGAGGCCGAGAAGGTCACGAAGGCCGGGCCAGACTCCCACGGGATGGTGCCATTGGCCGAGATGTTATTAAAGTTGTGCCGGATGGTCCGGTCACGCACATACATCTCCAGCAGATAGCAGCAATCTGTGAAAGAGTCACCCAGATCGGTCATATCAATATCACGCAGATGGACCAAGCCAGCACCTATCGTGCCGTTCGCATTGGTGTTTTTGAGCAGTGGGGTGCCGTCATCTGGGTCATCAAAGTAGTGCGGGCCGTACCCCTGTGTTGCTGGTGGGTCACCACCACGGATCACCAGGCGGAAGTCACTGTAGTGGTCGTCCTTGAACTGCCCCCAGATTTGGAAACTGCTGGTACCGGCTGGTGCCTCGCCACAGGCGAACACGGTTGTCGTGCCATCCTGTAACCGCACTTGCAGCGCGTCCGGGTAGGCAGGTAGATCGGGACGGGTGTTATCCAGTTGGATGTGATGCTCAACGGGTTCACGTTGTACTGTCGTGCCCATGCCGTTGTCCCACTCCAGCCAGATGACATAGTGATCGTCACGGTCACGTCCGGGGAGTGGGCCTTCCGGTAAGCTGAACGTATCCCAAACCGCCAGCCTCAACCCGGAGTTGATACAGCCGTCAGTGAAGCGCACGCTATCCCCATCCACATCAAGCCCGGTTTTGGCTTCCAGATACTGGTTGACATCCACCCAGCCGTCGCTGTCTGTGGTGAGTGTGGTCCCGGTATGTTTGCAGGAACTGGTCACATAATCCCAGGTGGAAAGCTTCCAGGAGGTTTGAATAGGTGTGGCCGCGCTTTCTGGCTCATTGACCTCGCGGAACACCACGCGGAAACGCTCAGGTCCAGTATCCGGCAGAAAGCCATCGATCGGCACATATGAACCACATGGTCGTTCCACACCATCGCTGGGGTCAATGTAATAACCGGTGAAAGCCGGGTTTAAGCTATTGGGTGGAGCCATACCCCCTGCAAAGTCAGAGATATAGCGAGAGTCACCACATACAGTCTGGATGTTGGGGTCAGTGGGTGGCTCCCGGAAAACACGTGAGACCGCGTCCAACCCGAGGAAACGCACGGGTGGATTAAATGGCAGGATCAGATCGTGATTGGCCACGGCAACCGTACCACCGACTGACAACAAATCACCGTCACTAAATGGAGAACCAAAGTCGAAGATCTCGGTTGAAAACAACACCAGACTGCGATCCCCGCCACGGGTGGTTGTCGCTGCATCCAACCCGTAGTCAACACCCTGGGGAATACCAGCAGGTGCCGGTGGATTGATCAACTGAGGTTGAGATAGGATGATAATCCCCTGTAATGCCGAGAGTAGATCCCCATCAAGGATCAATTGATCCGCAGAAAACTGCCAGGTACCTTCGATAGAATACCAGATATCGAGGTTGAACTCTTGCAAGGCGTTGACCAGTGTGCCACCCTCCCAGCTATCAACACCGAGGGCAAATTCTGCAAATTCTACGATCTGGCCAGGTTCACCGATAAGCTGTACGGCGTCCAGGCCGATGTCATAGGGAATTTGGAATGTGGTTGTGATCGCACTATTCGGGATGCGCGCACCATTCGTGAACAGCAGATCACCAGCAGTAAACGTACCAAACGGGCTATCCAATTCCGTGGAGAAAGCCACCAAGCCTGGTTCCACGCTAATCACATCAACTGCGTCCAGACCGAGATCATAGGGCACGTCGAACTGTTGCAGCAGGTCAGCATTACGGGCGCAGATTTGCCCATTAAAGCTGAGTAAGTCACCATCAGAGATATAAGGGTTACCATCAATGGTCTGGTAATCGCGGGCGATGAAGTCTTCTTCTACGGAGAAGCCACCGCCACGACAGGCGAGTAACGTGCCGTCGCGGTCATCACGTGGGCGTACCGTGTCAAAGTACTCTAGCGTAACATTCAAGCCATCTTCGCTTTCTTCGAGTACATTCACCTGCACGTTTCGCATCTGCACTGCGGGCAGTTCTACACCGTCGTATTTGGCATAGTATGGGATCTGTATCAACTCACCATCGGATGTGAGCATGGACTTCACACCCTGCTCCTCAAAACCACCATCAGGATGCGGGATCTGGACTAAACGGAGCGGTCCCTCACCCATAGCGATAATGTCAGGATAGTCCGCCTCGCCCTCTGTGAAGATTTCAGCCACGATAACACCGTCTTCCAGGCCGACACTAATCTGCGAGGTGAGGTTGGCAAATTTGTTTTCAGTGAGTGCAGTGGCTGTGAACCCAAGTTCGCCGCCCGTAAGGCTATGAAGGTTCTGCGCTCCGCCGATTTCAAAGGCAATCGCGGGCATGATCGTGGTAATGCTTTTGGTGACCCAGCTTACCGGCCAGCGGCCATAACCGGGGATGAACTGGTCAATGCTGGCTTCCATGATGAAGCTACCATCGCTGAGTTTGGCCACGCCTGTCGCGTTAGCAGTGAATTCTTCACCATTGATGTTGACAGTGTGTGTATAGCGCACGTTAAATTCCGAAGGTTGCTCATCTTGCGCACTACTAGGGAACAACCCAATACTCAACACGACAAATAGAATAAGAACGGTCAAACGACTCGATCGTGCTAGCTTAAAGCGTCGCATGTCTCTCTCCTAAGGTTATATGAGGTTGGAGATGGTGATGTAAATTCGGTTACATCAAGGATTTGGGTAGCGGGTTGTGTTGTGGGCAGAGGATGTTGAAGGCGTGTTGTGTATTAAGCTACTCTTCCGGCATCAAGGCGGAGGCAGTATTGTAATTTTTTGGCGGTCAACAGTGTACGTGATAGACGTCTATTGATTAATCTTACATTTATTATAGGTGGCAACATTATTCATTGCAACAAAAAATAAAAGGATTGTTATTATTGGTAATCCTCATATGAATAATTGAAAATTCATTGGCGGTCAGTCATACTCTTGCACTTCTGGATTAGCACCCAATTGTGAGTCTAAGTCAAAATAGGGGCTAATTGGGTCTTCTTTGTACATGATAGCCTCCTTCTCTTGTGGCTCGCATTATTCCCTATTTGCTATTTTGATGCGATTGCCCACTCACAGAACCCTTCATCCTGGTGATTATCAACCGGCGGTGAGAGGACACATCGGCCCTCCCACCCGTATGTAAATGTGCTAATTTGAGGCCAGCCAGTAGCTGCCATCATCACCTTCGACGGTCCAGCCGAACGTGCCGTTGTAGGTCACTTGCCACCACAGACGACCGTTAGCATCACAGGCCCAGCCATCCCCAATACGGACGGTGTGTCCCTGCAGGATGCGGTCCAGGATGGCACCGGTGACGACGTTCGGTTGGCTGCGCAGACGGTTGGGCAGGCCGGGGGTCACGCGGGCGACCATGCCTTCGGCGAGGCGAGAGCGCAAGCCGTTACCACATACGATGGGTTGCAACCAGTAGACGCCATTCTGGCCCTCGGCAGTCCAGGCGATGTCGTCGCCCACGCGGATCTGATACCAGTTGATGCCATCGTTGCAGACGGGTCCCTGGATCACGGCGAAGGTGGTGTATTCGGTGATGTTACCGATGCGCTCACCCTGTAAGTCCGGGACGGCGCGTAGCGTATTGGGTTCACCGCCAGTGACCATACCGCTGATTCCGCCATACAGACGCGGTACCAACGGGCAGACTGTGGGCGTCGGGATGTGATTAGACGGTTCTAGCCAGTAGTCGCTGCCGTCGATCTCTCCCGTCCAGCCCTGGGTGCCATTGTAATTGACATACCACCAGAGTTGATCGCCATTTGCGCAGGCCGGGCCACCCAGTACGTCCATCACGCCACCCGCCGGAATTGATCCCAGGCGTGCCCTGGCACCGGGTGCCTCGCGGATGATGTTGGGTAGGCCGGGTGTCACACGAGCCTGTTCACCAAGTCTCAGGCGTGGTTCCAGTGCAATTGCGCAGATATTCGCGCGGGTTGGTTCCAGCCAGTGCTCACGGAAATCGCCGTCAGCGGTCCAGCCGGTGATGGCACCCGTGGTGACGCGCCACCAGTTATATCCATCCACACAGGCCGGGCCTGCCAGCACCTCAAAGGTGCCGCCACCAGAAATCTGCCCGATGATGTCACGGAGATCGAGGCCCGGAGCTACGCGTACGATGTTCGGTGGGCCGGGAATGACGCGTCCGCCCTCGCCAATCTGTAGATTCACAGGTGTCGGACACGCCGATTGTGCGTGAGCTGTCGTCGTGTTGACCGCCAAGGTGGTGAGGGTGAGCAGCAGTGCAACCGCTGCCAGGGTAATGCGTCCAAAAGTGTGTGTTAGTTGGTTCATGCGCTGTCCTTTGCTTATCACAGACGTTACGACTCAAAAGACAGGCATGGATGCAAAAGCGTTCCAGGACGTAGGGTAAGCGTTGGTTAACTGTATCCATGGTGTCAACCAACATATAGGACGTGGACTGCCGCCTTTGGACTGCTCAATATCGTCGCTGGCACACCCCGCAGAATGCCTTATACTACAAGCATCCCTATAACACTAACCCCCACGAGGAACCGCGATGGCCTCCGATGTCTTTATCTCATACAGCCGCAAGAACAGCGAGTTCGCTCGCAAGCTGATCGACCGCCTGACGCTCAAAGGCAAGGACGCCTGGGTGGATTGGGAGGGCATCCCGCTGACCTCGCCCAACTGGTGGAACGAGATCAAGCAAGGCATCGAGCAGGCGGATAGCTTTCTGTTTATCGTCAGTCCGGCGTCGATGGCGTCCGTCGTATGCAATATGGAACTGGACTATGCCTACGCCTTGAACAAGCGTGTCATCCCGCTGATCTACCAGGAAGTAGAAAGCCGCGACACCTTCGCCAGTATCGCCGATTACACGCCCGACGAGGCCATGAACGAACGACTCGGCGGCAAAGATCCATTCGCCATCGCCCATGAGAACTGGAACAAGCTCAGCCATATTAACTGGTTGTTTTTCCGAGATGATGATGCCTTTGATCCCGCCTTCGAACGCCTGATTACCACCGTTGAGACTGATTTACCCTACGTAAAAGCACACACACGCTACCTGAGCCGCGCTGCCGATTGGGAACGCGAGGACCGCCGCGCTGATCTGCTGCTGTTCGGTGAAGAAATTGACCGCGCCGAAACCTGGCTGCAACAGGGCGAGGCTTACGCCGCCGAAACACCATCCAGCAGCGCAAAAGTCGATGTGGTCAACCCGCTGCCGCAGGATTTGCATCGGGAGTATATCGCGACCAGTCGGGTGGAGTCCGATAAGCGGATTCAGCAGTTGCAGGAACTTGAAGACAGCCGCAAGCGCAGTGATTTAGCCGCAGAACAGGCCCGGACGGAAGCACAGCAAGCCGAAACCGAGAAACAACGCGCAGAAACGGCCCGCCGCCGCGCCCTGCGCACACTGATTGCGGTTGCTGTTGCCAGCGTTGTGGTGATTATTGCCGCTGTGGTGATCACGTCGGGTCAGGTGGATGACGCCAACCAGCAGGTAGACGAAGCCAGTACCCTGGCCGCAGATGCAGATGTTACCGCTGTCGCCGCCAATGAACAGGCTGATGATGGCGCTGGCACCAACCTGGATGCGGCGATCCTGGATTTTTCACTGCCCGAAGATGGCACCTATCTGCTGCTGGCGACGAGTTCTCGGGGCGTTACGGAGTCGGCCACTATTGACGACACCACCAGCGAGACCAGCCCGCAGTCTTTCAACCTGACCTACAACGGCCTTGAAGCTCTACCCGCCGCACAGATCGGTAGCCTGGGCCTGGAACCGGTGCCCGCCCAGGGCGAGATCACGGTGGCGGTCTCCGCTGAGCAACCGTTGATACTACTACCCATGCAGTTAGATGCTGAGCAGACCCTCTCCCTGACCACACAGAGCGAGGAATTTACCGATAGTCTGTTCTATCTGTTTGACCCGCTAGGAAATCGGGTGGCCGTCAATAGTGGTGAAGGTGAGGACCCCGCCGCCCGCATCAAGGGCTATACCGCCCCGGAAGCCGGGTTGTATCTGGTGATCGCCACAGTTGGCGGTTACACCAACCCGGAAAGTCCGCTTTTCTCCGCCATATCGTACACGCTACTGGTGGAATAGCGCACATCTGGGCGATTGTGATCTACTGAAGGTTATCGCTATATCAGCGGTTTCGCTGATGACTGGTATGTCACCGATGGCGCAACCGGCTCGCAAAACCTCACTATCAGGCCCTGGTTTAGTAGACACCGAAAGTGTCAGATAAACTGTGAAAAGGTCACCTTGGACTGTACCCGTTTTGGTGCGATCATCCTACTTTCTGAAGTTGATGATGTAGAATGCCGACTAATCATCAATAAAGTGATGTTGTAAGGGAATGATGTCATCTAGTAACGCCTCTGCCAATGGCAGTGACAGGACGAGTGGGTTTGAGGCAAGGGCGTGTATCAGATCATGTTGATCACCATTCCAGATTGCATCAGCCGTCAACCACTGATACTCCGCGAGCATGTGCAGGAGGCCAACAACGTTGGATGGCAGATGCCGTTGAACAAGTGGCGTAGCACCACCGGATAGCTCCAGGCGGGCAGGCACTTCAACCACGCGATCCACCGCGAAATCAGGCAATGCGGATTGGTTAGGGATATTGAGTGTGTGGATGCTTGCATCCTGATTGACCAGCCCGCTGAGGACTTCGACAGCCATATCACCAAAGACCGAACCACCACGAATATGGGTCAGATTTGGTGTTTCTGCCGCGATCTGCTCCTCAAAATGGTGATAATAACTCGGCAGCATGTCTAAGATTTCTTGTGCGCGAGTCTTTGCAGCCGATTTGGCTTCAGCAACGGTCTCCTCACGGTAGTAGTAGTACTGTAGATATGAGTTTGGCAGATGGCCGTACTCGCGTGCCAGCCGGAATTGACGCTTCACCCGATTAGAAACATCGGGTCGTGTGATCACTGCGGCATAATGACGATCCATAACCGCTAACCCATCCTCACCGTCAATTGTGAAGTGTGTACTCCAGGTCGCATGATTAAGGCCAATAGATTCAAGTATGACCGACTCAGGAGTGATGCCCATTGCACTCAGGATCTTGTGCTGATCGTCATTGG
Organism: uncultured cyanobacterium; assembly: GCA_937128595.1. GTDB lineage: Bacteria > Cyanobacteriota > Cyanobacteriia > CAKZMO01 > CAKZMO01 > CAKZMO01. The sequence goes on along the minus strand of CAKZMO010000153.1, from coordinate 2,580 downwards.
TTTGGTCGCAAATGCTGATGCATGGGACTTCACTGAAATGCGTCACTGCCTCCGCGACAATTTGCGTAGGATTCGTGTAGTTGACCAGCACTGCACTCGGTGCATAGGCCTGCATATCTGCCAGGATACGTCGGATAACGGGCAAAGTCCGCATTGCAAAGAAGAAACCACCCGGGCCAATAGTCTCCTGCCCGATGACACCATGCCGTAAAGGTATAGCCTCGTCCTGATGACGTGCTTCAAATCCGCCTTGGCGAAATGTGGTGAGCACATAGTCGGCGGATTGGATCGCAGATTGCTGATCTGTGTGCTGGCTCACTGTGAGATCGACCTCAGCCGCAGCGATCATATGCGTGCTAAGTCTATACACCGTATCCAACTCTTGAGTGGCGATGTCCATCAGGGCTAGTTCTGCCCCGGCAAAGTCTGCTGCATGTTGGATAAACGCATTGACTAGGCCCGGTGCATAAGCACTACCACCACCGATGATTGCAATCTTTAGAGCCACTTTTGCACTTCCTCCAATGTTGGCGTGCCAATAGCGCCACCGACCACTGTCGTCGTCAGGGCGCCACAGATAGCACCATAAGTCATGTTTGTCTTGAGATCATTGCCATTGACCAAGCTGTAGATAAAGCCTGCATCAAATGAGTCACCCGCACCGGTTGTATCCACTGGTGAGACAGACAAAGCTGGTACGCTGACTTGATGATTTTGATCGCTTGCTATTGCATCATTAGGGCCATCTTTCATCACGACTGTACCGCGATGCATCAACGTTGTGGCCTGGGTAAGGGCTTGCTGCACATCTTCTGTCTCCATCATCGCACATAGCTCTGAACGGCTTGGCAGAAAGTAATCAACCTCACTGACGATATCCCGTAGCCGGTGATCGCGTAGGGCAACTTCGTCCCAGCCGGGGTCCAAAGAAACCGTCATCCCTGCTGTATGTGCCAGGGTTGGCGCATCAGGCATATCGAAAGCACCGAGGAAGCTCCCCAGATGCAGGTGTTTTGCCGAATGGTTACGGAGAATTGGAGCGAGATCAATCGGCGTATCTGGCCGTTCAAACCGGGTGACAAAAGCCCTATCCTCTGGGAACGATAGGGCGACTGTGATCTGAGGGAGTGCTTGATCGTGATGACGCACCAAACTCAGGTCAAGACCAGAGTCTTTTAGTAGATCGGCCATTAACTGGCTCATCGGATCGTTGCCGAGATCAGCGATCAAACCTACTTTGGCCCCAAGCCGATGAAGCCCAACTGCAACGATGGCACTCCCGCCTACTGTAATGGTCAGATCTTTTGCAAAAATCTCCTGACCTAGGCGGGGCATGTGCGGCAAATCGGTAAATATCATGTCACAGAAGATCGGCCCGTAGATCAGGGCATCATATTTCATTTTTCGTCGTCTCCCATGAGTTGTTGTAGGGCACGTTCCCGGTAGGGCGACGCGACCGGTCCGTTTAGTAGAGGATCATCGGTCGCTCGCATCCAACTTAGCAGCTTAGCACGCAATTGTTTTAACTCGACAGCATACGCTTCATCATAGGCCAGGTTGGTTGTTTCTTCTGGGTCCAGGCTTAAGTCATATAATTCAAATGGAGCTCGTTCTATGGTCAATGTGTCGATCATCTGGGGATAGATCGGGCTGTGCATGATGTCGGCAGGCACGTTGATGATGTCCACCTCTGCGTTCCAAATGAGTTTATAGCGCTCGGTACGAAGTGCGCGTTGCGGTTCATAATCCGTATGGAAGGTCTTGCTGGCGAAGATGGCGTCGCGCGGGGTATGAGTGTCATTTCGTAGCCGTGACCAATAGCTGTGACCATGAATTTCGTCGGGTATTGGTAACCCTAGACCGTCAAGTAACGTTGGTAAAAGGTCTACATGACTGACTAAATCGTGAATCACCTTACCGTCACTAATGCCCAGGTTAGGCGCATGCATGATGAGTGCCGTTTCCAAACCCGGATCATACATCGTACACTTAGCACGCGGCATCGCGAGTCCGTGATCGGTCGTGAAGATGACCCATGTTTCTTCACGTAGACCCGTCTCGTCCAGCGCGGATAGAATTTGCCCGACGCCAGCATCCATCTGACGGATCATCCCTTGCAGTTCGCCAAATTCTTGGCGTGCTGCCGGCGTATCAGGAATATAGGGGGGTAGTATCACCCCCTTGCTGGTATCAGGTGGAGCAACCTTGAACCCACCTTCATTATCGCGGTGTGGCTCAAAAAATCCGATATTGAGGAAAAAAGATCGGTTATGATCCTGTTGGATGAAGGTAGCGGCGCTAGCGGCAATCTCAGGTGCCAGGAACCCTGGCAGCAATGTATCAAACCCCAGTGCCTGAACGGCCTCCGGGGTGTTTTCTGTCACATGTTGGATGCCTACATGCGCTGTGTGATAACCTGCGGATTGCAAACGTTTTGCTAGATATATCTCATCATCATGAAGGCGCCAGCTAAATGGGTCATGCGCCAGTCCCAGCATCCCATTTGTATGTCCATATCTTCCTGTATATAACGCTGCTCGGCTGGGGCTACATTGTGGCGCTGTGCAGAAGCTCTGAGAG
>CAKZMO010000152.1 GCA_937128595.1 uncultured cyanobacterium | reverse complement strand
GACTCGATCTCGCGAAAGCGTTGCGCGTCCATGGACTGCCTCAGGCTTGGGACAAGTCGATCATACCCAAAGGCGTTTGTGCGCCACAATTTATTCCGTTACCGATCGCGATTGCTTCAATAGAGCAAAATTTTTCGGCTTCGGCTTCGGCATTACGGCGGATAGCGAATAGCGAAGCGCCGCTGAACACCTTCAATGCCCTTCGCCCAGTGGTCAACGCGATCGGGCCACCCGTCCTTGGCGCGCTCCCAACTGCGGATAGTGACCGATGCCCGACAGTTCGACGAACCCGGCGTTTGTCGTCCGCGTCGGGGAGTGGGTCAGGAGATGGGCGCCAGACCCGCAGTAGTTTGGGCCGCTGAAAAGGATTATTGGAATCGGGCTGTCAATCATGACGTGCGCGAGCCGATCACGGAATCGGCGGCGCCCAAGGCTGCAGTAGGCCATGCGGCTATTCAGAGAAGGCATGACCTGCACGCCGTCGTTTTACTGAATCTGAGACCAAAACTCTTTGATCTTGGGCTCGCTGGGTTGGTCCTTAGCGCTGCAGTCCTCAGAGTCTACCCGGCAACGCATTTTCTCTGCCTGCGCTGCGTTCCTTGCATGAAACCATTTGCCCTAGGTGTGATCTCTCCGCACGATACGCGCCGACCGATCCATCTGTTCGCTATTCAAGCGTCATAGAGCTCAAAGGAGGCCGCAAACCTTGGGCACCAGCTTCCCTAAGAATAGATCAGATGTCGTCTCAGCAAGCGTTTTTCGTTGTCTTTGTAATGAGCATCGGCCTCCGCCTCGCTTTCCAGCTGCGGGCGCCTCTTCCGCTGATTAACTATGACAAGGTACTAATTTTGTGAAAACCTTCGCCACTAAACTCGCAGCTGAGATAAGCCAGCATGTCCGCAGAAATAAGTCCTACACTCGATTTTCCTACCGGCCCATCCTGTTTTCAGTTGTTTTCCTTCTTCTCCATAGCTTCCAGCTGGCATTAGCCCAAACCCCAGCCTGCAGTGACGATCTGGACAACGATGGAGATGGATTGATCGATTGGCAGCTCGATCTGGGTTGCACGGGCCCTGACGACGATACAGAAGGTGGAATCAACAATGACCTCGACAGCGGCTGGAGTGTTTTTGAGCCCGCGGCAGATACTCGAATCATTTATGTAAGCAGCTCCATGGGTAGCGACGACTATTCAGGTCTCGCGCCGGAATGGGATGGTGTAGACGGACCCAAAGCAAGCGCAGCTGCCGGGGCGGCAGAACTAAGGCAAGGCATGCCGGACTGGCTGCTCTTCAGGCGCGGGGATGTCTGGGTTGACCAGAGTGTTGGCATCGTTGCTGGCCGGTCGGAACTTGAACCTAGCATTCTCGGCTCGTACGGTGATTCAATAGAGCGACCACGATTCGAAGTTCAGTCGACCTGGCTGAATATTGCTGGAGGATCGCCAGCTCATATCCGAGTACTTGGTGCACATGTGACGATGGTCAGTAGAGATCCGGATGACGCTCGGTTCAATGGCCTTGGAGGAAACTGCATCCGCTGGGTCGCTGGCGGGGGAGACCTCCTGATTGAAGATGTCCGATGCGACTATGGACAGGTTAATTTGGAGGGCGAACCAAGCTTGCCAATTGCCCTACGCCGGAATATTCTCAACGGCAGCTACTCCTTGAACAGCCACGCACAGTCTATTTTCTCATCAGTGGATGCTCCACTACTACTCGAGGAAAACGTCTTTAACCATGGCGGCTGGAACAGTATATTTCGCGTGGCCTGGTGGGAGCCAGAGACAGACCTAGCAGCCTGGAACGTCATCGAGTCCGGCCACTTCAGGCTGAACCTGTCTGGTACCACATTTGACATTCAGAATGTCGACCTCACCTCTGCAACGACGATGACCGAAGTCGCCGCAATCCTGGAAGCCGAAGCCAATGCAAACATCGACATGGGTTCAATTCAGATCATCTACAGCGCCGGCGGCGCATTACAACTTCGAACACAGGACTTCCCCTCGGGTCTCGCCTACGGTGTGTCACAAATAGCTAACGACGACAACGACCTTTCTCGCCTGTTCAACCCTAACGCCCAAGGGTCGACAGCGTCGACAGTCTTCAATCGCAATATGTACCTTGCCTACGGATTCGGCAACACAATAGTCCGCGGGAATATAGACGCCAATGGTGCGTCTGGAGGCCTGCAGCTACGTATGGGCGGCATCTGCGAGGATAATCTTTTTCTGAGAAATCCGGTTGCGATAGTCGTGGGTACCGATGAAAATGCCCCAAATGAATTCGTGGGGGGATCGATAAGCAATAACGTCATCCTTGGAGGAAGAGATGTAGACACTCAAGTCCAGGGCACCGGGATCATCGTCCGCTCGGTCGCTGATGTTGGTGGCGGCCATTCGCGCATCCGGGACCTTGTCGTAAATGATAATATTATTGCGAATCAACGCTTGGGCAGCGGAAACATCGTTGGTTTAGCCATCACAGGGGATGGACTCTATGAAAACGTCACAGTACATCGAAATATCATCTATGACTGGGCGCGCGAAAACTGGATGACTGACAACATTCTGGATCAACGCGCCTATGGCATGAGGTTTTGGATTTCGGGTGCTTCAGACGTTGAAGTCAACAACAACATTGTCCAACAGCCAAATGGTGGTTTTATTGCAAGTACGGAGAACTCCGCTGCTGGCATCACTTTAAGCAACAACAGGTTCTGGAGTGCCGCTCCGAACCCACCGGATATTTGGAGCCGGGGCTGGTTTTGGCTAAATGGCTCGTCTGCAACTGCCGACGAATGGGAAGATGCCACAGGAGAGACCGGTAGAATCGATGAACAGGTCGACTTCCTTGACCCTGATCGCTCGATTGAATCCTATGCGTCAAGTCTCGGACTAGCAGCAAGTTATGATGCCTATATCAATTCGGCGCTAGGGCAATCTCGTTTCAATTGGAATGCAGATTTAACCGCAGAGGCAGTGAATTCATACATCCGCCAGGGATTCAGAACCACCTTGTTTTCCGATCGTTTTGAAGCGTCCAGCGCGCCGTAATCCTCATCGCTCAAGTGAGTTTGAGTACAAAAGCACAGGGGAGAATTCCCGAGGACTAAACACAGTGTTGCAACTAGACCATCGGTAGGACTAGCGCAAAGACCGATGTCAACGTCGCCCACTTGCGCACGGTTTCATGGTGATCGGACCAGGCTCGCCACATTTGCTCGGCCCAGCGCTTGACCAACATCTTGTGTTCGGCAGCATTTGTTGCCGCATCCACATCGCTAGCGGTCAACACCCCCATCGAGCCAGGTGGTTCTAGCCAGTGATAACTTGCTTTCTGCTGAGCAGCAGCCAGCATCGCATCATTCGCCTGTGTTGCTTCCAGACCATGCTCCAAGAACAGACAAAGTCTAACCAGATGCACGCCAACGGACTGAATACTTTGTCTACTTTCAATGCCGGGGTGTTGAACAGCGTAGGCGTCGACAGCCAATCGATGTACTTCAAAATACTGTTGATCAGAATATTCTTTGGATAGAACTCGACCAAATGCCGCCCAGCAGCTTGCCGATGACTGCATATATTTGTGGGTTGGACCATCTATTGCAGGCAATTCCGCTCCACACCATAAGCACACGTCTTTGTTCACGTCATCCTCCGAAATCAATCTAACCACCTAGTGAGCCACGCGGCAAATTAGCTGACACTCAACCGTCGCGCGGTATACTACTCATTCTTGGTGAAGTTAACAATTAGAACCTAGGCCCCACGGGTCAACTTCTGTTTTGGGGTGATGCCTCCCTAGGCCATGTCAGTATTCGTGATTATCCATCCAGAGCCAGCGCGTTGCATATTCCCAGACCTGACTGATCGTTGCGTACAGGTATTGATTGCGCCAGCCGTAACGCACGGTTCGGTAGGGGAGATCAACATAGGCATTCTGCCTCGGCTTGCCCGGCTGGATATGCTGGACGCTGATCTGAAGCCTCTCAGCCCAAGCTCGCAATACTTCGCTGATGTGCTACGGCCCATTGTCAATGCGCAGCGCCTTGGGCTTGCCTCGCCATTCAATGATCTTGTCCAGACAGCGATAACGCGCTCCGAGGGCACAGAGAAGCCAATCTCGATCCCAAGCCCTCCGCGGTTGAAGTCGTCGATCACATTGAGAAGACGGTAAGCACGCCTGTCCAACAGGCTGTCGTGCATGAAGCCCATAGACCAGACTTCGTTGATTGCACAGGGCACGCCTAGCAGTTCTGAAGCCTCTCTGACGATGCGTTTCTTCGAATAGTTTTTGAGGTTGAGCTCATTTTCGCTGTCGATCAGATAGGACAACTTGTGGTTCCTGCGTAGGCCCTTCACATCGCGCAAGAACAGAAAGGATAGATCAAAATGCCAGTTTTTCTGATTTTGGGTAAGACGAGTCAGCAAGTCTGCGCTCTCGGCGTTCTAGGTCGATGCCTTCGGCGCGTAGCGATAATAGTTTCGACTGATTAAAAGCACCCCGCAGGCAAGTCGGTTGCTGGTGTCACGACGCTCAGCAACGTTTCTGGCCATCTCTCGTCGTCGAGATGGCCTCGGAGCTTTCCCTCGACAACCGCCTGGCGTTTCTCAGCCTTGTGGCCCTCTCTTCTGGATACATCTTCTTCAGCCGTTTGTTCCAGCCTAGGGCACCTTGAGCCGGACCATCAGCGAAGCGTCCATGCCCCCGTATTTGGATCGGCACTCGTAAAACGTGGCGTTGCTGATGCCATGCTCCCGGCAAAGATCCCGAACCGAACTGCCGGCCTCAACCTGCTTAAGGACGCTCGGAATATGGGCGTCGCTGAAAGGTGATCGACACATGTGGAAACTCATGTCGATTCATTACAAGAACGTTTCACTTCTGAGCAACGCTAATCTCCTAGAAGAATACAGCATCGCCTCAGACTTACAGCCGAAATTTCTGGCTTTAATAGTTGAGAGATAATTAACAATCACGTCTGCGCGGAGTCACAGTTTTTCATCTTCCTCCGTTTGCTTCCCATATGCAGCGCGGAGTGCGTGGGCGTACCCGAGATCAAAGTATGGTTCAATATTTTCCCACATCGATGCGTTCATCCCATTGCCTCGATGCTCATCTTTTGAAGCTTTCAATTCTTCAAGATTCTGGTGAAAGGCGTCGCGGTCCTGCTCGAGAATAGCAATATATGCACGCACGTGAGCATTCCACCTGAAAAGCGCGTCAGAAGCTTCCATAGGGTCTAATGATTGGCGCGCAGCCTGCAGTGCCGCATTTGTGTTACCGGATTCACCCCTCAGCTGTGCAACGTGCCAGATAAGACTGCGTTGAGTGCTATTGTTTGCTGCGATATATTCTTCGATCAGGTCAGCAGCCTGACTTGTGCAGCCCTGCTCTGCTAGCCAGCGGAATCCAGAGCCCTGTGTTTGATCGAATTCCTGGTAGTCTAGCTGCAAGGCTTCAGCTCTGTAATCTTCTAGAATGATGTCGCACTCAGCTGCGCTGAAACCGATAGAAGAAGTCATAAAAAGGACCAGTAGGGGCGGTGCAGTCATGTTCAGATTCTCAATTCGTGTGAATCGGTTATGACTATAGTTTTTTCCCAAAAGTTCAGGGAGATTCCCGCTCTTAAAGAACTTTAAACATTCTGGGTTTTCTATGTCGTTCTTACTTCGATTTTACGTTTTAGTAAGCAGTATGAGGAGGTCAAGTGAGCCATGGCGACCCGTCTCATGATGAACTGAAACGGGAAAGACTCAACAGGACTTTGGCAGCACACCGACCATAGAAAACAGAACATCAGGCGCAGATGAGGCGAATATTTCGTCCGTGTAAATAAAGGGGCACTGAGCTCAAATCAGTCCGTACTTAATCGTCGGAATCGCTGAAAGCAGACTTGGATCAGAAAATGAAGAGCGCGGCAACGCGATCCCAAGGAGCAAAGAAATGGGCGATGAAACGTAACAATTGTAGAGAAATAGCTCAGATGCGGAGGGACTAGGAGAATCCGAGTGATTACTCCTCGATGCCCTCATCGAGGAGTTCAGTAATCCAAATCTCGGCTCGTTTCCAGTCTCGTTGCAGCTGCCGAACGCCGACGCCAAAGAGCGGGCCGATCTCCTGCAAACTCATACCAGCGAAAACACGATAATGAATCAACTCAACGAGGCGTGGGTCAAGTTTTTCGAGTGCTGTAAGCGCTCCATCAAGGGCCAGCAAAGACTCCGGGCGGCCCATGTCAACGAGCCGGTCGTCAAACCAAGTCACCTGATACTGTCCCCCACCACGTTTTGCCGACAATCGGCTTCGAGCGTGGTCTATAACGATATAGCGCATGGTACGTCCACACAGGGCGTAGAAATGCTGCCGTCCGTTAACATTGAGTTCGCTGCCAGTGATCAGTTTGGCGTAAGCTTCATGGACAAGCGCTGTGGCATTCAGGGTGTTGCTGCCCGAACCGCTAAGCACGTTTTGCGCCAGCCGCTTAAGTTCGCTATAAACCGTCTTGAACACTTCATCCATGGCTTCACGCGAGCTTCCAGCATCATTAAGCAACACTGTGATATCCGACGGGCTCGAGACCGACGAACTGTCCTGAGGCGCAATTTCCCCTGGCTCTGCCATGGCTGATCCATCTTCGGTGAACGTCGAAAAAATCTTAGCACAGGTTACTACGTGACGGGAAACCCTCCGTCGCCGCTCGAGCCCTTGATCAAATACAATTTTAGCGACGGCAAATGGCACTAGATTGATCGTGCGTCTGACTAAACTTCAGCTTGTGCTCGACATTACCGGATGACGGCGCCGTCTGGATCGCCATTGCACAACCACACTCAACGAGCTTGTTGGAGAATAAAATGCCAATAAAAGCCACAGAATGGCATCAAATCGACAAGGTGTTCTCCGAACTTCTAGACCTTGATCCGAATAAGAGAACCACCCGACTGGCTGAAATTTCAATAACCAACGCAGCAATGGGGAGGCGCCTGAATCGTCTTTTAGGCCATATGGAGCGTGAGAATGGTCTAGAAGGGCTCGCTAAAGAGCTTTCAGAGGTGACGGTCAACTCCGATCTCAAAACGGGTGAGATGATCGGATCTTGGAGAATTGTTCGGAAAATCGGTGGTGGTGGCATGGCCGACGTCTACGAAGCAGAACGTAGACTAGTCAATGGAAATCAGAAAGCCGCGGTAAAAATCCTATCGGTGGCGCTATCAACAGGTGCGGCAAGATCAAACTTTGAGCGCGAAATATCGATACTCGCCCGACTTGAAGATCCACGCCTCTCTCGACTGATTGATGTGGGGAATCATAAAGATGGAAGACCGTGGCTGGCAATGGAATATGTTGAGGGGTCAGCGCTCGATAAAGCATTTGATCAACGGCAGCTGACTGTCAAGCAACGAGTTGAGATTTTCGTCGAGATCATCAAAACCGTAGATCATGCGCACCGTGAACTGATTGTTCACCGTGATCTAAAACCTAGTAACATTTTGCTTGACCAAAATGGCCGTCCAAGAATCCTTGATTTCGGAATAGCAACGCTGCTTGAACCAGGCTCCAGAGAAAAGGATCTCACAAGAACTTCCACCCAAGCCTACACATTAACCTTCACCAGTCCGGAGCAACTGCAAGGACACAGAACAGGGATTCCCGGAGACGTTTATCAGCTGGGCCTCCTTCTTTACTTGTTGCTGGTCGGCAAACGGGCGTTTTCAGGTCGTGACGAAAACCCGTTTCAATTAATTAACGCAATGCAACGGGGGCCGGAATTACCCAGCCAGCGAGTGAGAAGACTGAATGAATCAGAGGTAAAAAAACTATCAACAAGCCAAAGGCAGCTACATAGAAAAATCAAAGGCGACCTTGACAGCATTATAGTTCAGGCCCTTGAATTTAACCCCCAAAAGCGCTATCGAGGCGCCAGCGACTTCGCAGATGATTTGCAGCGCTGGCTTGATGGGAAACCGGTCCAAGCGCGCTCCGCCACGCTTTTTTATAGGAGCAATCGCTTTATTCGTCGACATTGGATCGGAGCGTCTAGCTCATTAGTAATTGCGCTTTTTGCAAGTGCTTATGTTGGCATGATATTCAACCAAAAGATTGAACTGGAAGCCGAAAGAAACCGAACCCAAAGCGTACTGGATGCAATGACTGAGATGTTTTCCGTTGCAGATCCTTACG
>CAKZMO010000151.1 GCA_937128595.1 uncultured cyanobacterium | reverse complement strand
AATCAGCCCCCACAGCTGATCACCCACATCAATCGCCGTTTCCATGCAAGACTGCACATTCCATCGTCGTAAAAATTCGGTAGTGTAAAGAGAATAGGGAGCCGTCTGCAGATTGTCACAGAAACACGATTGCGGCAAAGTGTTCTGGGTGCTGTCGGTAAGCTTGAGATTGGTAACAGCCCGATTCAGTAGTGGCGGAGAGGCATCCTCTAGTCTTTTTGACTCTTGCACTACTTGCCCGACGTCATGGGCATTAAATTGGATGATTAAGACGCGATCGCAGACTAATAACTCCCGCACTTCCGTCACCGCTGTCTTCAGAATCTCGTCGATCTCTAAAGACTCACGAATCCGGCGCGTAACCTCACCCAGCAAATGGGCTTGCTGATATTGACGAACTAAGTCTCGCTCTGTCTGGCGCTGGCTGGTGACATCAATGCCCGTGCCGATAACGTACTCCACCATCCCAGCCGCATCCTTGAGTAGCGTGTTCGACCAGTTAATCAGTCGCTGAGTGCCATCCTTACACAGCCAGTAATTCTCACATTGATTCGGCGTTTGCGTTTGTCTCAGCTCGTGAAACACGGCTTGCACGCTAGAGATTTCCTCAGAGGGAATCAAGACATCCCAGATCGGACGCCCCTGCACCTCACTGGCAGCGTATCCGGATACGTGCTCGCAGGTGTGATTGAAGCGGACAATTTTGCCCTCTCGATCCAGCACCGTTACTAACGCCCCGACTGTGTCCAGCACAGCAGCAATGAAGTTGTGTTCCTGCTTTAAATCCTCTTCGAGCTGTTTGCGCTTGGTGATGTCCTGAGCGGTGGCGTAAATGATTTGCTCCTCAGGAGAGGCCGTGGCATTCCAGCTAAGCCAGCGATATCTGCCATCCTTACAGCGATAGCGATTCTCAAAGGCGATGACGAGTTCCCCAGCTGCCAACCGTTCAACCTCCTTTTGGGTGGCAGATCGGGATTCAGGATGAACAAAACTAATGAAAGGCTGGTTTAGCAGTTCTGTCATGTCATAGCCCAGCAGGTTGGCAAAGCCGGGATTCAGCCGTTTGAAATAGCCATCCAGACCCGCAATGCAGAGCAGACTAGGAGTGACCGCAAAAAACCGTTCGAGTTGGGCCTGGGCTAGCTGCCGCTCTTGAGCAACTTGCCTCAGCACCTCATCGGTTTGCACTATTTGAGCCGCCTGAAGTCCAACCCGCTCTTCTAACAGGCGATTCATATCTTGCAATGACGTTTCGAGACGCTGACGCTCGGTAATTTCAGTTCGTAGTGACTGATTGGCTTGCAGCAGTTGTTGGTTAGCCTCATCGAGACTGACGGCTTGCGACTCGCTCAACTGATGCTGTTGTTCAATTTCCGTCAACAGTTCAAGGGGATCTAACATTTGCAGTAGGCTAGTCTGGGTCACAATCCCCGCTAGACCACCGGCCTCGTTGACCACAGCCAGATGGCGGATGTGTTGCTGCTGCATTGCTTGTTGAGCCGCCCAGAGAGTATCTGGCGGATGCATCAAAAAGAGGGGAGCACTCATGACTGTCTGCGCTGGGTTTTGCGATAGGGGTAGACCCAACGCCAAAAACTGCACAATATCGCGTTCGGTCAAAATTCCGATGGGAACCTCAGACACTGAGCCACCTTGCTCTCTTGTCTCGGTCACTACTACACAGCTCACCCGATGTTGTGTCATCCGCCGAGCTAGTTCCAGCAGGCTTTCAGTGGCTTCTGCTTGAACCACATCGCAAGTCATCACCTCGCTCACCCGCCGAAGCTTGAGAAAGTTAAACGGATGCATGGCCTGCCGAATGGCTGTTTGGGTCACCAGCCCCAGCAAAACGCCTACCTCATCAACAATCGGCAGTTGTCGAATCTGATGCTGCTTTAGGATCGCTAACATCGTGAAAATGCTTTGTATCTCAGAGCGCTGGAGCATCATCACTGGCTGGGTCATCACTTCTGAAATTGTCGCGACCTCTAGATCGGCTTCTTCAGCGACTAGCCGCACTAGATCGCGCGCTGTAAAGATGCCGCACAACTGGTTGGCAGACACGATCAAGACACAGCTAGTCGAGGATGTGGGCAAAGACAATAAGGCGTCAGCACTGACTCCAGAAAGTTGGCACGCTTGCTCGACGGCTTGTCCCATCAGTTCTACAACGGCCATAACTTTGGTGTCTGGCTCGACTGTCAGGGGATGTTCATCGAGTATCTGCTCTATGTCGAAGATCCGAAAAACTGTTTGATTTGCTGATGACATATCAGAGCGCAGTGATTTTAGAGCGATCGCGGCAACAACAGCGATCATAATATTCTTGCTCGGACATCAACGGCTGTTCCTCACAATTCTCTCAGATTATTTTCATAGGTTGAAACTACTGCTATTAAGGACAAGCGCGATGGAGTTTCTCTACTACTTTGCCAACGCAAGCTTGACTCAGAGAGTGCTGAATTATCTGTTGAGACAGCTAGATTCCTGCATCGACTCTGCGACAGTCATCTTCTTGAACGATCGCTGGGTTGTGGATGTGAAGTTGAATCTAGAGGTGGATGATGAGCGCAACGAGGACTGTTGGGCCTTTTTTAGCGAGAACGGCACTCCCTATCATCCAGGCTTATCTATTACGTCAGCCCTTAACGCTCTGAATACTGGCCTCACGCCTACCCAGGTCATGAGTCAATATCACATTGCTATTGTGTCTCGCGGCAAGCCTGATCCTCAGGAGGTAGCCTGTTTTCAAAAACAAGTGATAGAAGGATTAGGATACTGTCCCGAAACTTTGGCATAGCTTGCTCTTGAGAAATCCTGAATCTATTTTCTGAGTCAAGTCTTGAGACATATTCTATTCGTAGTAGTGAGAGCGAAGAATTATAAGGGCGATCGCGTAATGTTCCTTAAGGCCGATCGCTGTAATCGATTCAAAACTCTGCTGGGCAACTCTGTCATCATCCCAGACTTATTAATAAAATCATCTGCCCCAACATCAAATGCTTGCTGCTGTGTGTCAGCGTCCTCATGTACCGTCAGAAACAGCACAGGAACATGCCGCCATCTCTGATCAGCTCGTAAAACCTGGCACAACTCTAAACCATTCGCTTCTGGCATTTCCACATCCAACACCAGTAACTGCGGCTGTACATCTTCCAAAACAGTCCAAAGCTGAGTTGGATCATTCACAAGAGTGGTTTGAATACCCCACGGAGAAAGAATGGTTTGCACCAGTTCTAGCACCTGCGGATCGTCGTCGACGATAACTACATCGAATTCTGCATTGTCTGCTCGCAGAATTTGCTGCACTGTCTTAACTGTATGCTGAGGTGTGGTCGAGGTAGGGAGAATGATATCAGCGCCTTGCTGCACCAGGTGCAGCCGCTGATCAAAGTCGCCAATGTCTGTCATTACCAGTACAGAAATTTTAGCTGGGAACTGGACGATCGCCTCCAGTAAAGCCACGCCCTCTTGAAACTGTGTCTCATTCAGCCAGAGCAGCACGCCAGCAGGCGGTTGAGCCT
>CAKZMO010000150.1 GCA_937128595.1 uncultured cyanobacterium | reverse complement strand
GTTCATCAACAATGTAAGGATCGCAGAAAGCGATCTCCACATCTTTATGTTTTTCGAGCGGAGAAACAAGTTTTTTAAGATATTCTGGTTCCCAAGCGTCGTCATCTAAAAGACTAGCAACATACTTGCCAGAAGCTTTCTTAAACGCGCCTACAGTATTAGCGAACATGCCGAGATTCGAGTTATTTCGAAAGAACTTAATCCGCGAATCATTGAATTTCTCAATCAACGACAGAGGATTCTCAGGACTACAGTTGTCTGAAACAATAATCTCAATATTCTGATATGTTTGATTGACGGCACTGGCGATCGCTTCTATTAAGTATTCGGGTCTATTATAAGTTGGCGTGATGACGCTGACTAATGGCTGATCATCGTTAGAATGAGATTTTAAATGCACCGTATCTTCTCCACGAAAACATTAAGAATAATCTATCGTAACTTTTTTAGCTACCACGGCTCAAAAGTGTTTTTTGAAGATATTTAAAATCCTGGAAGTTAATTATTAAATTAGGTGGCATAGTCTTAAATACTAATGGATAAGAAATCTGAATTAGGAAAAAGCGAATACAGGTAGATGCAAGCAGAGAGAAACCAGCGCCGCTTAATCCGAACTTAGGAATTAGAACAAGCATTAGAGGAACCGTAATCGCCAGTCCTGTTCCTTGTAGCACCGTAACGACTCCTGGCTTACCCGCAGCCATGAACGCTTTAGCCAATAACCAATTGACTCCACTGATCAATACTTCAATTAAAAGAATACGAAAAACAGTTGCTGCTTCTGCAAATTCTTGACCATAGAGTAGACGCAGGAAGAATGGGCCGATGAGCATCAGTGGCAAAACAGAGACAAACGTCAGAAATGCACTGATCCGAACAGCTCTCCCGGTCAAAGCAACAATCTCGGGAATGGGTCGGGCAGAAGCTTTAGGAACAAATACAACATTAATCGCCTCCTCAAACGTATTAAGAACCCGCGATAAGCTGATCGCAACAGTGTATAAGCCCATTGCTGTTGGGGTGAGTAAACCAACAACCAAAGCTTGTCCAATACGACCTGATAGAGATCCGATTAAATCAATACCATATGCTTTAAATCCATAGTCTAAAAGAGTTTTTGCTGACTCTATAAAATTGGAAAGCTTAAAATCATATCTAGAAAGCAGGCGAATAAACATCCAAATCCCGATTGGAACAGGAGGAAGGATATAAGCCGCTCCAAACGCAATTGGATTGTTTACTCCTAATCCCAACATGACTAAAAGTACAGCTAGGGTAGATAACGGAATGAAGTAACGAATTTGATTAGAAAAAGTAAACTCACTACGGGCTTCGAAAGCTGCCCCAAACACAAGACCAAGCAATGAGAGAGGAGACGTCAGCATAAACCACTGTGCAGCTCGAATGGTAAGTACTGAGTACTGAGAAAGCCATTGAGGTATAAAGAAAATTCCGATAGCAGCTGCCGCAAAGCCTAATAATACTGACATCACTAGTGCGGTCGAGTATAACTCTGACTTGCGGTCTGGGCTCTTTTTGAGGTTGTAGAGAAGCGACTGAGGAATTCCTAGAGTCAATGTGTAGGCAAGAAACTGAGGCCACAAAATCATGGCCGCCATTTCTCCACGTCCTTGAGAACCTAGAAGACGAGCTGTGATGATTCCCGTCCCCATATTAATTGTAATAATGCAGATTTTAACGAGGAATGTTTGAATAGTCGCTGTAGAACCTTTACGCCCGTCTAGCAGAGATCTAACACGAGTCAGTACATTAGATAACATTCAGATAAAACCTTAGTAAATCTGTTGGCAAATAGCTGTATGTGTCGCAACTTCAGAACGGTTTTCTGCGTTGAGTAAAGATATTCCATTCCAGATTAGATATCATGCCTAAAACAGACTTTCGAACCATCATTCTTCTGAAGCTAATTAATCAGTGATTTATTCCAGGTTAAGTGCCTGATTAGTAGATTGTGCTTTGATTGCATGTGACCGCATGATTAGAAACTCCCAACACCCGACGATTTCCCCAATTCTGCCTCCAAGCCACGCAAACAACTCAAATATGTCTGCACTGTTGCGAACTTTAATAACCTGCAAGGGCAAATGCCGCCAGCCCCCAAAGAGAAACCTTAACCTATCTACAAGGCTTCCTTCTCCAACATGTCTGCGATAAATAAGTATGCCGTATCGTCCCCATCGATAAAACTGAATAAATGTTTTTCGTAAACTATGTTTCAATCGATATTCAACAATAGCATCAGGAATAAAGTACAAGGAGTAACCTGCCAACTGAGTCCTTAGACAATAGTCGAGGTTCTGATTGTAGGTCAGCTCTTCATCAAAACCGCCAATAAGAAGGTGAATAGATTTTTTGATGCCAAGATTCGCTGTAGATGCATACTTCAGCTCAGGAGCATGACGATATTTAGGCAAACGTTGTTGTGGAGATGTTCTAGAGCCAAAAAGATGAGTGTTTGGGATTCTCCAGGTTGCATTCAGTTCTTGTAGATTCAGGGCTCCAGCGACAAAGTCAAATGTTTCAAGAGCATTACCCATCTTCCCCACCCATCCATCGTGGACTTTATCATCTGAGTCACAAAAAAGAATCAGCTCTCCTCGTGCTTCTTGCACTCCAATATTCCATGCATGTGCAGCTCCTTTTTTATCGGAAGCGTCAACAACTCTTAGATTGGGTAGTTGTGTTTGATAACTTTCCACTATTTCTAGTGTTTTATCTGTACAACCATTATCAACAATAAGAATTTCCCAAGGCTTGTCCCAAACTTGCTTTGCTAAGGCTTCAAGTTGAATTGCAATAGTATCTGCCGAGTTAAAGCACGCGATAACCACACTTAGTTTCATGACATTCAATTCCCTCTTTTTTTGATCACTCTTGCAGGAATTCCAACAGCTACTGACATGGGTGGAATGTCTCGGAGGATCACTGACCCTGCCCCAACAACGCTTCCTTTTCCGACTCGAACGCCATCTAGGATGGATACTCCATGACCAATCCAACATTCTTGTTCAATGACGATACCTTGACGTGTCAATCCCTGATCATTAGGCCCACGCGTTGGATCATCAAATTTATGATCATTAGCGAAGATGCCGCAATGGGATGCTATGGAACAGTGGTTGCCGATTTCAATGTCACCAGGTCCAGCCAAGCAAGTATAGGGACCAATAAAAGAGTAGTTTCCGACATGAATCCGAGTTTGGTTGAGCGCGCGAATATCAACACCTCGCTGAAGAGAGGTATTATCGTCGAGGACAACGGCGTTGCCTAAACCTCGAGCATCTACACGAACGCCTTTGAAGAGAGAAACGCTATTTCCTAGAGATATGGAGTGACACCCCAGTAACTCTACGCCTTCCTGAATATAAGTAGAACGACTTACTTTGTTGAGAATTAGTTGATATAACCAACTTCGTAACTGAGATCCTAGAAACAAGCTAGGAACCCCCTCTAAACAGGTTGTGATAAAGGTCTCTTTTAAGCGCTGCGATTTTAATAATAGTTGTCCAAAATAAATCATAATCAGGTTAGGCATATTATTTAGCTGTCAGAAACGAGGGCTCTTGCAAGCTATCTATCGTGTAACGTTGCATTGATTGAGCGTGAGCGTTAATTCAAGTCTTTGGTTTTGGCTGCAGAAAAATAGGTGTATATTTGATGAATTGATCAATCAGTTAGATGTTACTTTCAATAGCTTTAAACAGTTTTATTGCTATATGCGATTGCCTTGCCACATGCGATAGTCATTTTTCCAATTATCAATCAGGATTTACGAGCTGCATGATGCATGTATATAGTGTTAGTTGAACGGAGTTTTTGTCTTAGCCAAGGGTTCAGATAGTAAGAATTTGCCGTTGTTGCTATTGCTCAAATTGGATCTGGTCAACGAACTACTTTTTTGTTTTCCTCTATTCACAATGATGCCCATTAAATTGAACTGCTGTAGTAGACTCAGGGACTGGATCAAGTCACTTTGAGCTACTTGGTTGAGATAGGTGACAAGTAATACGTTCTGGCAGACAGATGCTAGTTGAAGAGCATCCACTGTTCCTGTGACATGAGAAGAGTCCACAAGGATGAAATCGTACTCTTGCCTAAGCTGATGTAGAAGCTCGTGCATTCTGTGAGAGCTAAGTAACCTGACTGGATCAGAAACAGCGCTCGCTGATGGCAAAATGTCGAACGAGTAATCTTCAAAAGTGACCTGACGAATCGGCAGAGAATCACTACCCTTAAGAATATCGGGTAAGCCATGATTGCCTGAAAGACCTAACCAGTTCTGTAGATCGGGCTTTCTCAGATTGCCATCTATGACTAGAACTTTTTGGTGCAAGCGAGCTGCTGAGAGGGCAAGACCCAAGGTCACGGTGCTTTTTCCCTCTCCCGGTAGACTTGAGGTTACGACAATTGTTCTCAAGTTCTTCTTGTCGGAGATTAAAAGCTGCAGGTTCTTGTAGGTAATGTCCAATGAATCTCTCATAGACTGCTGGGTCATAGCTTCCAAAGAATGAAATGATGAAGTCCCAGAGTGATTCCAAGGCAACCTCAAACCAAGCTTTGCGGGAAAGTTTGAAGTAAGAGCTGACGACACTCCATTGTGGCTCCGTGATGATAGAGCAGATGGTATCTCCGGAAGCGAACCGAGGAGAGGCACCTGTGTTAAGTTCTTTAGCTCTTCTGGAGAACGAATAGCATTATCAATACCTTCTCGAACAAACGCCAGAACAATTCCTAAAAACAGACCTGCGACTCCTCCCAAGATGACATCAATCACGAGGCTAGGCCCCGTTTTACCGCCAAGTTGAGGCGCTTCAACAACTTGCCAGTTAAAGCCTCCCCTTGCAATCTCAATACTCAATTCTTGACGGGCTCTCAAAAGCTGCTGCAGAGTATCGCGTTTGATTTCGATGTCGGGTTGAAGTCGTCTGAACTCTGCAATCAACTCGGGAAATTGAGCAAGCGTTGTTTGGATTTGCTGCTCTGATTGAGATAATTCCTGATCGCGAGCAAACAATCCGGCTAGGGTCATCTGTACCTGAGCAATTTCACGAATTAATCCGATATCAGTCTCGCCTAACTGCCCATCTGAAAATAGGCGATTTCCTGCTTCGAAGCGACTTCCCAAAATTCGCTCGACTTCCTGTTGTAGCAAGGCTCGCTGCTCAGTAAGCTGCTGTTGGAGAGTACGCACGTTAGGTGCTTCTTGGGTATATCGAACTCCAAGTTCGGCAAGTGCTAACTCGGTCTCTTGATACTGGTTGAGTAAGTTTTGAAATCGGGCAGATTCGCTCAATCGAGACGCGATAAACGCGGCCTGTGGCGATCGCGCAATTTGACGCTGTAATGTGTCGTACTTAGCCTGTGCTTCCTCATAATTGGCGCGAACTTGGCGACGTTCACCCTCAATCGCGGTCAAAGACTCCGACAGATCAAAGGCACGCTGCTCTGGATCGATCAAACTTTGATTTTCCCGAAATTGCTCAAGGGAAAGTTCAGCGTCTTGAACATCTGCACGAGCAATGGGAATTTGCTTATCGATGAACGCTAATCCATTTTCTAGGCGAATTTGCTGTTGTTCGAGGTTATAGTCCAAATAAACTACCTTTACAGCATCTAAAACTTCCTGAGTCTTATCAGGATTGTTACTGGTGTAATCCACTTGCAGAATACTTGTTTCAATTTCATCTTCAGTTTCGGTGACTCGGAAGACAGCTAATCCACGCCCAATATCGGGGGCTGAGATGTCCGGATATTCGCCCTGAAGTAGAATAGCCGCTCTCTCTAATAGTTCTGAACTCTGCATGACGCGAATCTGCGTGGCGTAGTCAATTTCGATAGG
>CAKZMO010000149.1 GCA_937128595.1 uncultured cyanobacterium | reverse complement strand
GGGGATCAGTCTTGTTCCAGCGTGTTGTCTAATACTTTTCAAACATCCTCTTAGGTGGTGGACGAAAACGAAGAGATTTTGAATCGATAAACTCTACTGCGCAAGGAAGATCAAGCCTGCTCTTCCTTGCATTTTTCTAGCTCGAACGGTCTTTTTTAACCGTCAATTCAAACAAAGTCAGTTCAAACAAAAAAGACACGGCGTCAGGCCGTGTCTTTTTCAGTTCTGGTTCGAGATTTGCTTAAACGATAAGGCGTTCTTACGTCACTCGTTTGTTATTCAACGACGATCGCCATCACTCGGCATACTTCTGGAATGCCAATGTGACGTTGTGCCCACCAAATCCAAACGAATTGGACAGGGCAACATCGACCGTCATCTCGCGACTTTTATGGGCAACATAATCCAAATCACAAGCAGGATCAGGATTCTCCAGATTAATCGTGGGAGGAACAGCGTCATTGGCGATCGCCATCACTGTCGCAACCGCTTCAATACCTCCAGATCCACCCAGCAAATGCCCGGTCATCGACTTGGTCGAACTCACCACAATGTTGTAAGCGTGGGATCCCAAAGCGGTCTTAATCGCAGCTGTTTCAGTCTTGTCATTTGCTGTCGTGCTAGTACCGTGAGCGTTGATATAGCTCACCTGCTCAGGAGACAAGCCGCCATCTTTCAGGGCTAACTGCATCGCACGAGTCGCACCTTCTCCTCCAGGTACTGGAGACGTCATGTGGTAGGCGTCGCACGTCATCCCGTATCCTACAATTTCCGCGTAGATTTTAGCGCCTCGACTGAGAGCGTGCTCCAGATCTTCTAGCAACAGCATCCCCGCACCTTCACCCATCACAAATCCATTTCGATCGGAATCAAAGGGACGCGACGCATGGGCAGGATCATCATTACGAACAGACAATGCTCGTGCCGATGCAAACCCCGCAATCGCGAGAGGCGTGATTGCCGCTTCGGTGCCACCGCAGATCGCGGCTTGTGCATAGCCTTGACTGACCAGACGAAACGCATCTCCAATTGCATTAGAACCCGCTGCACAAGCTGTGACTGTGCAGTTGTTAGGGCCTTTTGCTCCTGTGTGTATGGCAGTTAGCCCTGCTGCCATGTTGGCAATCATGGTTGGAACCGTGAACGGACTACAGCGATCAGGGCCTCGAGTCAGCAAGATCTCTTGCTGATCTTCCATCACTTTCAGCCCCCCAACCCCAGTACCGATAATAACCCCGACTTGTTCAGCGTTCAGATCGGTAATTTCAAAGTTGGCGTCTGCTAACGCTTGTTTGCTGGCAGCGATCGCAAACTGAGAAAATCGAGCCATCCGCTTCGCATCTTTGCGATCGATGTACTTTAGCGGATCAAACCCTTGCACCTCTCCAGCAATTTGACAAGCATAGTTGGAGGCATCAAAGTGCGTAATGGCATCAATGCCATTACGCCCCTCCATGAGTCCTTGCCAATAGTCTGTCAGGGTATTACCAATCGGCGTGATTGCGCCGAGCCCCGTGACAACCACACGCTTAGAACTAGCATCTGAATGTGACATGGCAACAGTATTTAAGACCTAACTAACCCAAAGCATAAAACAACCTTACGCCGGAGCTTTTTCGTTGATGTAGTCAACAGCTGCCTGAACGGTTGCAATTCCTTCAGCTGCTTCGTCGGGAATCTCGATGTCAAATTCTTCTTCGAGAGCCATTACCAATTCAACTGTGTCGAGAGAGTCGGCTCCCAAATCGTTGGCAAAACTAGCCTCAGGCTTTACCTCAGACTCGTCAACGCTCAATTGTTCGCAAACAATTTTCTGCACTTTTTGAAAAATATCGTCTTGACTCATACCCTTTCTTCCACAATCTCAACAAATGATTTGACAATCCTCTCAGCCTACTGCTCCGATGTCTACCTTACCGATGCTCGCGTCTTAATTTGCCAACACCGAGACTCATCGACAGTGGCTGTCTCACCACGAGCAACACAAACGCTACTCAGCAGAGCATACACCCGAGAAAAGAATTTTCTCTTGCTAAATTCCAAAACCAAATAAAAGTAAACCTGAGGCAATTCCAAACTTTTGGAAGATGCCAGACCTTTGGAATCCAGACATCTCTACATCTTATCTGAAAGCGGTACCAGCTTCATGACTCTCTGACAATTCTGATCAGAGGCGTGCTGGACTGAGTCCTCAACAGGCAAGAGCTGCGGTGCAAAGTTTCTCCATAACGTTGAAGTACCGATTTGATGAAATAAGCCAAAGAACACAACGATCCAAAGATTTGTAGACCCAAGGATTTGTGCCCACAAAGTATATTCAATGCTTTCGGAAGTATTTCCTCTATCGAGTATGCACATCAATTCGTGAAGAACCTGAGAACTTTATGGACAATTCTAGATATGATGCGGAAGCACCGACCCCTCTTCAACAGCACGCCCTACCCCAAGATTCATGCAAACCAAACCACAAGGTCAGCAGCTCAAATACGCGTACTACCCTGGATGTGTTGCTCAGGGTGCTTGCCGCGAGCTTTATCAATCCACTCAAATCTTGGCGCAGTCTCTGGATA
Source organism: uncultured cyanobacterium (assembly GCA_937128595.1). Classification (GTDB taxonomy): domain Bacteria; phylum Cyanobacteriota; class Cyanobacteriia; order CAKZMO01; family CAKZMO01; genus CAKZMO01. Next base: position 1,722 of record CAKZMO010000149.1, on the reverse strand, counting down.
TTGAACTGGTTGAGCTAAAACGCGCTGCTTGCTGTGGATCTGGCACATTTAAAGAAGACTCTCAACTGCTCGAAGACACAGTCAACGCACGCAACATCGCTTTGGCCGAGGAACTAAAACTTCCCTTGCTGACCCATTGCAGCACCTGTCAAGGAGTCATTGGTCATGTCGATGAACGACTCAAAAAATGCCAGCAAGAAAACCCTGAGTATGTCGAACGGGTGAACGGCTTCCTCACCAAAGAAGGGTGTTCACCTTACCAGGGCAGCACTGATGTCAAGCATTTGCTTTGGGCGATCGTGGGGGACTATGGCCTAGAGGCTTTAGCAGAAAAAATTTCTCGCCCCCTACGTGGACTTAACTGTGCAGCCTTTTACGGTTGCTATTTACTTAGAGGACAGTCAAGCGCAGCCTATGACGATCCCTACAATCCTCAATCGCTAGAGCAAGTGTTTAGCACAGTCGGGGCAACGCCCGTGTATTACCGAGGACGAACGCAGTGTTGCGGATGGCCGTTGTCGAGCTACGCCACGGAGCAGTCATTCAAGATGGCGGGGACTCACATTCAAGAGGCGATCGCCGCTGGAGCCGATTGCATTGTCACTCCGTGCCCGCTCTGTCACCTCAACCTTGACTCACGCCAACCTGAAGTTGCAAAAGTCATCGGTGAACCATTAGGTTTACCGATCCTGCATTTGCCACAGCTTATTGCATTGGCGTTGGGCGTGGAACCTGATCAGCTCGGCTTAGGCCGCCATATCGTTTCAACGCGTCCTCTGCTGCAAAAGTTGGGATACTAGAATTCTGAAAGTACGCTCGTAGATCTCGACAATGATTGACAGCAAGGGCAGCTAGCTCTCGATGCCAACTTGACGCATACTGAGAATTCTCTAAATTTCAAAGGAAACCCCGTTTAGATGTGTGGCGTTGCGCAATACGGGAATGATTGGGCAAAATTCATCCTTGGATTCCTTCTTATCCGGGGGTATCGCAGCGCAATGTCCCTACGAAAATCATTTTTCAAATGTGCAATGCCAGTTTTGTCGTCGTGACTTCATTGACTTGAGTCGAAGTTGACTTCGTGATTGATGTCACAGATGAACGACAAAAGCGTCACGACTATCGCTCTCTGCCATCACGCCAAACGTTCCGAAATATCACGTAATACACACAGCTACGGTCACGATGCATGTCCCCATTTTCCTAGATACTGAATTACATCAGGTCAACGAAGCAATTGCGCTTTAAAAGTCAGTGAAAGCTTTCAACAAAAGCTTTGTTTCCTTTACCTGATGTTTGCTCTGCCACACACTTTGGGGACTGAAGACCATGACATCATCATTCTGGGAGCCGCTCTACACCGTTTCTGCTCCGTCTCATCCTGGGCTTAGACGACCAACCCGGCAAGAACATGCAGTGCGGGAGCAGGCGTCTCAGGCCGGACAGATTCGCAAAATGACCTATCGCGGGCAAGCCTATCAGTCCTCTACCTATGTCATGGAAGGCATTGAACTGCGAACCAAGGCACTCTATCGAGGCGTCTCTCACCGATTGTCAACGTTTTCAGCTTGTCCGACGAGCGATCGCCCCAAGCGCACGCTTTATTACCGTGGAGTTCCTTACGCTCAGTAATCATCACAAACAAGTCACTGAAAATCGTCTCTTTTGTGAAGCGCTCGTCGCTGAGTTTCTTCTGTTCTATCGTCATCATTTGTTCCATCA
>CAKZMO010000148.1 GCA_937128595.1 uncultured cyanobacterium | reverse complement strand
CGCCAAGGTGAGTTCATCCCGATGACTAAGTTCGGCAATCGCTTGCCAGCCCAGGTCGCATAGGCATCCGCTTCGAAATAGCTAACATGGCAAACTGGAGCCTCTAAGTTTAGCGGTCGCAGTCCACTCAGGGTCATAAGGAACCATTCCCCATCTATCATTTCCCAGTAGAGCGGTGCGTTCCACTGCTGCGATCGCGCCATCGCCCATCCTTCTGAGAGCCAATATTCCGGCTTTGCATAGCCGTTATCTTCCATAAATTCTAAATATTCGCCATTAGTGACCAATCGGGTCGCCAACCCAAAATCTTGCACATAGGTGGGATGGGCCGGCCCTTCATTATCAAAACAGAATTCAGCTTCACGAACGCCAATATGATACAAGTTTGCCGGATAGTCAAGCCATGCTTCGGATGCCGTAACCGCTGAAGCTAACACCGGTAAATCCGCACAGTAAGCCGGATGCAGGGGATTCATTGATAAAACGTGCTTGATGTCTGTGAGCAGAAGTTCTTGGTGCTGCTGTTCATGATGGAGGCCCAACAGCGTCCGCTCAGACACCTCAGGCGGATTGGCCGACTGCGTCAGAAGCGATCGCATCGCCGCATCAACATGGGCGCGATATTGGTAAACTTGCTCAACGGTTGGACGAGACAGCAGTCCCCGTTCAGGACGGGGGTGGCGCGCCCCAATCGATTCATAATAAGAGTTGAAGAGATAGTTAAATTTTGGGTGGAATACGGTGTATCCCTTCAGATAAGGCAGAAGCAAAAACGTTTCAAAAAACCAGGTTGTATGAGCTAAATGCCACTTTGCAGGGCTGACATCTGGCATACTTTGAACGCCATAATCTTCGATCTCAAGCGGATCGCACAGTGTTTCACTCAGTTGCCGAACGTCAACATATCGATCGAAGAGCGATCGCTCGATGTGGACTTGGGATAACGTATTGGAGCGTGTCATGTAAAACCTGTATCGACTGCATTCCGATAACCGTTGCAGGAGGGCTTGATGAACCGGCAGACCTTGCACAGAGCGCGACGGTTCACATCCGGTAATTCCATCTAACATCATATAGTTTTACTATACCGCTGTTGGACGACCTAAAATACCCTTTTTATGCTCAAAATGCAGCAAACTCGACCAAAAAGCCCCCAAAGAGAGATTTATCACCAATGCTTCGCTAGAATGACACAGAATGCTCTCTTCAAGCCTAGGCTTGGCCTGTTTAGTCCAATTCATCTAATTCCGCATCTGTCAGAATTGCGGGCGGTGGAGCGATCGGTTCTCCAAGCCAGGTTGTTGATAGCTTAACGACGACGGTCGATCCCTGCTCCGGCATCGAGGTCAAAATTAATTCCCCTCGATGCTCCTCTACGACAATCTGATAACTGACAAACAATCCTAATCCGGTGCCCTGCCCTACCGGTTTCGTACTAAAAAATGGATCAAATAACTTGGATTGGATGTCATCAGGAATGCCAATGCCTGTGTCGTGGATGGCGATCGTCACCCAGTCTTCATCTACAGTTCGAGTTTCGATTCTAATGGTTGGCTTACGGATTGGCTCACCTTGCGTTTGATCAACGCGCTGATGGATGGCATCGATCGCATTGGTTAAGAGATTCAGAAACACCTGATTGATTTGGCTAGAATGGCATTCAACCCTTGGCAAAGTCTGATAATCTTGCTCAACCTGAATGGTTGGATATCGCCCGACTCCGCGCAGCCGATTCTGCAAAATCAGCACCGCGCTGTCCAAGCCTTCGTGAATATCTACTGTTTTGACGTCCGCTTCATCCAAGCGAGAAAATTTCCGCAATGATTGCACGATCGCACAAATGCGGGTCGTACTTACTTCCATTGATTGCAGCAGCAGCGGAAAATCCTGCCGAACAAACTCCGTATCCAGTTCACTACAGGCCTGTTGAATGGCGTAGGGTGGATCCTCGATCGTATCTTCGTATAGCTGCAATAGTTTCAGGAGTCCATTCATGTAGGCGGAGGCATGACCAAGGTTGCCATGAATCACGCCGACTGGATTATTGATTTCGTGAGCCACCCCAGCAACCAACTGGCTCAAGCTAGACATTTTCTCCGCATGAATCAATTGCCATTGAGCCTGCTGCAACTGTTGTAGAATCTGCCGAAGCTCTGCTGTGCGTTCCTCTACGCGGGCTTCTAGATCGGCATTGGCGTTTTCT
>CAKZMO010000147.1 GCA_937128595.1 uncultured cyanobacterium | reverse complement strand
CGGATGACGGCGCGTTTGCCGAGGGCGTCTTCAAATTCGCGGGCGATCGCTTTCCACTCTCGCTCGGTTGGGATGTGGGGTTGAACGGGTTCGGGGAGGCGAGTTTGAGGGGGTGGGGAGGCTAGGGTCATGGTTGAAGCGGTGTTGGGGTAGCTCTTGGAAGGATGTAGGCTCCTGTAGTTTTGACTCTAGCGTGAAATGGGGTGTTGTGCGTTTGAGTATGAGTTAAATGACTTGGGGACAAACCAGAAGACTTGGGGGCGCTTGCCCCCAAACCCCCGTCGGAGGACGGTCGCGTCCCCCGAACCCCCTCCGAAAGGGTGTGTTGAATTAGTGTTTTAGGTTTCGATACGGGAGGGTTTTGGCTGAATGTATAAGAGGGCAGTGTGCAAGAGAGGAGTGTGTCAGAGAGAGAGGTTAGAGAGAGAGAGGGTATAGAGAGAGAGAGGACTGTGTTTAGGGTTGGAGGGCTTTTTCTACGGCGGCTTCGGCGTGGATGCGGGTGGAGGGGAAGAGGGGAACGGTGGTGTCTTGGGGATGTATGAGCAGTTCGATTTCGGTGCAGCCGAGAATGATGCCTGCTGCGCCTTGGTCTACGAGGTGGTTGATGATTTCGCGGTAGCGCTGGCGAGATTCAGGTTTGATTTGGCCGAGGCAGAGTTCGTTGTAGATGATGCGATGAATGTCTTGGCGATCGCTCTCGTTTGGAATCAGGATGTTGAGGCCGTGTTTGTTGACAAGTCGTCCTCTGTAGAAGTCTTGCTCCATAGTGAATCGGGTGCCAAGGAGTCCGACGGTTTGAATACCTTGATTTTGAATGGATTGGGCGATCGCATCGGCGATGTGCAGCAGAGGAATCTGCATGTGGGCTTGCATGTCGTCGGCAAGCTTGTGCATGGTGTTGGTGCAGAGTACGACAAAGTCGGCTTCGGCTTTTTCGAGTCGCTGGGCGGCATCGACCATGAGAGCTGTGGCTTCTGCCCAGCGTTCCTGATGCTGCAACGCTTCGACTTCTGCGAAGTCCACGGAGTACATGACGCTGCGGGCGGAGTGGAGTCCACCGAGTTGCTGCTGGGTGGCTTTGTTGATGATGCGGTAGTACTCAATGGAGGACTCCCAGCTCATGCCGCCGATTAGACCAATGGTTTTCATAGAGGGATTTTGGAATTCTCGCGTTAGTTTGTGACGGCTTGCTCTCGCTGCTCTAAGTATTCGTGAAAGCGGGCTTCAAGCTGCTTGATGGTGAGATCTTGCGCCCAGTATTCTACAAGAGCGTGACCGAAGGCCCAGGCGTTGCGATCGGGGGTGGAGGGGTTGTCGAGCAGTAAGGGCCACAGCGACATCAGTTCAAAGTTGCGAATGTCTTTGGATTCGCTGAGTAGCGAGAACAGGTCGTAGGCCATTTGAAGTTTGCCAATCACAACAGGCAGTTGCTCGACGGGAATCTGTTCTGCTAAGAGGTAGGCGAGGGCAGGTGAGCCTGTGGTGAGGCTGGAGACAAATTTTAGGACTGGGCTTTTGAGCAGGGCGGTGAGTCCCTGAGTGGTTGACATTTGGAAGGTGTAGCGATCGATGATGCGGGCAGCGGCAGCAACTCGACCCTGGCGATCGCGCAAAAATCGTCCTAACCGCAGTTCTTTAGCCGGATCGATAGAGGCTACCAACGCGGCGGATAGGGCATCAGCGTTCCAAGACGATCGCTCTAGGGATTCTTCGGCTGTCACTAAGGGCACAACGCGCTCACAATAAGCCTTCAACTGGGCATTGCGATATTGAGTCGCTTCACGAATGGAGATTTCTTTGGGGCGATCGCCTTCTTTCCAATCGTACGGGGGGCTCCACTCACGGATGGGTCGGAGCCGATCAACCTGAGTCACAATGGCAATGGTAGGGAGATCCTGCACCTCTCTCTGTAAATCCTGCAAAAAATCCACATCCATCTGTAACGCCGGATCGAGGGCGGGCGTTACGAGCAGCAGCAGATCGGCTTCTTGGGCATAGTCAATCACTAAGTCTCGCAGATCAGAGCGATCGACTTGCTCGTAGCCCGGAGTGTCTAGCAAATCAAGGCGATCGCCTGTGGGAGTTGTCCAGTGATAGGCTTTGATTTGATCGGTACTTGGCAGCACATTGACTGCGGCTAGATCGGTTTGAAACAACGTATTGATGAGGCTACTTTTTCCAGCTCCAGTACGCCCGACCAGCATAATGTTGAGCGGCTTTTGAGCCACCTGTTCAGTCGATTCTGCCTTTTCTAAAATATCTTGGAGGGTGCGGGTTTTGGCAGCGGCAATGGATTCTTGCTGAGTGTCCGAAGCAGGCTCCAGCAGCTCTCCGACAGCCCCAGGCAAGGTGCCGCTGTAAAGGGCGATCGCTTGCCGACAGAGATTTTGCAGAACGGCCTCTCGCAACATCTGGTCAAGATTGCCCAAAAGCTCTTGAGTGGCTCGGTTGTTGCTCGGCTGACTCGCCGTCCGAGCGGCGGCGGCGGCTGGATTCATCACCCACTGTGCCCAACCCCAAACCTTCCAAAGCTTGCGAGCCGAAGGCTCAAACTTTTGGTAGGTCTCGTAGGCTTGGTAGGCTTTCCCCACGCTGACTTTATTGAGCACGGGCGACAGCTTATCCATCCACCGATCAACATCATTCACCGTGCCGCGAATCAGTCCATAAGCTTGAGGAACATAGATGTTCAGCAGCGGATATTTCACCTCAGGGTGATAAACGTGAGCGACATCGCCCACCAAAACACGACACCGCTCGAAGAATTGCCCCCAGTCTTCCCACAGCGGCGCATCATCGCGGGAGGCTTCTAGCACGTTTCGCAAGGTGGCTTGCACTTGCTGTAGAGTTGCCGATTCGTCTCCAGACTGAGCGATCGCCTCCGCTCCTTCGTCTAAATCCTGTTGAACCTCACTCATCAGAGTTTCGATTCTTTGTGTCGCCGGACGTGTCCACTTCACGAGCAGCCACCGCCAACTCGCCAGCAGCACGATAATAATGGCCCAGATCCAGTTGATGCCCCAGGCATGAATTTGCCAGCCCGCGACACCGACAAAGAAGCCGACAATGAGAGCGATGGGCAGCGCTAAAATGATCCATTGCCACAGCTTTAACTGCATCATCGGTTGTTCCTCGTTTTGCGCCAGATGTGAGCATAGTTCCAGTCTATGCAATATTTTTTCAAACAAACGTTAGGACGGGCTTTTTGGCGATCGCCTTTTTTCTGTTAGCTTACGGATCGAAAGATTTGGACTCTTAACATGACAGATGAATTTATCTTAGTGGTCACTGATGAAGAACCTGTAGAAGGCCAGCGAGGTTGGGGCTCTGAGGTGAAGAAGGCGATCGCCAACACGGTGCAGCTGCCGATGTCGCTGCTGGAGCAGAACATGAACCGATTTCTCCAGCTTGTCGGCAGACTGTTTCAGCAGGTCGATCAGCAAATTGGCACCGATTCGGATATGCGCTTGGATGAAGTGGAGTTATCTATAGAGATCAGCGGCAAGGGCGAAGTGAAGCTAGTCGCGGGTGCTGAGGCTAAAGGAGCCATTACACTAAAGTTCAAGCGTGTTGAGAGATGAGATGACACCCAATCCGTCGTGTATTGATGTCATTGAATCTATCAACAACGTTCCGATTCGGCTGACTTATCGGCAGTGGGCTCATATTACTGAAAATCATGACTACATGGCAGGATGCTTGGATCTCGTCATAGAGACGCTCTCTGAGCCTGATTTAATTGTCAAAGGATGGACAGATGAATTGTTAGCCGTTCGGCACTATCCTCAAACGGTTATTACCGAAAAGCATGTAGTCGTGATTTACAAAGAGATTACGGAAACCGATGGCTTTGCCGTTACGGCCTTTATGACATCGAAACTTTCGAAGCTTTTGAAGAGAGGAGTCTTATGGCAACGGAAAGTATCTTGAATTCTGTCCCTTACTTGCTGATGGCTCCATCCAACAAAATTTGGATTGACTACGATAGCGACGCCGATGTTCTGTACATCAGTTTCAAGAAACCACAGCAAGCGAATGACAGTGTGTTGGAAGAAAACGCGGTTTATCACTATCGAGACCAGGAACTAGTGGGCATCACCGTGTTGAGAGCAGCAGAAACGTTTGGCAAAAATGTAGAGAGGAGTTTACCCGTAAGCTGAGTTTGAATGGCAAAAAATTGGGCGATCGCCATTGGCGTTAATCAATATGAG
>CAKZMO010000146.1 GCA_937128595.1 uncultured cyanobacterium | reverse complement strand
GCGGCTTCTCCATCAATATCTGTCCTAACCTATCTGCGCATTGCTATAGAAGAGTGAGGGATGCTCTCGTCAGTGGCTCTGCAGAGACTGGATCTACAAGCGATCGAAATCATGCGGCTGACGGCGGTTAGAAGGTGAATGAACAAGTAGACTAAACCTTGACCTTCTTGTTCTTCCCTTCACGACCTATTCTTCATGACCTATTGTATTGGCATCATTACCCGTGATGGGCTTGTTCTCGCTGCCGATTCTCGCACCAACGCCGGAGTCGATTACACCTCGACCTATCGCAAGCTATTTGATTTTTCTCGCCCGAGCGATCGCGTCGTTCTACTTTGCACGTCGGGCAATCTTTCCGTGTCTCAGGGAGTGCTTCGATCGATCCGGAGTGATCTAAGAGTCGAAGACGGCAAACATTTATATAATTTGCCTGATATGTACAGCATTGCCCAATATTTGGGCGACAAGCTGCGCCAGGTGCAAGAGCGCGATCGCACTTGGCTGGAGAAAGACAACATCGATTACTCCTGCAATTTTTTGCTGGGGGGACAGGTGGAAGGTGAAGACCCAGAACTCTATCTGATTTATCCCCAAGGAAATTTTATTCAAGCCACAGAGGAAACACCGTTTCTCCAAATCGGGGAAACCAAGTATGGCAAGCCCATTCTCGATCGCACGATCACCTTTGAAACGCCCCTCTCAGCGGTGTCGAAATGTGTGTTGCTTTCCATCGACTCCACCATGAAGTCCAACATTTCGGTGGGGCCGCCTATCGATATCACTATGTATGAAGCCAACACCTTCGAAATTCGCCATCGCCTCCAACTCACGCCGGGCGATCCTTACTTGGCGAAGATTCGCAAGCTGTGGGAGACATCTGTGCGAAAAGCGTTTACGGAGATGCCGAATGTGGAGTGGGAATATCGCCGAGACTTTAGTGTAGATGATGTGTTTACAGACTAAGTCACGGATTCATTCTGAGGGAAGAGTGCTGCCAATTCGTTAAGATTCGTGGAGATTGAACGGGCAATTGATGATGTAAGCGGGGCTTAATTTGCAGCGATCGCCGATTCTGTGTTGGCGATCGCCTCGATTGCTAGCTGATCTCCAGGCTTCATTTCCAGCGCTTGTTCGAAGTTGGTCAGTGCTGTTTGATAATTGCCCTCTCCATACGCCTCGTAGCCGAGCATCATAGTGTTGTGATAGTCATCAGCAGAGGTCGCTTCTGCGGTCTGAGAATCGGTTGTGGTTTCAGGTGGAGCGGGATCAGCGGGCGAATTGGACTCGCCTGATTGAACTGTCGGATCGGCAGAATCGGCTGCTGGAGTTTCTGCTGACTGTTCTGCGTCTGAGTCGTCGATAGGAAACGGTTGATCCCCAGATCCAATGGGGGCTTGCTCTTGTCTTTCTGCAAGGCTGTTGAGACGAAAGCTGCTGATGACAAAGCCACTAGTCATGGATATGAGGCCAAGAATGCCCAGAAAAAAGCTATTGCGTACAGCTTTTTTGCTCCATTTCTTGACAACGAATACGAGCGCCGCAAATGGAACCAGTAAATAAAGGAGACCCCAAACGACGTTTTCTTGGAAAGCTAAAACAGTTCCCCAAATTCCTGCAATCACTATGAGCAGGATGCCAAGAAAGAAGAAAACGACGCCGATAATCCCAATCATAATGAACCGTTGACCTAGTCCTGAACTTGTATTGATAATTGATAGCTCATTGTAGCCTTTGCGTTACCCCCTGCACGCAGTCGTCCGGTGAGAGGAGCCGCATAGTCTGGGTAGGCGCTTGCAACGAGAGGAATATGGCGATCGCCCACGGCTAACCCCAAAGTCGGATCATAGCCGCGCCACCCGGCTCCCGGCAAATACACCTCAGCCCAGGCATGGAGATGGCGATCGCGCGCATCAGGATCACCTTCTTGATAGCCACTGACAAATCGAGTAGCCAGCCCGACCGCTCGACAGGCTTCCATAAACAGCACGGCAAAATCGCGGCAAGATCCTACCTTCTTGTTCCAGGTGATACCCGGCGGCAGCGGATGGCCTGTTTCTCGAATCATGTACTGGCACTGTTCATAGATGCGCTGGTTGAGGCTGCTGAGAAACGACACGGTATTGTTGTCGGTTGCGTACAAAATTTCCTGAGCAAGCTGCATAGCAGCGGGTTCGATGGCGCTGACGATTCCTGACCCATTTACACCCAAGTAGGGCATTAACTGCGCCTTCAGCATAGAGGGATAATCGATAGGTAACTCTGCTGCCCATCTTTCTAGTAAGTAGTCAAAAGGATTGGTACACAACGTTTCGACTTCCGATATGACCTCAACATTCAACCGAGTGATTGCTTCCTCAGGAAACCACAGCCTGGAAACGGTGTTGCCGTCTAAATCTAACGTTTGCACGACTTTGTTCGGCTGCGGAGAGATTTGAACTGAACTTGACGATACAGATTGATGAACCTCCGTACGAGGATACAGCCGCAGCACATGGGTATCGAGCTGGACGGGATTGTTGTACTGATAGACGGTGTTGTGACGAATCTTGTAGCGCACAGAGCATCCAAAATAAGGGGTTAGGCGGTTAGCTTAAATGAGAAGAAAGACTCGAAGATCACCTTTCCAAGCTGGTTGAGCCGAGCCTGGACACTGTCTAAAAATTCATGGATGCCAACCTCCATAATTTCGTCCATGGTAATAAAGTCCAGCTCTGAGCGAAGTTTCCCAAGGTGGCGCTCGACGGGATCAGTCCACATCCCTGGAGTACAGCCTGTAATTTGATGGAGCGATCGCTCGGCCTGCAACAGGCAAAACTGGAGCGATCGCGGAAATTCTCGCTCAAGAATCAAAAACTGCGCGACCTCCTGGGGCGAAATTCGGTGCTGACGCTTGCGATACATTTCGTAAGCACTGGCTGATTTAAGTAGAGCAATCCACTGCAATTCGTCTAGGGTAGAGCCGACATCGTGGACTGAGGGCAGCAAGATGAAATATTTCACATCTAGAATGCGGGTTACCTTGTCGGCTCGCTCTAGCAGTCGCCCAATTTGACCGAAGTGCCATCCTTCGTTGTGGGACATGGTTCCATCCATGACTCCAGCAAATAGGTGGCTGGCCATCTTCACTTCTGCAAAGAAGCTCGACAGCTCGATGAGACTACTGCTGTCTTGGGAGGCTTCCGTCACCATCAGGTAAAACGCGTTAATCTGTTCCCACATTTCGGAGGAAATGACTTCTCGGATTGAGCGGGCGTTTTCGCGGGCTCGCTGGAGGCAAGACACGATGGAGTTGGGATAGTCTTTGTCAAAGGTGAGAAAATGGATGACGTTGTCTGAGTTGAACTCTCCATACTTCTCAGTGAACAGAGCCAGATCACCCGTGGTCACAATCAGCGGACGCCACTGTTGCTGCACGCCGACTGGAGAATCCAGCAGCAGATTGAGATTAACGTCTACAAACCGGGCAACGTTTTCTGCCCGCTCGACATAGCGGTTTAGCCAATAGATTGAATCGGCTACTCGACTCAACATGATAGTTTATTCCTCGTTCTGTACGACCCAGGTGTCTTTGCTGCCGCCCCCCTGGGAGGAATTGACAACTAGCGACCCCCGCTTGAGCGCAACGCGAGTCAGTCCGCCCGGATTGATGTAAACCTCTTTTCCATACAGGATGTAAGGACGCAGATCGACATGGCACCCTTCGAAGCTCTGGTCAATCAGCGTCGGCACTCTCGATAGATTGAGCGTGGGCTGGGCAATGTAATTGCGGGGTTGAGCTTTGATGCGGGTAGCGAACTCTTCTCGCTGTTCGGGGGTCGAGTGGGGGCCAACCAACATTCCATAGCCGCCCGATTCGTTGGCTGATTTCACCACCAGCTTGTCGAGATTGTCGAGCACATAGGCGAGCTGATCATCTTCCCAGCATAGGTACGTAGGCACATTCGCGAGCTTTTGCTCTTCGCCCAGATAATATTTGATCATCTCAGGAACGTAGGCGTAGACGACTTTATCATCTGCGACACCCGTGCCGAGAGAGTTGGCGATCGCCACCCGACCTTCTCGATAGACTTGCATCAGTCCGGGTACGCCCAACATCGAGTCAGGCCGAAACTCTAGGGGATCGATGAAGTCATCATCAATGCGGCGATAGATGACATCGACGCGCTTCAGCCCCTTCGTGGTTTTCATTTGCAGATAACCGTCAGAGATCATCAAATCACGCCCTTCGACTAGTTCCACACCCATCTGCTGTGCCAGAAATGAATGCTCAAAGTAAGCCGAGTTGTAAATTCCTGGAGTGAGAACAACGACGGTTGGATCAGGCAATCCTGATGGAGCCAGGTTCATCAGCGTTTCTAAAAGCTGACTGGCGTAGTCGTCCACGGGCTTGATCGCAGTTGAGTTGAAGAGTTGGGGAAACGTGCTCTTCATCACCCGCCGATTTTCCAGCACATAAGATACGCCAGACGGACAGCGCATGTTGTCTTCTAGCACATACCATTCTCCGTCGCGATCGCGCACCAGGTCAGTGCCCGTGATGTGACACCAGATTCCGTTTGGGGGGTTGAGACCGACGCAAGGTTTCAGGTATCCCGGCGATGACTCAATAATGTGTGCCGGGATTACTCCGTCTTTAATAATTTTCTGGTCGTGATAGATGTCATCAATGAATAGATTCAAGGCTTGAATCCGCTGCTTCAGCCCTGCTGCTAGTTCATCCCATTCGCTTGAGGAGATAATGCGTGGAATGACATCAAAGGGAAAAATACGCTCTGTACCTTGACTGTCGCTGTAGACGTTGAAGGTAACTCCAAGCTTGAATAAAGAATTTTGCGCGACCTGCTGCCGACGCGTCAGTTCTTCGATGGAGAGAGCATCGATGCGCTCCACCAAAAATTTGGCTGCGGCACGAGGCGCTCCGTCCTCGTTGAACAACTCGTCGTAGAAATCTCCCGGATCATATTGGCTAAATTGCACAGTCACAGAGCCTAACGATAGATTTAGTCAACACTCAAGCCCAGCACACAGCGTCATATTCGCTGATCAAAAAGGGAGAAGGGTTGAGCCGTAGATGGACTATCAATAGAGGGTAGCCATGCCCGAAAACCGTCACTTTTGATACCGTTTACTGGAACTTAACCTCAAGTTTTGATCTCAAAGCACGATTGGGTCTGAGGTGTAGTCATTCTGAGATGACTGCTGATTTAGCTGATTTATGAGACTTATGACTAGATACGCTTTATTGTGAGTTCATGCCGTTGTGTGCCAAATCGACTCCGGATATCTCTGGATATCTCTGGGAATATTTCTGGGCATCGACATCTCGCATGACCCAATGGAGGAATTCTGATGCTGAAACAGCCGAGAAAAACTTGGAACCCTTCCATTTGGGCAAGTTGGAAACCCTTTGGGTTGGGTGAGCAATATCCCAACAACTATTGGGAAGTGGTGCGGGCAGCACTCTTGAGCTTGGACAAAGCCGACTACGCTTGGCGCATTCTCAACAACGGCGTCTGCGATGGCTGCTCCCTCGGCACCACGGGAATGCAGGACTGGACTTTAGATGGACTGCATCTTTGCAATGTGCGGCTGCGGCTGCTGCGAATGAACACTATGGGAGCCTTCGACCCGAGGCTGCTTAAGGATGTTGAATCCTTGCGGCGGAAGAGTGGGGCAGAACTGCGAGAAATGGGCAGATTGCCTTACCCGATGCGGCGTGACAAAGGCGATCGCGGCTTTCGACGGATTAGCTGGGATGAGGCCATGACGATGATGGGCGATCGCCTCCGTTCCACGACTCCTGATCGCCTCGGCTTTTACCTGACCAGTCGCGGCACGGTGAACGAGACTTACTATGCGGCTCAGAAGGCAGCACGGGCGATCGGCACCAACAATGTAGACAACGCCGCCCGCATTTGCCATTCTCCCAGCACCAATGGACTCAAGGGCACTGTGGGAGCAGCAGCAACGACCTGTTCTTACAAAGACTGGATTGGCACAGACTTGCTGGTGTTCATTGGTTCCAACGTGGCGAACAACCAACCCGTCACGGTGAAATATCTCCACTGGGCGAAGAAAGCAGGAACTCGCATTGTTGTTCTCAACACCTACCGAGAGCCTGGAATGGAGCGCTACTGGGTGCCATCGATTCCAGAAAGTGCGTTGTTTGGCACCAAGTTTGCCGAAGATTTCTTTTTGGTGAACGTGGGCGGCGACATGGCTTTTCTCAACGGCACGGTTAAACACCTGATTGAGCAAGGCTGGACAGATGAGTATTTTGTTGAGAACTACACCACGGGATTTGCAGACCTGAAGGCGGCTCTGGAAGATCAGTCTTGGGGAGAGCTAGAGCAGCAATCGGGCGCGACCCGACAAGACATGGCGGCCTTTGCGGAGATGGTGGCGCAGGCGGATAAAGCCGTGTTTGTTTGGAGCATGGGAATCACCCAACATGCCTGTGGTGAGGATAACGTGCGGGCGATCGTGAATTTGGCGTTGACGAAGGGGTTTGTCGGGCGCGAAGGTTGTGGACTGATGCCGATTCGAGGTCACTCTGGTGTCCAGGGTGGTGCAGAAATGGGCTGTTACTCGACCGTATTTCCAGGCGGCAAGTCAATCACGCCAGAAAACGCCGCAATATTGAGTGAACAATGGGGCTTTGAGGTGCCCATCAGCACGGGACTAATTACCTCCGAGATGATCGACGAAGCTGCCCAAGGTAATTTGGATATGCTGTTCAGCGTGGGTGGCAATTTCCAAGACGTGCTGCCTGACCCTGGCTACGTGGAGCAGGCGTTGGAATCCATTCCTCTACGAGTTCACATGGATATCGTCTGCGCCAAGCAAATGCTGCTTGAGCCAGGAGAGACGGTGCTGTTGTTACCTGCTACAACGCGCTATGAGATTCCGGGGGGCGTGACGGCAACGAATACGGAGCGACGAGTCATCTTTAGCCCTGAGATCCTGGGGCCACGGGTGGGCGAGGCACGCCCAGAATGGAAGGTGCTGCTAGAGTTGGCAAGGCAAGTGCGTCCAGACCTCGCTGAACAGCTCACTTATGACAGCACGGCAGAACTGCGTCAGGAGATTGCTCAAGTCGTGCCCTTCTATGCTGGTATTCAACACTTAAAAGAAAAAGGCGATCAGTTCCAATATGGCGGCGCGCATCTTGGGTTTGGCTGGAACTTTGCAACCCCGGATGGAAAAGCCCACTTTTCGGCACTGGATATCGGAACAAATGGTCAGATCCCCTTGCCTGAAGGATATTTCCGCGTGACCACTCGCCGGGGCAAGCAGTTCAACAGCATGGTACAGGAGCAAAAGGACTCGATCACGGGGGCATTGCGAGAAGCAGTATTGATGAGTGCTGTAGATGCTGAAACGCTGGGACTAAAAGAGGGCGATCGCATTCTCCTCAAAAATGACTATGGCGCTATGGAAGGCAATGTCTACCTAGCTCCGGTGAAACCTGGTAATCTCCAAATCCACTGGCCGGAAGGCAATGTGCTGCTGGATAAGGCGAAGCGATCGCCCGAAGTCGGCGTCCCCGATTACAATGCCTTAGTGACGATCGAACGAGTGGTTATGGCCGTATGAAGAACAGATCTGCGACCATCGCTGCTGAGTCTCTGCTGAATTGACTTCAGCCATGACTCTAGGGCTTGAATATTATATGAAAATTCGCCTAAACTAGATCATAAGTACTTTTGAAAGGTACGGGGTCATCCGACAATTTGGCAAGATCAAGACGTTTCTTTGTGGTGATAGGGTGCATGTCTCTATAAAACTTCATGCCTAATCCCTCTAAAATCGCTTTCAAGCCATTTGTGTTAGAATTTCTAAATGATTTCATCTCTTGGGGCTTGGCATTGCCTCAGGCTTGCGAAAGGAGCAATCTAAAGAATGGCAACAGATTACGGTGCTGATCAAATTCAGGTTTTAGAAGGACTAGAACCTGTACGAAAGCGGCCAGGGATGTATATCGGGAGTACGGGGCCGAGAGGTCTGCACCACCTGGTTTATGAAGTTGTTGACAACTCTGTAGATGAGGCTCTGGCAGGGTTTTGTACCACCATTACGGTGAGCTTGAATGCAGATGGTTCTGTCACAGTCAGCGATGATGGCCGAGGGATTCCTACCGATATTCACCCAGCGACAGGGCGATCGGCTCTTGAAACTGTGATGACCGTGCTTCATGCCGGCGGCAAGTTTGGTGGTGGCGGCTATAAAGTCTCAGGTGGACTCCACGGGGTTGGTATCTCAGTGGTCAATGCCCTCTCGGAGTGGGTTGAAGTTAATGTCTGGCGCGATGGCCAAGTGCACACTCAACGATACGAGCGTGGTATTCCCATCGGTGATCTGGAGTCTCAACCTGCTGGCGAATCGCGCACAGGTACTACGGTTTCTTTTAAGCCAGATGATCAAATCTTCACCACAACCGGAACGGAGTTCGACTATTCCACATTGGCTAGTCGAATGCGAGAGCTGGCTTACCTGAATGCTGGGGTCACGATTGACTTTACCGACTATCGACTTGATGTCCTCAAGAGCGATGAGCCTAAAAACGACACCTATTACTATGAAGGTGGCATTCGTGAGTATGTCGAGTATATCAACAAAGATAAGCAGCCTCTGCACGAAGCGGTGATTCACGTGCAAAGTGAGCGCAATGGGGTGCAGGTTGAGGTGGCATTCCAGTGGTGCGTTGATGCCTATACCGACAATCTCCTAGGGTTTGCCAACAATATTCGAACCATCGACGGGGGAACCCACCTAGAAGGCTTGAAAGCGGTGTTGACCCGTACCATGAATACGATCGCCCGCAAACGCAACAAGTTAAAAGATGGCGACTCTAATCTAGCTGGAGAAAACGTGCGGGAAGGGCTAACCGCTGTCATCTCTGTGAAAGTGCCTGATCCTGAGTTTGAGGGACAAACGAAGACGAAACTGGGTAACACCGAAGTGCGTGGCATCGTCGATTCGGTTGTAGGCGAAACCTTAGGCGAATATCTCAGCTTTCATCCGAATGTGGCCGATGGCATTTTGGAGAAGGCAATCCAGGCGTTTAATGCGGCTGAAGCGGCTCGTCGAGCACGAGAATTGGTGCGTCGTAAGTCGGTGCTGGAGTCATCGACCTTGCCTGGAAAGCTAGCAGACTGTAGTACTCGTGATCCCTCGGAGTCAGAAATCTACATCGTAGAGGGAGACTCTGCGGGCGGATCGGCAAAGCAAGGGCGCGATCGCCAATTCCAAGCCATTCTTCCGTTGCGCGGCAAGATCATCAATATCGAAAAGACAGATGATGCCCGCATCTACAAAAACACTGAAATCCAAGCGCTGATTACGGCTTTAGGGCTAGGCATTAAGGGTGAAGAGTTTGATGTTTCTCAGCTACGCTATCACCGCATCATCATCATGACGGATGCAGACGTAGATGGAGCCCACATCCGTACCCTCATCCTGACCTTCTTCTATCGCTATCAGCGAGCCCTTGTTGATCAGGGATACATCTACATCGCTTGTCCTCCTTTGTACAAAGTCGAACGAGGACGGCAGCACTACTACTGCTATAGTGAACGCGACCTCCAGCAGCAGTTGGCTGAGTTTCCGTCAAATGCCAACTACAACATCCAGCGCTTTAAGGGATTGGGTGAGATGATGCCGCAACAGCTTTGGGAAACAACGATGGATCCCGCGACTCGCACCCTGAAGAGAGTCGAAATCGAAGATGCTGCAGAGGCCGATCGCATCTTCACTATTTTGATGGGCGATCGCGTCGCTCCTCGTCGAGAGTTTATTGAAACCTACGGCCCGAAGCTCAACCTTCAAGATTTGGATATCTAGGTCGATGGCTTGTGGCGATCGCCATAGGTAATACATCCTGTTGATTCATCTCATTCTAAAAAGACTCATTTTTAGATAGCAGCGATATTTCGAACAGAAGCATCGCTGCTTTTTCATGGCTGTAAATATTTCCTGTTCTGAAGGCACAAGGGGATGCATTTTAGACTTAAATCCGTCTAGAATATGAGCGTTTCATGATGCTATTCAAAGTCCCATCCGTGAAGGATCGTCGAACTCTCGTCGAGGGGGATCAGTACAGCTTATGCTCTGTCTTCTATCAGTAGAGCAAGTGTATTGGATCATCGGAGAGAAACCCGGTTGCAAATTCAATAGGTGAGTAACTTAATTAATAGCTCATTCTTCTCAAAATTATTTAGGATAAGCAATCAAAGGTAAGAGTCGAATCTGTCAGACTGGCATGGCAAAACCGAATAATAAATCCTGATTTGTATGCTTTTGGGGAGAGTGATAAGAAATGGACTGCGATCGCCAAACATTAGCACAGCCCATTTGTTCTCACTTAAGCCTCGATATTTGAAAAGATACGTAGCCATTGATATTGAAGACATTTGAGACCTAGGTAAGGAACATGACCATGAGCAAGAATCTTTCCATTAGCTTTGCAAAATTGTGCCGTTCTTATGTCAAAATTGCTGATCGATTTCAGCAACTTGACGTTGAGTACATGACTCTCAGGAGCAAGATCGCGCCCTTGCTGAAGCAACTGAATACGTACAAAGAGGCGATCGCATCTCTGAAGCGAGAGAACGGTGATCTTCAAGCTGAGCTGGATACGATGAAAGCCAAGTATGAAGAACTCAAACCCTTCGAAGAACTGCTGAGCCCTGAGCTTCAGGATTTGCTTCAGGAAGCGGAAGACCAGATTGACTTAGTCGATCAAACCTTCAACGAAATAGATCGCGATCGTGACCCAGATTTGAGCGAAGACGACAAAGCTCTGATCGAAGCCTTCAAATCCGACCCCGAAGCTTTCTCTTTGCCTGACTTGAATAGTTTGTCTAGCTCAACTCAAAATAGCAGCTCAATGAATGGTTCATCTGGGGTTGCTAATGCCACATCGCCTGAAATGTCTCAGTCTACGTCTTAGAACGTGTTTAGTTTCTTGTCGTCAGTCAAAACTAAGAAAACAGCACGGAATCCGATCTGAAGCTTTGTATTCTGTTAGTGCGATGGAGCTTTATGTGGTGGGCATAGGCTTCCATCGCCTCAATCTGACTGCGTTGGATCAATGCGAGGCTGAGTCAGATTCAATTAGTCCGGTTGGTGGCAGGATTTCAATGCGGCGGCTTTCAAGATCGACAATGGGGACAATCTCTTCGACAAAGGGAATTAGCACTCGCAGATTGCCTGGCTTTGCTTTTTTAGCCGCACGTTTAGCAGCGTTCTTGGCCGCACGTCTTGCCTTCGAGCGTCGCATAGAAGGATTTGCTGACTCACTAGAAGCATTGCCGATCGCCTTCTCATTTCCACTTGCATCGATTTGATGTGATGCAGTGAATTGTGAGTCTGATTCCGGTTGAAGCCCATCGGAATCACCAATCTTTTCCGACTCTGAGAGCGATTTTGAGGTGGCTAACGCTGGCAGCAATTCCACTTCTAGAAGATCATTCCCAGCGCTCAACACATCACGCACTACGCCAATTTGCTGCTCGGTGACTTGATGATAGACCGGAAGCCCAACCAAATCGAGTACGTGAAATTCTCCCTCTTCTAAGGGAGGTCGATCGCTCGCCAATACCATCAGCTTCGAATTGCGAAGCGTTTCAGCTTGTTCCCTTGTGGTAATCCCCTCAAGCTGAATGATGTAGAGTCCTTTGCTACTCAGGAACCGTCCGTCTACAATCTGCACCGACTCAGGGCGATCGCCCCCTGGACGTAGAAGCCAGCGTTCTCCCGGCTCCAAAAAGCGCTCTGGAAAGTCGCTGCTAGGATAGATCCGCATTTCGCCCCGTAAGCCCTGTGGAGCGACAATTTTGCCAATTTCTAACCATTCATCAGGGTCAAACATTAGAGACATACCGATTGTTGAGAGTAAAGCAGCTCATCCCGTAGGAGCACCTTATCGAGACTACGCCATTACGGGCGATCGCGCATAGACTGCTTCTACGACTCGAGCGAGCCGGCGCATACCCTCAGTCAGTTCCTCTGGGGTGGCAGTGAGACTAATGCGACAGCATTGGCGAGTATGATCCCAATCGTCACGCAATCCAGGGAAAAAACTCTGTCCCGGCACGACAATAACGCCGACTTGTTTAAGCTCTTGATAAAACTCCCAGTCGCTGATAGGTAAATCCCGCAGCCACAGCCAAGCAAAGATGGCTCCTTCGCCTCGATGGAGGAACCACGGCACATCAGGCATCGCTTCATCTAAGGTCTGCTCTAGCACTGTGAATTTAGACTGATAGTGAGGCCGAATGATCGATTCAGAAATATGGGCTAGGGAACCCGAGGCGATCGCCCGTGCTGCGATCGCCTGTCCATAGCGAGAGGAGTGAATGCAGAGATTGGTTTGAAAGGCTTCCAGAGTTTGAATAATAGACTCGTCACCCAGAGCAATACCGAGACGCTCTCCGGGCAAGCCCGCTTTCGAGAGACTCATGCAGTGAACAATATTCTCGCCCATGATGGGCGACATCTCAGTAAAGTTAAGCGCGGGGTAAGGACTGGCATAGGCCGAATCTACAAATATCGGAACATTTTGGGGAGCCGCGAGGGCAGCGATGCGATTCACTTCTTCATCGCTCAATACATTACCCGTCGGATTGCAGGGACGAGAGAACAACACAAATCCGGTATTCTCATCAATCTGAAGCTGGCTAAAGTCAGGCCGATACTTAAATCGATGACTGGCTTCGTCGATATCCAGTTTAGGGCGATAGGCCACTAGAGATTCGGGAAAGAGAGTGACCCCACCGTAACCCGTATAGTCAGGACTGAGAGGCAACACAATTTGCTTCAGCGTTCCTTTAGATGTATAACCACCGAGTGCATTGGCTGCAAAGAAATAAAGAGACTGGCTACCGGGTGTAATGAGAATGTTGCGATCGCTCAAGTTCAGTCCATATCGCTGGTTGAAGTCGTTTAGTACAGCGTCGATTAAAGGCCGATAGCCCTGGCTAGAACCGTAGCGACAAACTACTTCGCCATATTCGCTGCTCTCTAGTAGCTCAGTGGTACAGTCACGCCAGAGCTGTTCCACTTCAGGGAGAATCACTGGATTACCTGCACTGAGATTGATAAAGTCCTGCCCTTTTCCTGCTCGCAAGGTTTCAATAATATCTTTCATAATGGCGCGAACGCCTGTCAGTTGCGACATGCGATCGCCAAACTGAGTCAGAACAGGCTCCATTGCAATCTCCCTATGTCCGGTAATAATTATGCATTGATCTAGGTCTTAGATCTACCAGACTTTGAGGACTTGTGTCAGCAATAATTTCGCTGTTTTAGCAACGACAATTGTTCTGGGCTACTTTGTTTTGTATGCATTGTCTGTGAGTGTGGTGCCTAAGTAAGTAGATGATCCTAATTAAACGTAGCCCTTCTAAGTCGTAAGGACTTTGGGATTGGCTTGACGATTGGAAGCGAAATTAAAGCGTTTGAGAACATAGTTGGCCTTTGCGCCTCGATTGTTCAATCCGGCTATCACGCC
>CAKZMO010000145.1 GCA_937128595.1 uncultured cyanobacterium | reverse complement strand
GACACTCTGAGTCTTGGAACACTCTGAGTTAGTAGCTAGCGAAACTAAGCAATCTCTATTTCACCCTAAAATATCTGGCGTTGCACATTCGAAGAATGATTTTGGTAGGGGCATCGCATTGCGATGCCCCTACAGCAGGTCATCCATGAGTTGAATCTTTCCGCATCATTCCATGCTGTGCAACGCCAAATATCTCACATTAAATTGAGCATTGATTAAAGTAGCTCATCAGAGTGTTTAAGGGCAATCTTCCGACTGACAGAAATCACTTGATTCCAATCAATTAAAATGATTTGCCTATCTTTGTCCCGACGACTTAACGATCCGGTTCGTTCTGGGCGCTCATGCGGCGATCGCCCCCCAAGCTCAAGAGCCAAACAACGACGACGGCCCAGTGAAGACCTATCGCTGTCCACAACGAGCCGCTCTGTAAATAGGTAACGGTGCAAGCGACTCCCAACAATCCTGCCAAGGTGAGAAACGTGCCGTCATAAAAGGTCGCCCGCCGCGACGTGAGCACAAGCAACGCATTGAGGGGATGAGCAACCACGAACAGAACTAGACTAACGATGCTCCACAGAACAATCGTCGCAGTAGATGCCGCTTCAGCAGGATGGGGCAGCAGTAGCCCCCGAAAGATAACTTCTTCAAAGATGGAAGGAAATATCAAAGCCACCAAAGTTGAAGCCACAATCGTCTGAGGATTTGTGACCCATTCTTGCTGTAGAAATCTGAGCCGAAAGCCAACAGGAAAGGCGATCGCCGCATAAACAGCTAGAACCGCCAAGCAAATGCCCCAATCCATAAGAGAGGGGATTGTTAGAACTGAAGCAGCAAGGCGATCGCCCAGCCAATCCCAGCTTTCCCCCCACAACCTCATGACCGAGAACTGTGTGATCGAGAACTGTCCGATAAGAAGCTGTTCTAGCGTCTCCTGACTGCCGTACCTCTGCAACACGCTCTAACTCCGGTTAACTTCATTGATTTCAAAGATCCCTTTTGGCTTTACAACAATGATTTCATGAAGGCAAGTGCATAGACAGGAACCTAGATTTACATGAACAATCTAGCGTCAATTCACAGCTCGAAACGTTGTTCTTTTGGTAGGCGTTGTTTCAGATATCAGCTTCTCCCTCGAACAGAGTCTTGAGAGGAGATGCATCAATATCATGACACTCCCGCAGATAGCGAGACAGCACATCGGTTTGTCCGTGGGTGACGTAGACTTTCTTCGCCCCTGTTTGCAAAATGGTCTGCACTAATCCTTTCCAATCGGCATGGTCAGACAGCACGAAGCCTCGTTCGTAGCCGCGCCTGCGTCTGGCTCCTCTGACGGCCATCCAGCCCGAAGCAAATGCGGTCTGAGGTCGGGCAAATCGCTTCATCCACGACGAGCGGTGGCCTGAAGGTGGAGCCAAGATCAGCTCTCCCTTGTAGGAATGATTTTTGGGCATGTCTGATGTCGAGATCGTTTCGAGTAGAGGAATGCCTGCCTCTCGATAAATAGTGTTGAGAATCTGAATTGCACCGTGAACATAGACCGGGCGATCGGTAAATTTCATCAGTTCACTGAGCACTCGCTGAGCCTTGCCAAAGGAATAACAAAAGAGAATCGAGGCTCGTTCTTGATCGCTCTGCCACCAGTTATAAATGCGGCGACAGGTCTCTTCTCCGCTATCCCAGTTGTAGATAGGAAGTCCAAACGTGGCTTCCGAAATAAATCCATCGCAAGGAACAACCTCAAACGGATCACAGGTGGGGTCAGCACCTCGTTTGTAATCTCCAGAAATGACCCAGACTTCATCTTTGTGTTCAATGCGCACCTGAGCCGAGCCTAAAACGTGACCCGCTGAATGAAACGACACCCAAGTGTCTCCCAACTTGAGCGGTTCACCATAGTTGACGCCCTGGAGATCAATGTCATCGCCCAAACGTTTTCTCAAAATGCCCTGGGAAATTCCGGTTGCAAAGTAGCGAGATGAGCCTGAACGAGCATGATCTGAGTGAGCGTGGGTAATCATTGCCGTATCGACCGATCGCCACGGGTCGATATAAAAGTCTCCGGCTTTGCAATACAGTCCGGCGGGGCTAACCGTGATAAGGGGCATGGTGATTCGTCGTTTCGTTATCAGCAATCAGCAGATGAAATGGGAAGGATGGCTATGAAGTGGCGATCGCCAACTGAGTACAGCCGCATCTTCTGGTTTAACATCAGATTCAAAAGACGGCATGAGACAAAGCTAGACGGAGGAATCAGCAGCGAATAGACAATAATTAAGAATTTGCAATTTTGTATTATTTGCTACCAAATCAAAGGCATCATCAAAAAGAAGACCTCTCGATCAATCTGTGATGCTCGTCGCTGATATTCGCCATCAGGAGGTCTGCATAACCCGCGAAATCTTCTCGTTTTGCAGGTTCTCCTCATCTCACTCAGGCTTCGCTGAAACGGAGCGATTTATTTAGAGTTGTTCCCTACGTCTTTTTTGTCTTGCAACTCCTTCCACTACGTCGGGCTTGAAAAAAGCCTGAAGGAAATGATCATGAGCCATTCTCTCTTCACCGAAGCCAGTCAGCGATTCAACAAGGCGCTGCAATATGTTGACTTGTCCCAAGATGCGATCGCTCGGCTCACTTATCCTAAGGCGAGTCTTTCCGTGTCTATTCCAGTGCGGATGGACGACGGGACACTCAACGTTTATCAAGGGTATCGAGTCCGCTATGACGATACCCGTGGCCCTACAAAGGGTGGAGTGCGCTTTCATCCCCATGTCTCACTAGACGAAGTGCAGTCGCTGGCGTTTTGGATGACCTTCAAGTGCGCAGCTCTTGGCCTGCCGTTTGGGGGCGCAAAAGGCGGGATTACCGTCAATCCCAAGCAACTGTCTAGCAGCGAACTGGAGCGACTGAGCCGGGGTTATGTCAATGCGATCGCCGATTTTATTGGCCCTGATGTCGATATTCTTGCTCCCGATGTCTATACCAATGCCATCATCATGGGATGGATGATGGAGCAATACAGCATCATTCGGAGAAAATCGGTGCCGTCTGTGGTGACGGGAAAGCCCGTCGTCATGGGAGGAAGCCTCGGTCGCAATACTGCTACGGCTATGGGCGCTTTTTATGTGATGAACCATGTATTGGCGCTTCAGGGTCGGGTTCCCCACAAAACCAGTCTTGCGGTTCAGGGATTTGGCAACGCGGGAGCAGTTTTAGCTGAACTTGCCTCCAAGGCAGGCTACAAGGTCGTCGCGGTGAGCGATTCAAAAGGAGCCATTTACGCAGCTCAAGGACTGGATATTCCTAGTATTCGCCAGTTCAAAGAATCCAGTCGCGACCTCAAAGCCGTGTACTGTAAAGGAACCGTGTGCGATGTTGTCGAACATGATGTCATCACCAACGCGGAACTTTTAGAGCTGGATGTCGATGTTTTGGCTCCAGCCGCTTTGGAAAATCAAATCACCGTAGAAAACGCCGATCGCATTCAGGCTCGCTATATCTTTGAGCTTGCCAATGGCCCCACCACTCCAGAAGCAGATGACATTCTTGATGAGAAGGGGATTCAAGTCTTTCCCGATATTTTGGTGAATGCAGGCGGGGTGACAGTCAGCTACTTTGAATGGGTACAAAATAGAGG
Organism: uncultured cyanobacterium; assembly: GCA_937128595.1. Classification (GTDB taxonomy): domain Bacteria; phylum Cyanobacteriota; class Cyanobacteriia; order CAKZMO01; family CAKZMO01; genus CAKZMO01. The sequence continues at coordinate 1,299 of CAKZMO010000145.1, read as the reverse complement.
AGGATTCTACTGGACATTGCAGGACGTGAACCAGCGATTACACGACAAAATGGTAGAAGAGACTAACCAAATTTTGGCGATCGCCCACGACTCTGCTGTTTCCCACCGGACAGCCGCCTACATTCATGCCCTTACGCGTCTGGGTAAAGCTTTTAATGCTCAAGGGTTGAGCGTAGAATATTAATCAGAACAGATTAATCCCCTCAAAGGTCTATAGAGGTCTATTTCGGCTCATCCGTCTCATGAGGATTGTGGTAAGGTTTTCAAATAGGGAAAGTAAAGTTCGATAATGAACTGTTATCAAAATTCGTTTGTCAAAATATCAAAAAAACTGGAGCGCCCTGATTAGATTTAGGGAATTTTTAGATCACGTAAACCACTCATGAACAGCATGTCGTCTGATCTGTCTAAACAGCCTTCACCTCAATCACTCCCCGTTTTCGCACAGAAAGCTCTCGATCGCTGCCATGTTATGCTTCCCGATTCGACTCATCCGGTCGGGGCACTAATCTACGAGAATCAGTTCTATGTCTACGTCAAATTTTTTGACAATGATGATAAGGCAAAACATGTCGCTCAAAAATTGGTAGAAAGAGGTAACGAAGTTATCTTGACTCGTGTTCGGAAGGGTTTAGTATTGTGGGTGCTTGAACTTGATGCTGAGCGAGTCGGTCGAGTCATTCGCTAGGTGAAAATCCCGAACGGTGCAACAGACTCTGGTCTCGCCACAACAAGGCAGGAATCTTGAGACATTAGTGAGCTTCTGAGACGTGTTCGTGAGTTCTAAGCATCTTCCCGAAACAACTGCATACGTTCGCATTACTCATCAATCCTGGTCGCAAGGCCGCTTAGAAGGAGAGGTGACAGCCAACGAGTACTCGTGGCAATTTCAGTGGCGATTTCAAGGCGGTCAGTTATCCGTGCAGCCTTCCCTTGGGCGTGCTCTGATCCGAGAACCTTTGGGTCGCTTTCTAGAGCGCTGTGACTATCAGCTAGAACCAGGCAGCGACTACACCTTCAAAATTCGCGCTCAACTTTAGGTGAGTTCATTGCTCTGGTGGTGTGTCTAGAGCGATCGCACCCATGCCTCCATGACATTTGGACTAATATCTACAATTGCGGTCGAGTCGGAGCGTCCTACCGTTGCGCCCGACATCACCACCCAGAGCCGAAAATCCACATGTTCTGGGAAGGTGAAATTTGAGCCACTTGTACCTCCCATCACCCCGATCGTTTCGCCTTGGCGGATGATATCTCCGGCATGCACGCCGACAACAGTCACCCCAAGGATCTTATCTT
>CAKZMO010000144.1 GCA_937128595.1 uncultured cyanobacterium | reverse complement strand
CCCAACGACAGAAAATGTTTTGTTGGGTTTCGTTCCTCAACCACAACCTACAACTATAGTGCTACGCGCTTCACTATAGTGCTACGCGCTGATATAAAACCAATCGTTGATGGAGAAGCCGCGCGGTGCGCGGCTTCTCCATCAATATCTGTCCTAACCTATCTGCGCATTGCTATACGAGCGGTAATTTTCCCATTAGAACTCACCTTAGCTGATGTACTCCTGGATGGACTTCACGCCCAGCGGGGCAGACTGCATAGCTCGAATGGCGCTGGCAGTGGCTTTGGCTCCTGCAATAGTCGTGATGATCGGGATTTTGTAGGCCAGAGCAGTACGACGAATCAGGCGATCGTCTTCTTGGGCTCGCTCTCCCACCGGAGTATTGATGACCAAGTCGATCTGATGGTTCTTCATCGCATCGATGACATTAGGACGACCCTCATGAACTTTTAGCACGAGATCCACCTCTAATCCCTGTTGTTCGAGAACGACCTGGGTTCCTACGGTAGAAACGATTTTCAATCCTAGCTCCATCAAATCTTGAACAATAGGAACCACCGCCTGTTTATCGCGATCGTTCATCGACACAAAGACCGTGCCTTCGAGCGGAATCTTTTGAGAAGCAGCGATTTCAGCCTTAGCAAAGGCTTGGCCGAAGTCTACATCAATGCCCATGACCTCTCCTGTAGAGCGCATTTCAGGCCCCAAGAGTGTGTCTGTGCCTGGAAATTTTTCGAAGGGCAACACCGCTTCTTTGACTGAAAGATGGGTGGGGATCACCTCTTCGGTAAAGCTCAAATCCGCCAAGCTTTGACCTGACATGACCCGCACAGCCATTTTTGCTAGAGGAACACCGATTGCCTTTGAGACAAAGGGAACTGTACGAGAGGCACGAGGATTGGCTTCCAGAATATAGACTTGCTCACCCTGGACGGCAAACTGGATGTTCATCAAACCAATGACCTTCAGTGCCTTTGCCAACTGCACTGTCCAAGTCCGAATCGTCTCTAGCGCTTTAGATTCAAGGGAAATGGTAGGAATCGAGCAAGCGGAATCTCCTGAGTGAATGCCTGCTTGTTCGATATGTTCCATAATGCCGCCGATGACAACTTCCCCGGACTGATCGGCGATCGCATCCACGTCTACCTCGATGGCATTTTCGAGGAATTTGTCAATCAAAATAGGATGCTCTGGCTCAACTTGGACGGCATAGGTCATGTAGCGGTCTAGCTCGCTGTCGGAATAGACAATCTCCATAGCGCGTCCTCCTAGCACATAGCTCGGACGCACCACCACTGGATAGCTGATGTTCTTAGCAATTTGCAGTGCTTCGTCGTAGCTGCGAGCGAGACCATTGGGCGGCTGCTCGATGTTGAGTTCGCGCAAAATTTTCTCAAATCGCTCCCGATCTTCGGCAGTATCAATCGAGTCAGGAGAGGTTCCCCAGATTTTCGTTTTTGACTCATTGCTCGGATCGTCGAGATACTTTTGCAACGGCACCGACAGCTTCAGAGGGGTTTGTCCACCAAATTGAATGATGATGCCTTCGGGAAATTCAGCTTCCACAATGTTGAGCACATCTTCTTGGGTCAGCGGCTCAAAGTAGAGGCGATCGCTCGTGTCGTAGTCAGTGGAGACGGTTTCTGGGTTGGAGTTGACCATGATCGTTTCAAAGTCGTCAGCCCGCAGCGCATAGGAGGCGTGGCAACAGCAATAGTCAAACTCAATTCCCTGACCAATGCGGTTGGGGCCTCCTCCCAAAATCATTACTTTGCGGCGACCAGACGACAGCACTTCTGAATCGCCCAGCGCTGAAGCAAACGTTTCTTCGTCTTTTTCACCAACCGATTCAGCCGCTCGCTCGTAAGTGGAGTAGTAGTAGGGCGTGAGAGCTTCGAATTCAGCCGCGCAAGTATCGACAGTTTTATAGACAGGGATCACGCCCAGTTGCTTGCGGTGGGTTCGCACCGCTGCTTCGGTAGACTTGGTGGCGTAGGCAATTTGGCGATCGCTAAAGCCTTGCTGCTTGACCTGGTACATCACGTCATAGGTGAGATCCTTGAGCTGGGTTCGCTTCAAAATCTTTTCGGTGTCTAGAAGCTGCTGAAACTTGCCTAGGAACCAGGGATCAATGTTCGTCAGCTCAAATATTTCATCAACGCTGAGTCCAAGCTGGAAGGCATGGCGCACGGCAAAAATTCGCTCGGGTTGAGGAGTTCGCAGTTGCGCCCGCAGTTGCGCCAAACTCGGCAGCTTCTCGTCGCGATCGCACCCCCAGCCCGATCGGCCTGTTTCGAGCGATCGCAGTGCCTTCTGAAACGATTCCTGGAATGTCCGTCCGATGGCCATAGCTTCACCTACCGACTTCATCTGAGTCGTGAGGATGGGCTGCGAACCTGGAAACTTCTCAAACGCGAACCGAGGAATCTTTGTCACCACATAGTCGATGGTGGGTTCAAAGCTGGCCGGAGTTTTCTTGGTAATGTCGTTGGGAATTTCGTCTAGGGTGTAGCCGACAGCAAGCTTAGCGGCAAACTTGGCGATCGGAAATCCGGTGGCCTTGGAAGCCAACGCCGAACTACGCGATACCCGTGGATTCATCTCAATCACGATCACGTCGCCTGTCACTGGGTTAACCGCAAACTGGATGTTTGACCCCCCGGTTTCGACCCCAATTTCCCGAATAATTTTGATAGAAGCGTCTCGTAATCGCTGATATTCTTTATCGGTCAGGGTTTGAGCTGGAGCTACGGTGATTGAGTCGCCCGTGTGGATGCCCATTGGATCAATATTCTCAATCGAGCAGATGATCACGACGTTATCGACCAGATCCCTCATCACTTCTAGCTCGTACTCTTTCCAGCCCAAAAGCGACTGCTCTACGAGAATTTGCGACACTGGGCTAGCATCAATCCCAGCTTGAGCCATTTCTTCGTATTCTTCTTGGTTGTAGGCAATGCCGCCGCCAGAGCCGCCCATCGTATAAGCCGGACGAATGATTAGCGGGTACGTGCCAATCTGCTCGGCGATCGCCCACGCTTCATCCATATTTTCGGCCAACCCTGACGGACAGACCTCGACTCCAATACGGGCCATGGCCTCTTTAAAGAGTTTTCGGTCTTCTGCCATTTCGATGGCAGGCAGCTTTGCTCCAATCAGCTCCACATTGTATTTGTCGAGTACCCCGGTTTTAGCTAAGGTCACGGCGATGTTGAGTGCCGTTTGACCTCCCATAGTTGGAAGCATGGCGTCCGGGCGTTCTCGCTCGATAACTTTCTCCACCATGTCAGGCGTCAGCGGCTCGATATACGTCCGATTTGCCGTTTCCGGATCGGTCATAATCGTCGCTGGATTGGAATTAATCAACACCACCTCATACCCTTCGTCTCGTAGGGCTTTACAGGCTTGAGTTCCTGAATAGTCAAACTCGCAAGCCTGACCAATAACGATTGGGCCAGACCCAATCAGGAGGATCTTGTAGAGGTCATCACGACGTGGCATAGGGCGTTAAGGCATCCTTCCAGAGAGAGACAATGACGGCAGCAATATAGATTCACCGCAGATCGGACTTATTGTAGAGGGTTTCTCAACGGGGAGGGTGAAACTTGCCATTAAGTTTTCCAGGATTCGATGACTTGCAGATTCACGTCGGTAAAGATTGTTGGCGATCGCGCGACTCAGCAACGAACCGAAACTTGCCATCTGACATCGCGATATGCAGCCCAATGCAACTCATGTTGAATCCCCACTGTGGATAGCATTTTGGATATCTTCAATGGTTGAAGTGCGCCCTGAAGTGCACTTGCCAGCCTCCTTCAAATCAACTACAAAATAGCCAGAAAAGTCCACCAGTAAACGGACTAATGACCTTAAAAAAAGTCTCAGTTTGAACGGACGTGTTGCCCATAGCCCACAATTGATTTGAGATTGATTTGAGGACGGTGCAGTGGTTGAGACAAAGCCCTTCGGTACGAAATTTATGCACATTAGACGTATTGAGCAATTGGATGCAGCCTCATTTCGAATACTGAGCCTTCAGCCGAACCTCTGGAGCACAAAGAAGACTTGAGAATGCTTAAGGAATTTCACAGGTTCTCAAATTCGGGGGAACATCTGAGGTTCAATTGAATGAGAATTTTCTCTTTTCAGATCAATCAGTATCAACGTGTTCTCGAGGCTCGATTCACTTCCCATTCGCTCACATCTCAGCCCCTTTAAAAACATCACAGGAAAAAGACCATGGCAGAGCTAAATGGCGTCATCATGCAGTATTTTCATTGGTACATCAGTCCCGATGTTCCCCTTTGGGAAGAAGTCAAACGCAATGCCCCAGATTTGGCTAATGCTGGTTTTACCGCAGTGTGGCTACCCCCGGCCTACAAGGGAAGTAGCGGTGGCTATGATGTCGGTTACGGCGTTTACGACATGTACGACCTCGGCGAATTTGATCAGAAGGGCAGCATTCACACCAAGTATGGGACTCGCCAGCAATATTTAGAGGCGATCGCTGCTCTTCACCACCATGAAGTTCAAGTCTATGCCGACGTAGTTTTAAATCACCGTATGGGAGGAGACTCCAAAGAGAAAGTCAAAGCGACTCCTTTCCCTCAAGACAATCGCCTCAATCCCAAAGGCGACCTGCATGAAATTGAGAGCTATACCCATTTTCATTTTCCTGAACGTCAGGGAAAATACTCCCAGTTTGAGTGGCACTGGTATCACTTCGATGCGGTAGACTACAACGCCTATGATCCCTACAATGGCGACACCGTTTATCTATTAGAGGGCAAGCAGTTCGACGATTACGTTGCGCTGGAGAAAGGAAACTTTGCCTATCTCATGGGCTGCGACCTCGATTTTCAGCATCCCGATGTGCGCGATGAGGCGACTCACTGGGGGCGTTGGTATCTCGACACGACTAGTGTGGATGGGTTTCGACTCGATGCCATCAAACATATTTCTTCCTGGTTTTTCCCGAAATGGATCGACGATCTTGAACACCATGCTGCCAAGGAGTTGTTTGTCGTTGGTGAATATTGGGCTCCCAATATCAACACTCTTCACTGGTATATCGACTCCGTAGGTGGGCGCATGTCTGTGTTTGACGTGCCGCTTCACTACAATTTTCACTATGCCAGCAAGGCTGGAGGCAACTATGACATGCGAACGATCTTGAACGACACGCTGATGCAGCAACGTCCGACCCATGCTGTCACATTTGTCGAAAACCACGACTCTCAGCCGCTTCAATCCCTAGAAGCCCCAGTCGAACCCTGGTTCAAGCCGCTGGCCTATGCGCTTATTTTGCTGCGACAAGAGGGCTATCCCTGTGTGTTCTATGCCGATTACTACGGCGCAGACTACGAAGACTACGGTCGAGACGGCAACAGATACCCAATTTACATGCCATCTCATCGCTGGATTCTCGATAAGCTTCTCTATGCGCGGAGTCATTTTGGTCACGGCGATCAGTATGACTATTTTGACCATTTCAATACCGTCGGTTGGACACGCCTTGGAGACGAAGATCATCCTAGAGCGATGGCGGTTTTGATGAGCGATGGAGATGTTGGCATGAAGTGGATGGAAGTCGGCCAGCCCCGTGCCAAGTTTGTCGATCTGACCGAGCATGTAAAAGATCCCATCTATACTAACGACTGGGGTTGGGCTGAGTTTCGCTGTAATGGCGGCTCCGTATCCGTTTGGGTACAGGAACAAGACTAAACAAAGCAGGTCACGCGCTTTCAATCTCCAAGCTTTTTGGAAACTTGGAGATTGAAAGCGCATTCGTTGTTCGAGCAGAGTATCTTCGCAGGTCTTTCGACTTAGCGAGGTTCCCAATCACAGGACACGTCGAAAGAACGCCATCTGATTTGATGATTAGTGCAGGAGGGTAGGAGTTGATCCCTTGCCCTCTTTTGTTTGCGGGTGAAGACAGGATTCAGAAGCTTCGTTTCTAACCCGAGTGACTCAAAGGCAGCGGTTTGCCTACGCGATGGGTTCTGTCATCTCCTCCGTGCCGATTGTGTCGCGGCACCAGCAACATTAGAGCAAATGTCTAGGCTTTGTAAGTTTTCTCGTGAGCAAAGTAGAAGCCTGACACTACTTCAATGTCTCTAAATCAAAAGCTTTTGGCGATCGCACCAGTAACATTCCTTCAGGATTGAAACATATTTTTCTGAAAAAGATGCCTCAAACCCGTGCTTTCTATCGAAAAGTGTCGTAGGTTACTAGACGTAACTCTTAACATTACATTTTGATAAGTCAGGTACAGGTACTTCAAATGTGGTTTCTAGCTCCTTTGATCGCTGCTCTGGGTGCTGCTTACATGTACGAGAAGTTTGAGCAATCTTCAGAAGAGGTCGCAATCGTCTGTGTTGCGGTTGCACTGGCTGGAATTGTGTTAACTCTTGTTTCGGCTCCGTGGCCTGTCCACTTCTTGCTTGCTCTTATTCTTCTGGCTTCGCGACTCTTCAACACGCAAGCCTTAGACATTTGAGAGATTAAGATCACATGTCGGATGACATTTTTAGCCGCATCTGGCAACGGTGGCCTGTCAAATCCCATCCAGATAGACATCCAATGAATAGGGCTAGATGCCGCTTAGGTAAAAGCTGAAGCTCTACCTCCTCTTCAACAGTGGAAAACTACAGTGCTAAGCGCTGAGATAAAACCAATAGTTGATGGAGAAGCCGCGCGGTGCGCGGCTTCTCCATAAATATCTGTCCTAACCTATCT
>CAKZMO010000143.1 GCA_937128595.1 uncultured cyanobacterium | reverse complement strand
CTGCATTGCCCTCATCCCCCAACCCCTTCTCCCAATCGTGGGCGAAGGGGAGCAAAACCATTCAAAGTCCCTCTCCCGAGCTTGGGAGAGGGCGCAAAGGTGACATGCATCCACACTTTGCAGGCAATGCAAACAATAATGACTGCGATCGCGCATCCCAGACCAATGTGCGCGACAATCAAACATTGACAAGAGGAAGCATCACACGCTGGATGCCCATTCCTCCCGAAGATAATGAACGCTCAAAGAAGGGGACGTACAGCATGACTCAGGCGGCGATCGCGGCGACCTATCGCCGAGCTACGGCCGATGATTTTGACACCTGCCTACAACTGATGCAGGAATTTTATGCCATTGAGCATATCGAATTTCGTGAATCATTTATCCGATCCGTCCTCACCGAATTCTTATCTAACCATCAATTCGGTGAGTTTTGGCTGATCGAAGTAAAAGGCGCGATCGCAGGTTATGTGATTTTCACCTTTGGCTACAGTTTGGAATATGGCGGTCGCGATTTCCTAGTAGACGAACTCTATCTGCGAGATACCTTTCGCGGACAGGGCATCGGCACCCAAACCCTCAATGCCCTAGAGGATTACTGTCGCCACCTGGGTCTGTCGGTAATGTATTTAGTAGTCGATCACAATAATCCTAGAGCGCGATCGGTGTATGAAAACTTTGGTTTCAAAAATCCAGGGCGCGATATCTTAGTTAAAGACATTTGCCAGACTAACGATTAGGTCATCACAACCAAAATTATATTTCACCCAGGCTACAACTCAGAGTATCTCGACGGCGATCGCCGCATTTAGATACACTAAGTTGTCATGTCTCTGTTATAGCAATCCTATTTGGATTGTGAGAAGGATTCCTGCGGAATCCTTCTCACAACAACCATTCTCACTTCACAACTCATTTAGGATTGCTATAGATAATGCGGTATTCCCGATTGTGACGCTTCTGCATGGATCTCTCGAATAGTGGATGTTCCATTCCGCGATCGCCATTAGGTTAAGGTTAAGATTAGCCCCTAGTTCAACCTGCTGCACCTTATGAAAGGAGTCTGCGATGACATCTCTGCCCTCCACCGAGTCCAATTCTGACCCATCCACCGATCGCGCCATGCTATCCCTAGCAGACACCGCCCATTATCGATTTCAAAAACTCTACAAACGAATTGTAAAATTCGAGGCGGATGTTATTGGCGATCGCGATCCAGAAGCACTCCACCAAATGCGAGTGGGGATGCGGCGATTGCGCACGGCGCTCCATGTTTTCGATGGCGTCGTTTGGCTACCAAAGTCGGCCACCGAAGCCCCCGTCAAGAAAATAGCTAAGAAATTAGGCGCGCTTCGGGATTTGGATGTATTGCAAGCGCGAATCGTGGCCGACTATGCCCCTATTGTGTCTGATGAGGAGCGTCGTCCCCTGCGAAATGTGGTGAAAACGCTGCACAAGCACCGCAAGTCTGCCCTAAAAGAAGTTCGTAAAATTCTGAAAAGCAAGAAATACAAAGCCTTCAAGCGATCGCTGAGTCATTGGCTAGAGCATCCCCAATATGGCGAGATTGCCCATCTGTCTCAGACGCAAGCGCTGCCCGAACTGCTGCAACCGGCCATGACCGATGTGTTGCGCCATCCGGCCTGGTTGATCGAAGTGGAGCCAACTCTGCTGCGGCAGACCAGCGATCGCACCCAGTCATTTTTGTCCGACCATCAAACGGAACTGCTGCACGACCTACGCAAACGCATGAAGCACGTTCGCTATCAAACTGAATTTTTCTCGGACTGGTACGACGACAGCGATCGCGCCCACATCGAACAATTCAAAGTGCTGCAAGATTGCCTAGGGCAACTGCAAGACTGCACCGTTATGCGCGCCGCTCTCAAAGACTACATCGGTAAGCGCTGGGCATCCAAGCTGCCTAGCATTGCCCGGCAACTGGCCGAAGCCGAAGACCAGTCATGGAATCAATGGCGATCGCTACGGCAGCAATATCTACATCCCGCTGTGCGCCAATCCTTGCGGGCATTGACGCTGATCCCCGATGTGGCCATGTCCGACCCATTGCCCAACCGCGTGACGACCGATGCGATCGCACCGGATTCACACCCCGCTTCAGCCGCGAGTCATTTCGAATCAGCCCCAACAGAGCCGCCTGCCAACGGTGCGATCGCGGCCGACAGCAACGGACAGTCGCCACAAACTTACCCATCCTCCAATTCAGACAGCGCCCCGGCATAGGGATCGAATAAATGATGCATATCTGCCAGTCGCAGCACCATCTGGGCCTGAAACGGCATATTGTGAAGGCTCAATCGACTAGAAGCTCGGCGTACCCGTGCCAAGGCGCTGGCTAATGCGCCAACCCCGGCAATATCCAAAAATTTGAGTTCTTGACCGTCGATCACCAGATGGCTAGGGCCGTGGATCAGAATTTGCTCAACCCAGGTAATCAGGTCGTGGCCATTGCCAGCGGACAAAACCGGGCCAGCCCGAAAAACCTGCACAGAGAGAGTCACAGAAGAAATTGTAGAGACGTTGATTGATTCGTTGGTATGCATCAGAATAATTCGCGCAAGTACAGAGCAAAAATGACAAATGTTACACCCTGTTGTTCTGATGGTTATGAGCAGTTGAACCCTGATGCGGCAGTCCTGACTAGAAATGCAGTTACAGCCAACCTCTTAGCCAATACACCACAATTCCGATGTATTCCTTGAGCACGCGCGTTACCTGCTGCAAGTTCTCGGCTTGCGGTAGCGATCGCACCACGGTTGAATGAAACGTTTGTTGCGATTCCAGCGGCGGCGCGGAATCCGGCGGAAATCACTGTGATGTCGTCGTTGGTGATGACTTCAGCCAGCGTTTTGGTGGGTTCGGCATCCACCTGCACGGCGGGATTTTTAACGGTTTCTGCGGTGGCGGCTGCGGGTTTGGCTGTTTCGGCAGTTTTTGGCGGTGGCGCAGCTTGCGG
>CAKZMO010000142.1 GCA_937128595.1 uncultured cyanobacterium | reverse complement strand
CACTTTAGCTGTGTTGTACCAGTAGGATGCAGTGCACTTGAAACCCGACAAACAATTCATAAATACTTCATAGCCTCATGCAATTAGAACTGCTAGGAGCTGGATGAGAGATATATTTTAGGTTTGAGATGTGTGGCATACCGCAAAATATATTCTGATGAACCCAAAACGATCTCATGCACTTAGAACTCTTTGCAAGTTTCGGCAATTAAGCAGAAACTAATTTCAGTTCAGTAGTAATTAAGACCGCCAGCAAAAAGTTAATCAAAAGTGATGTTGATATGCAGCAGAGTATCATCTTGCATATTCACAAATTTCTACGAATTCTGAAGAGAAAGAGAACCTAAGGAAGACATTGTAGAATCGCCTCTACAATGTGATGCCATTGCAGGTCATGCAATTTGAATGGCAGCAAAGGCACACAGACCGGAGAGGACGGGACATCAATGTATCTGACCCCAAAAGAATTTGAGCGATTAACAATTTTTACTGCTGCGGAAATTGCCCGGCGTCGGAAAGAAAAAGGCCTCAAGCTGAATGTGCCAGAGGCGATCGCCTACATTACAGACTATGTGATAGAAGGGGCGCGAGAAGATAAGTCCGTGGCGCAACTCATGTCAGAAGGGGTGACGCTTCTCAACGCAGATGAAGTGTTGCCGGGGGTGCCTGATCTAGTTCCGCTGATCCAAGTCGAGGCGCATTTCGCCGACGGCACCAAGCTTGTGAGTATTCACAATCCAATTCGAATGCCAGCAGCAGCAGACTAAATCGATTCAGACTGATCATTTCAGGTTATTCCTACGCTGTTTCTACATTCATCTGGCTCTTATCCTCCTGAATCCTGAATTCTTCCTCCTGTCTCCTTAATTCTCTCTTCCTAACTCCTATGTCTTCATCTCCTACTTCGTCTGATGCCCCTGGAGCGATTCTGTGTGATTCCGGCACGCTACAGCTCAACGCCAATCGAGACACTGTGACAGTCACGGTGGCAAACACGGGCGATCGCCCCATTCAGGTCGGTTCTCACTATCACTTTTTTGAAGTAAATCGTGCTTTGACGTTCGAGCGGGCATCCACCTACGGCTTCCGCCTCGACATTCCAGCAGGAACAGCGGTGCGATTTGAACCAGGAGATACAAAAACTGTTGCTTTAGTAGCGATTGGGGGCGATCGCACGGTTCGGGGACTCAACAACCTAGTCAATGGGGCACTAGATGATCCCGATGTCAAAGCAGCATCCCTAGAACGAATGCAAGCTCAGGGATTTGGATCTCAAGCCTAAGATCACTCTTCTTCCCACGGTTCATACTTAAACAGGGTTCTAACTTATGGAAATTCGCCGCGATCGCTACGCTGAACTGTTTGGCCCCACGACGGGCGATCGCATTCGCTTGGGCGACACATCGCTGATCGTAGAGGTAGAGCGAGATGCGACCGTCTATGGCGATGAGTGCGTATTTGGGGGCGGCAAAACCCTGCGCGATGGCCTGGGCGTTGCCCCCGGAGTCACTGCCGCAGACGGAGCATTGGACTTAGTCATCACCAATGTCGTCCTGATGGATCCGGTGCAGGGCATTGTCAAGACCGATATTGGCATTAAGGACGGGCGCATTGTTGGCATCGGAAAAGCGGGCAATCCCGGCATTATGGAGGGCGTTTCACCCAACCTCGTCGTCAGCGCCAACACCGACGTTCGGGCTGGAGAAGGATTGATTGCAACTCCCGGCGGCATCGACTGCCACGTACACTTTGACAGCGCCGGACTCTGTGCCGAGGCGCTTTCTAGCGGATTGACGACCATGCTGGGAGGGGGGCTTGGCCCTGTGACCGTGGGCATTTGCTCTAGCGGCGCTCACAACTTGGGCATCATGCTGAAGGCGTCAGAAGGGTTTCCGATCAACTTTGGCTTTTTGGGGAAAGGTAGCTCCAGCTTGCCCGCCAGCCTAGTCGAGCAGGTTGAGAACGGAGCGATGGGGCTAAAAATCCATGAAGACTGGGGAGCCATGCCTGCTCTCATCGATACCTGTCTTTCCGTCGCTGACGAGTACGATTTTCAGGTGAAAATTCATACCGACACTCTAAATGAATCGGGCTATGTAGAAGACACTCTCGCAGCAGTGAACGGACGCACCATTCACACCTATCACACCGAAGGTGCAGGTGGAGGGCACGCTCCCGATATCATCAAGGTCGCATCCTATGACCATTGCCTGCCTTCATCAACCAACCCGACCAACCCTTATACGGTTAATACCTTCGATGAACACCTCGATATGGTGATGGTGTGCCACCACCTCAACCCCCGTGTGCCTGAGGATGTCGCCTTTGCCGAATCCCGCATTCGGGCTGAGACCATTGCTGCTGAAGATATTTTGCACGATATGGGCGCAATCAGCATGTTGGGGTCTGACAGTCAGGGCATGGGGCGCATTGGTGAGGTGATTTGCCGCACGTGGCAACTCGCATCCAAGATGAAAGACCAGCGGGGTAGCTTGCCTGAAGACAGCGATCGCCACGACAACCACCGTGCCCTTCGCTATCTGGCGAAATATACGATTAACCCAGCTCGCACCTGCGGCATTGCGGATTATGTCGGGTCGATCGAGCCAGGAAAATTAGCAGATATTGTCCTTTGGCAGCCCGGATTCTTTGGCATCAAGCCCGAGCTGATTATCAAAAATGGCTTCATTGCCTGGTCGCCGATGGGCGAATCCAATGCATCGTTGATGACCTGTGAGCCCATTCTCTATCGGCCTCAGTGGAGCAGCTTTGGCAGTGCTCCAGAAGCAACGTCTGTCTGTTTCGTGACCCAGGCCGCCATTGACAACGGGTTACAAGAGCGCTTGGGATTAGACAAGCAGCTGCTTCCTGTGAAAAACACGCGATCGCTCTCAAAACAGGATATGCTGCACAACAATGCCTGTCCAGCCATTGAAGTTGATCCCGATACCTTCCAAGTCCGCGTCGATGGAGCGATCGCCACCTGTGAGCCGGTCGATCGAGTGCCCTTGGGACGGTTATACATGTTTCGTTAGAGAGGAGAAGGCCAATGAAACTATCTGTTGCTCGTGTGGGCATTGGTGGTCCGGTCGGTAGTGGCAAGACCGCCTTGCTCGAAGGCTTAGTTCCCCGTCTGATGGAACAAGGCGTCGAAGTAGCTGTCGTGACCAATGACTTGCTGACTCAAGAAGATGCGGATCGGCTTCGGCGCAAAGGTTTTCTACCCGCTGAGCGAATTGTCGGGGTTGAAACAGGCAGCTGTCCTCACACAGCCATTCGGGAAGACCCAACCATGAACATTCTTGCCATTCATGATTTGGAACGCCAATATCCCCAGCTCGACTTAGTATTCGTCGAAAGCGGTGGCGACAATCTGGCATCTACCTTCAGCTACGACCTCGTCGATTCATACATTTTTGTCATTGACGTGGGAGCCGGAGACGACATTCCTCGAAAGAATGGCCCCGGCTTTATGCAAGCGGATCTAGTCGTGATCAACAAAGTTGACATTGCGCCCTATGTGGGAGCCGATCTAGAGCTGATTCGCAGAGACTCAAAAGAACGACGGGGCGATCGCCCTGTGGTCTACACCAATTGCAAAACTGGAGACGGCTTAGATGAAGTGGTTGCTTTTCTGAGAAAAACGGTTCTGTTTCAAGATGCAGTTGAGAGTCGCTCCTCCGAGTCCCTTGAATCCGCAAAGCTGTAGCTTTGAGATTGTATATTCATAATAGCGTAGAGATAAACGTATGCCTGCTGAAGCTCAAACCATCCCAGAGCGATCGCCAGATGTTCAAGCCACTGATGATGAAGCTCTCGCAGCTCCAACCTTAGCATTGACTTTGGGGTGCGATCGCACAGAAAAAACAGTGGTGTTCCAGCAATACGCTACTTATCCTTTGCGCCTGTCGCGCAGCCTCAGTCTTGATTCAACAGATGAACGGCGAATTTATCTATATATGATGAACTCCTCTCCGGGTCTCTTAGCCAACGATCATTTGAGCACGCAAATTCATCTCAAGCCCAACGCTCAGCTTTATCTTACTGACCAGGCCGCAACCAAAGTTCACCGGATGCCCCAAGCGCAGACTTCCGCGAGTCTGACTACGCATTTGACCATCGAAGCAGGAGCCACGTTGGAATACGTTCCAGAACCCTTGATTTTGTTCAACGAGGCAGAATTCCACCAATCAACTCAGGTAACACTACATCCTACAGGTCGCCTCTTTCTCTCAGATATATTTGTCCCAGGACGACTCGCTCGAAACGAATATTACGGGTTCCGCCGCTACACAAATCGACTGCAAGTGCGATCGCCCGAAGGTCAGCTTCTAGTCGAAGATGCCGTAAACATCCCAGGACAAACCAATCCTTTCAAAAACAGTTCTTTTGTGGCTCCGTTCCCAGCGATCGCCACAGCGATTCTCTATGCTCCCGATCTCGATCTGGCTAGCCTGACCTCCTGGATTAACACATTTCATTCCAAAACCCATTCTGATACGCCGTCACCGATGCAAGCTGGATGCTCGACATTGCCGTATGGAAATGGATTGGTGATTCGGGCGATCGCTGATGGAGTGTGGCCTCTCAAAGCCTATCTTCATCACATTTTGGCTGGAATGCGTCGGGTGACGGGGCAATTTCTTTTGCCAACCATTCCTAAATAGTCAGGTGCGATCGCCCGATCAGAGTTAATTACAAGATTACAGAGTTTGGCAAGACTACGTTGAGTTTTCCAAAAGGGTTTAGAGTCACATCGAATGAAGTTCTGTATTCACAATAGCGGGCAGGTCGAGCCTCATGCAGACAGCAGAAGATGGGCAGAGATGACTAAATTCCGTGGTGCTTTGTAGTATGGTGGGAGCTGTCTGTCGCTCAACTTGCTCGAAGCCAAGCGATGCGAAGTAATCTGGAGCGGTTGTTGTGAGTAGAAAAAGAGTGTGAATTTGCTGAGCGATCGCTCGTTCGAACAAAAGGTGACAGAGCTTTTTGCCATAACCTTGGCCTCTGAAAGGTTCTGCAATGACCACCGATCGCATCAGTCCATAGGGCGGATAAGATTCAAATCCTCCCAATCCAACATCAATATTTTTGTGCTGAACAAAAAACAAGCTCTCTAAGATATCTAACACATCGGAGTGCGGTAGATCATTCTGCTGAAGCCAGGATTGGATCAATAGAATATCTGCTTGCTCAGCCTTTCGAAGCTGCGTGGTCGAAGTGTTTAACACAATTCACCTCCGTACATCTAGTGTAGATTTTCAACACTCAAGTCTTATAGCAATGCGCAGATAGGTTAGGACAGATATTGATGGAGAAGCCACGCGGTGCGCGGCTTCTCCATCAGCTACTGGTTTTATATCAGCGCGTAGCACTATAAGTTTTAAGGCAGCGGGGATCGGGTAGCGTTGCTTTTTCGGGCTCGCGCGGAAACCAGAAAGCTGTGCGCTTGCAGACTTCTACCAGCATCAGCATCACTGGAACCTCAATCAAAACGCCGACCACAGTGGCTAGTGCTGCTCCCGAATTAAGGCCGAACAATGTTACAGAAGTGGCGATCGCCACTTCAAAGTGATTGCTAGCTCCAATCAGTGCTGCAGGTGCAGCGTCTTCGTAGACCAGCTTCAGCTTCTGAGCCGCAACGTAGGTGATGAGGAAAATGAAATTGGTCTGAATGAATAGAGGAACCGCAATCAACAGAATGTGGAAAGGATTTTCGACAATCAAATCTCCCTTGAACGCGAAGAGGAGAACAAGAGTGATGAGCAAAGCGGCGATCGCCACTGGACTCAAATACTTCAAAAACACCTGGTCAAACCAGACTTTGCCTTTGTAACGGAGAATCCAGGTGCGCGAGATGGCTCCAGCGAGCAATGGCAAGCCGACATACACTAGCACCGACAGCACAATGGTTTCCCAGGGCACGATCAGATCATTTGCAGACAACAGCCATCCTCCCAGTGGCGCATACAAAAACAGCATAGCCAAAGAGTTGATGGCAACCATGACCAGCGTATGTCCCTGGTTGCTGAAAGATAGATAGCCCCACATCAAGACCATAGCCGTACAAGGTGCAATGCCCAACAAAATGGCTCCAGCAATATACGAATTCGTAAGGGATACCTCAACTCCCCGAATGATTTCTGTTCCCTCTAGCAGCGGACGAAATAGCCATCCTAGAAAAAATTGAGCAAAAGCAACCATCGTGAAGGGCTTGATCAGCCAGTTCACTACTAAAGTGAGCACCACAGGTTTGGGGGTCTGAGCAGCTTGCCTTGCCTGAGAAAAGTCAATCTTCACCATGATGGGATACATCATGAAAAAGAGGCAGATGGCGATCGGCACCGAAACCTGATAGATGCTCATGGCATCCAGTGCTTCTGCAACACCTGGAAAGGTTCGTCCTAAAGAAATTCCCGCCACAATGCAGAGAATGACCCAAATAGTTAGGTATCGTTCAAAAAAGCTGAGTTTTCCTCCGGCTTGTACCCGCTTAGAAGACTCATTTCGACGTTCTGTTGTCATCGCTTAGTTTCCTTATTGCACTTTCTGGGCGATCGCCCGTTCAGACTTTGGATTCGACAGCTTCAGCGTAATCAGTTCAGCCAGCAACACAAAAATAGCCGATATCCACAAACAACCGACTAGACCATAGAGCTGAAAGATGACACCCGACAGCACCGTTCCTGCCAAGCGTCCCCCAGAATTTGCCATGTAGTAGAAGCCGACATTCAGCGCCACCTTGTCGCCTTCGGTATAGGCCAACACGAGATAGGAATGCACTGCTGAGTTGAAGGCAAATACGATGCCAAAGGCCATCAGGCCGATGACAATGGTTCGACCGGGTGGAAGACCGGCTTGGAGGGAGAGGGCGATCGCCACGGGCATGGCTGTTAAAAATCCCGTCCAGAATCGAATTGTGCTGGCCTGGGGCGGGTTCCCTGAGCCGAACCGCTTCAATAAAGTTGGCGCAAGAGACTGGACAATTCCGTATCCAATCACCCAAATCGCAAGAAACCCACCCACCTGCTCAAATGTCCAGTTCAACTGACTGTAGAGAAATACAGGCAGTCCCACCACAAACCAAACATCTCTCGCACCAAACAGGAAGAAGCGTGCTGCCGAGAGAATATTGATTTCGCGACTCTTGGAGAAAAGCTGTCGGAACTTGATTTTGGCTTTAATTTTGCCCATCCCAGACGGAAGCCAGCGGCTCGACAGCAAGATCAGAAACAGCCCTCCTGCCATGATCAGCAATGCATTCACATAGCCAAACACCGCGAGGAGAACGCTGCCTAAAAAGAAGCCGACACCCTTGAGCGCATTCTTCGACCCTGTGAGAATCGCCACCCATTTGAACAGCGACGACTGTGCCTCTTGGGGAATCACCAAGCGAATGGCGCTTTTGGAACTCATTTTGGTCAGGTCTTTGGCAATCCCCGAAACAGCCTGAGCCGCCATGACATAGGGAATTGCTAGAGCCAGTGCCCACGCCTCATTGACTGGAGTCATCATCAGGAGTGCCCCAATTTGCAGCGCAATTCCGCCATAGAGAGTTAGCTTGACTCCGAGTTGCGATCCGATCCAGCCACCAAACAAGTTTGTAACAATGCCAAAAATTTCATAGAAGAGAAACAGCATCGCCACTTCAAAAGGCGAATAGCCAAGGGTATGAAAATAAAGGAGAACCAGCATCCGCAGCGCTCCATCAGTGACAGTAAAGCCCCAATAGGCCGCCGTCACTAAGGCGTAATTACGCACCCCGGTTTTGTCGAATGATGTCGTAGATGCCATAAAGTTTTGAATGTAATTTTGATGTTCATCCTTTGTGAGTAATTGATAAGCCCATTTGTTGTTATACCAGGCAAGAACGGTGCCAACTTTCCGTTCCTGAAAATACCGAGAGGTAGGTATCCGCATGGCCGTCACAGTCCTTTCACATGATGTAAAAGCATTTCTTTTATCCCACTTTTACATCATCAAATCAAAAAAAACTGATTAGACAAGTCACCTAGAGCACATTGATGTTAAAGAAACATCAACCGAAACAGATGACAGAAAGGATAGTTTCTAGGATGGTACTGCCAGCTCAGTATTCTCTAAAAACTACATCTGATTGGGAGCATCGTCGCGACAAGCACGAGCCGGACGCATGGGACTAAACCGCCGAAAATCAGATAGGTATTGCTCCAATACAGCAATCTGAGGCAGATTGAGACTGTAATACACCCACTTTCCTTGCTGGCGCGATCGCACGAGCTTGGCCTCTTTCAATGTCTTGAGGTGAAACGACAGTTTTGATTGACGCACATCAAGGCGATCGCACAAATCGCAGACACAGAGTTCTTGTTCTCTCAGCTGCTCAACAATCTGAATTCGGAGGGCATCAGACAGAGCATGAAATCCTGTCGCAATAGCACTCAACAGTTCCGAGTTGGCCTGAGCAGCAGTTGGAGCGATCGTCTTTTTCATCAATTTTTCTTGATGCAGTGCTGTTAATTATAGCCCCGCAGGATGGTTGCATGATGCTCATCCTGTGGGGTGAGTCTTAGAGGATGTTTGAGAAGTCGTCAATGCTACTTCAGATCCCCCCTAGCCCC
>CAKZMO010000141.1 GCA_937128595.1 uncultured cyanobacterium | reverse complement strand
AGGATAGGGCTGGCGTTCGACGATGGGTTTGAGTTGTTCAATCACAGCACACTCCTTCGCGCTTGCACCAGATAGGCGTTGGCGGCTTCGTAGTCGGGACGCTCTGGTAGTTTGGTCGTCTGAAAAGCAGCATCGAACTCTTTATGCAGTGCCAGCCGCCAGGCGTTGACATCCTCCCAGGGTGTTTCGCCGTGCCGGATCGCCAGCAGACGCTCACGGTATTCGTCCGGCACGCGCACCGGGATTTCACCCTCACGCAGCGCGATGATCCCCGACAGCAGCAGCCGGATCAGGTGCATGGCGTGCTTCCAGCGGATTTCGCCGTGATTCTCGATGTCCTTTTGCAGCTTGCGGAACTGCGAGGTCACATAGCCGTTGTAGGTCTGGTAGATCAGCTTCGACATGAAGATATGCCGCTGGTCGAGCAGTTCCTGCGCGATGGGTGCGGCGTGTTCCACCAGCGGCGTATACAGGCACTCCAGGATGTTGGGGTTGGCCTTCAACGCCAGCACGATGAACTTCTGGATCTCCCAGTACGTTTCCTCGCCACGCTCCAACTGTTCCGGCAGACCAAAGAGTGACCAGTGCAGATCCGCTGGCGGTAGATAAAATCCGCGCAGATCAGTATCTGATTCGTCATGATCGAGGCCGTAGGCGCGTGATCCCACCACACAGCGATAGACGACATGCTGGTATAGATCAACACCCGCCAGATGGTCATCGGGCGCAGTCGGGTTCTGGTGATGGCTGCGCACACTGAACTGTTCGCGCTTCAGCGTCTGCTCGGTGCCGTCCATGAAGCGCACCCGGTAGGCATGGTTCAGGTCAGTCGGTGCTTTGACGATGACACCAACCGCACCAGCAGCAAAGCTCACATCCCCGGCGCTGTTGGTGATGTCGATGTGACTGACGACCTGCGTTCCGGTTGATAGGATAGGTGGTAGATTGCTCATCGTGTTCCGTTCATTTCTTCTTATTTGAACCATTATGAACTATAATGAGCTTATCGGCAAGCAGAAAATGAAGGATTGCAAAATCAACGACACCACCCGTTTCAATGAAGACAAGCGGATTTGCGTGCACTATCCGATTTGAAACGCCCCGTAGAGTTGTTTTACAACACGTCGCAATATCTCGATGAAAAGCTTTAGTCGCATGCATGTTGCATCAATACGAGGTTGCCCACATCCTCACGAATGATCGCCCAGGGTCAGCAAATTATGGCATAATTGTGTATCAGTCGGGATAATGCCAAAAGAGTCACACATGGAAAAGCGAAAGAAAAAATTACTCAGTGCGGATGGCGAGTTGATGCATGCACTGGGCATCACAGAAGATGACCTCACTGCGAACGCCAATGGTGTGCTCACACCGCATCAGGTGGATGATTTGCTACACAGTGAAACCTACAAGCGTTATGGGCCGTTGTTTTTCGGGTTCATCTTCAGTGCTATTGGTGTTGCCGCACTTAGTGTGCCCGTTAATTTACTGTTCAACCCACCTATAGCATGGGGTGAATTCATTGGCACCAGCGTCTTAGGATTGATCTTCGCCGGAATTGGTTTCTTAGCCCTCGCAATACGCACAGCCAAGCGCCGTAATATAGATGCCGATATAGCGAACAATCGTCTGAGCACGATGCAAGGCATTGCTGTGGTCACAACAGGTGATAATGACACAAAAGGCTACCTCGAAGTCAATGAGCAACGCTTCGATGTATCAGAAGACGTGCTCAAACGTATACAACATCTTGAACCTTACTTGGTACATTATTTAGAAGTGAGCAAGGTCATTATCTCGATGCAACGCTTTGATGCATCCAACGATAATTTCATAGATGAAGTAAACAATCCCTCATCAGTTGTTGATGGCGGAGCATAATATCGCAGTTATCCTAGTAAAATTTGAGGCAGAGTACACTCTCGATCAAGCTCCGAAGTCATCACGCAAGGAGTTTGCGATTTGGACGAACACGCATCATCGCTCGCTGGCACGCTACCTGTTCGCCATGCTTGATGGTCTGGACATTGACCCCATTATTTACCAGAAGCATGATTGGCGTCGTAACGACGATGAAGTGTAACTCTACTCGATCCACAGCGACTTGATACGCTTCACAAAGCCGCCGCAGCGACCTCCTGCGCTTCGTTAGTAATGCGTTGTAGGCTTTACGCATTAGATCACCTGTCAAAATAGTGGCAGGTTGCGCGAGTTTGAGATTGAGCGCACAAGATGCCCTGTTTTAGTGACCAGATCGGTTGCCAAGCGATCTGGATCCAATGCACCAAAACGGTTCTCGGCATCCGTTATCAGATAATCTTGCAAGCCCACCGCAGTGATATAGACAGAGTAAGTTTGCTCCAGGACCGGTTCGGCGGCTTTCCATGTTTCTGGTGAAGGCAAACGATCTCGTTTCACATGACTGTTGTAATCCGGATCGGCAGGCACCAGATTCCATAGCTCATTTATCGGGCGGATAGCTACCGGAATAATATGATCGAGGTCGTAATCTTCTGACCGCCGCAACGTTTTTCGTGTCCATGGGCACTCAAAGACCTGGCCTTCCATAATCAGAATATCCATCTGATTGCGTTCCCACGTCAGTGGACGACGATTATCAGGTCGCGCCGTCAGCAATGTATAGGTGATCCCACGTTTGCTATCTGACTCTGTCGTTTCGGTGAACAGACACCATTCATGGATACATAATGCCTCTATCCAGAGCGATAGTTCCTGAAAAGTCATCCAGAGATCGTGTGGTATTACGAGGCATAAATCTGTCGGTTGGGCCGAGGGAATTGATGATACATTTTCCAGATCACGCAGCTTACGCGGTTTATCAAATACCGTATACTGCCCCGGTCCAGCAAACTTAATCGGTTGCCGAATTGCTTTGGCGATCTCTTTGACCGTGGCATCATAGGTTTTGGTAAGTTCAGGTGTAAATGTTGTGCGTTCACGGGCTACACCCATTGCGTTTTTGAGGAAAAAACCAGCAGATGGATCATGATCGTTTATGGATGTTTCCCACAGTTGACGTAGCTCGGTCAGTTCATCCCGAAATGACATGTCAGTTGGATTGTGACCCTGTCTGATAGGGTTTGTGGGATCGACAAAAACCCAGTAGTATGCCAACCAGAATTCTGCGAGTAAACGTAAGGGAATGGCAACCCCACCAGAGGGTGGACGGTGTGGATATTCCAGAGCGACATCATTAATGGCTCTCACCAGGGCGATTTTGTAGCTGTTGCTCTTGCGTTCATGCTTCAGGATATTGCTGATCGTAGACTGTGTTGGCTTCATCAATTTTTATTACTCCTAGTTCTTAGCATGCAAAAGTCATACCTGGACAATAAATCAGTATTTGCATACTATATGCTAAATAGACCATTTGTT
>CAKZMO010000140.1 GCA_937128595.1 uncultured cyanobacterium | reverse complement strand
TGACTGCACGTCTATCAGGCTTCCATCAGGGATTAGCGAGCGCGGCGACGCCAACGCTCCTTCACTTCGATCTTGCTGATGTCCGGCGTTTCCAGGAAAGACGAGACCAAGCGCGTAAAAGTCTCTGCCTCCAACATCGGGAAGTGACGCACACTCGGCAGCGGCACCGGCAGCAGCTTATCGTCTTTGTTCAGTGTGATGTAATCCCACACCTCATCACCCGGCAGCTTGATAATCGGGTCATCATTACCGTGGACGACGACTGCGGGAATATCCAGCAAACGCAGCTTATCCAGCATTGCACCTGCGTCAAAGCCGTGGCTAGAATAGCGTAGCACATCGTCGTCAGAGCGTTCGACATCAGACTGTAATTTATCATACTCCGGCTCCGACTTTTTAAAGCACTTAGCCAGAAGTGCATCCATACTGTCGTCGAGCGCATCGGATAGCTGGTTTTTACTGCTACCAGACCCCGTCAAAGCGATGCTAGGCTCTAGTTGATCATCCCCCCGCATAATCGCCGCGCCACGCGCTAGCGCAGCCTCACGGAGTTTATCGCGGTCAATCATACGCGGGTTACGGATGGTCACATTAGATGCACTCAGCACCGTGGGGTCCGCGACGGAATCCGCATTATTCTGTACTTGATCTTTATCAAGTGTGGAAATATCTGCTAGTGGTTCATCAATGCCGGATTTTAAGGGCTGTTGTGCGTTTTGCCCGGTCAGCATTACCCGCCGCACCTGTGATGGCTCACGGTTTTTGAGGTCGGGCACATTGAATAAGGGCGCATTGCAGATCAATATACGTGCGACACGATCCGGCTCACGAGAGGCAAATTCGGTCATCACCTGCGCCCCCAACCCATGCCCGATCATGGCAACTTTGGGCAAACCAAGCTGTTTCATTAGTTCATCAAGTAGCAGCACCTGATGATCAATACCGTACCGTGCCGGGTTCTTACTGGAGTCTCCATATCCAAACAGGTCAACCGCATACACACGGAACTTCAACTGAAGCATACGCATAGTTGGGATCCAATATCGCCACGAACCTAACCAACTATGGGCCAGGATGACCGGTTTCCCGCCACGCCCCAGCACCTCGTAATGGACTAGGTCTCCGCCTACTGTGATGGCACTCATAACGTCTAAGTCCTAAGTTTCGAACTGCATATGCAGCAATCGGTCCATGTATCTACTATGATACACCGATCTTCTGCAAAATATCCGTAATACGCTGGGTCAATTCATCTGGCGCGAAGGGTTTGAGGATGTAATCTATCGCCCCCGCCTCCAACCCTGTGGAAATCTCCTCATCCTGCCCTTTAGCCGAGAGGAACACCACTGGGATCTCTTTGATGGAGTCGATAGTCTTCATCTCCCTACAGGCTTCGTAGCCTGTCATTTTCGGCATGCGCACATCCATCATGATCAAATCTGGAATAATATCCTGCGCCATCGTGATCGCCTCGGCACCATTGGGGGCTTGATGCACCTCATGCCCGGCGAAGGTCAACGTAAAGTTGATCAGCTCGCGTATGTCCCGTTCGTCTTCCGCTACCAGGATTTTCGCCATTGATGTTAATTGCTCCTATCATCAGATACGGAGATCTGTGTCATGTATTCAGAACGATTGATTGGCAACTGGATGTAGAAAGTGGTGCCGACATTAAGCTCGGACTCGAACCAGACGCGACCACCATGCATTTCAACCAATTCCTTCACGATTGGCATACCCAGGCCCGTTCCTGGGACTTCCATGCCCAGTGCAGTGTCGTCATGACGTTCGAAACGCAACCACACTTTTTCGTAGAATTCTTCAGGGATACCCACGCCTGTATCCGCCACTGCGATGAGAGCGTTGTTGTTGTCCACATCCGCCTCAACGCTTATATCAATACTACCACCGGACGGCGTATAATTGAACGCATTGTCCACAACATTGGTTACGATTTGTAACACCTTATCAGCGTCTGCACGAATGATCGGAATATCCGTCGCATCGTAATGGACGTCTAATGCCTTATCACGATGCTGTGGCTTCTGAACAAGTTTCTTCAAGGCCATCTCAATGACTTCGTTGACATCCACATCACCTAGAACAAGTTCTTTGGCACCCTGATCCAATTTAGAAATTTCTAGCACATCATTGACCAGAGCCGTCAGACGATCCACATTGCGCTTGGCGGTGCCGAGTACGTTCTTCTGTTGATCAGTAACCTGGCCAGCCGCGCCCATCAACACCATATCAATATAGCCTTTGATCGGCGTTAGCGGGGTACGGAATTCATGGGACACATTGGTGATGAAGTCACTCTTACTGCGGTCAGCCTCCACCTCACGGGTGATGTCACGGAACACCGACACCGTACCCAGGAAGCGTTCACCCACATACACCGGCGAAAGGTGGACACTGACGATGCGATCACCGAGTTCGATTTGTTCCTCGATGTACTCGTTACCGCCCGTTTCCGGGTTCAGCGCCCATTCACCGC
>CAKZMO010000139.1 GCA_937128595.1 uncultured cyanobacterium | reverse complement strand
TCGGTGCTGTAATCTTGGCCGTCCGAGACACCTTCATCTTGGTATTCGGAGCCGGGAACAGCAGATGCCCACCCGTGACATGACCCGCCTCTAGCAACAGCACCTCACCAATGCGGCCTGCGGTGAGATAACAGAGTTGCGCGATCGCCCGATAGGGATCGTCTAACTCTGCCAACAGATGCTGAAGCTCATCGGGTTCCAGCACCGCCGCCTTCCCGGATCGATTCTGTTTTCCTTCCCTCGGCATGAGACGGCCTTCGAATGACGACTCCCCCATCATATTTCGTCTTCTACATAAAAAACGAACGACGAATATAGAGTTGAGGGCTGTCGTTCAAAACCGAAGACTCTTGATGAGAATGACCCCCCTGTTATTGAGAAAACAGCGTTATCAGTGATATCAGATTAAGACGGGTAAGATTGAGGTGAGACTGATAGCGGTGATTGCAATGCCTGAAAAACCGATGATCGGATCGCGGGTTCCTGTCGAGTGGAAAGACGAGCTGGAGAGAATTGCTCGGCAGTCGGGACGCAATAGTTCCCAAGTGGTGCATGAGGCGATCGCCACCTACCTCGGCAAAGAATCAGCCCATACTCTAGCGAATCAGGTCAAGGACTTGAGTGCTCGTATGGTCTTGCTTGAGCAGCAGATACAAGGTTTCAGAATGTTGATGGGGAAGTAGGGCGATCGCACGGACACCAGATGTTGGAAGAATACTACCGAAATAATTCTGAGTGACTGCCTAGCCTGACCAGGACTAAATCGTTATCGTGCGTCAAATTATAAATCAGCAACCAGTCGGGTTCTATGTGACATTCCCTACAAGGAATCCAGTTTCCATTTAGAGAGTGATCTCTATGCCTGGGTTCTAACTCAGCCTCTTCGATCAAGAGGCTGAGTACTCTCTGAAGTTCAGATAGCTTCCGTCCTTGCTTTTTAGCTCTCTTAAAGTCTTTCTTAAACTGGCTTGTCTTGATGAGCTTTCGCACACTTCAACTCATAACTACTCATCATCATCCAAGTCTGCAAACAAAGCCTCAACACTGTCAAAACTTTCCAGGTTTTCTGGATGAGATGCTTCTTGCAATGCGGCCAAGGTCACATCATTAGGAATTTTGATATCAAACGGGATTCCTTGATGAAGCTCAACTTGCCTGTAAAAAAGCCGAATCGCATCAGTTGGTTTCAGTCCGAGACGCTTAAAAACATTTTCTGCCGACTTTTTAAGGTCTGGATGAATTCGTGCTTGTACTTTTTCTGTTTGAGCAGGCATATCTGTACCACTCCCCAACAACACCGATAAGATGCGTTGATTAGATTGTCACTTATATTTTATTTGTACTCCATGTGTATCACAAATCAGGATAAGCTGTCTATCCGTGCTGATGAAGTAGAGCGATCGCCTAAAGATATTAGACCTTTAGTGCCTAATTTCATTAGAGCCTTACCACTTTAATGTCTTACAGCTTTAGAGGTATTGTTATCTGATAAAGGTCTAATACCTTACTACCTATGCTGAAAATCGCTATATGGAACATGAAAGGCGGCACGGCCAAAAGCACCACTGCTCTTAACCTTGGAGCTGCACTGGCCCGGATGCGTCAGAAGACGATCGCCATCGACCTAGACGGACAGCGTACCCTTTCCTTTGGCTTAGGCATGGACGGAGCTGAACCGACTGCCCTCGACTGGCTAACGGATAGGGCGATCGCACCGCTTCAGACCGAAGTGAAACACTTATGGTTAATCCCTGGTGACTTGGGCATGTTTCGCCTGACTGCCGACCGGGATATTTTTGAGCCATCCCTTAAAGGTCTAATAGGTTTAGATATTGCCCTGATGGACTGCCCACCCAGCTTAGGGATTGTTTCAGTACAGGCGATTATGAACAGCGATCGCGTTCTGTTGCCGACTCTATGTGAACCCGCTGCGCTGAAAGGTCTGTCTGATGCGATCGCCCTCATCCGTGGCGAGAATGAGGAGTTGCCGATCGACGTGCTTCGAGTGAGGTATCGTTCGCGCCTGGTGCTAACTCGTGAAGCTGACGACCTGTTGATCGAATCGGCAGAAGACTTAGGCTATCGACTCCTGCATACAACCATCCCTGAAAATATTGCACTAGCTGAGAGCATTGCCCAACAAACAACAGTTCTTGACTATAGCCGTAGATCCAGTGGTGCAACGGCCTATAAATCACTCGCGAAAGAAGTAAGCAAAATTTGGGGGCTGAGATGAGTAGCAAAAAACGAATGGGAGGAATGAAGCTGGGAGACTTTGGGAAAAACACGCCCACTCCAACAGAAACAACCTCAGAGGAACCTCAAAAGGTATTAGACGATAAACCTATTGAGGAATTATCCTCAGCCAACACAGGGCGATCGCCCAAACGTAAACCCTCGAAAAAATCAAAGCTTGTGACCGTGAATATCAAGATTGAGAAACAGCAGCAAGACTGGCTGAGAGAGACTGCCCAGACAGTTAGGGACAACAATGATGAACCCGTGCCAGCTCCTGAGAGAGTCTACCCACAGCACTTGATAGGCGTTGCTGTCGAGCTGCTTCAGACTGCCTCAATCGACTGGGATACCGTCAAGAATGCAGACGAACTGAGAAAAGCTCTTAACCTCTAAAGGTCTAAGATGTTTGTCGCTTCAAAGACAACTTAGGAAAATTCTAGAGATGCTTTCGTGTGGCGATCTCATCTTTGCCTCTGCTGCCAACTGGCAAAAAAACTGACCTTCAAACCATTCATCCAGGTTGGATCAATAAGTCCGTCATGCTGAAGCCTGCCCACTACAATGCCTGGGTGAATCCTTACTCGGTTTGCGAACTCAAGTACCGCTTTTTTCGATCGCAACTGAGGTAGCTCCGTATCAAACTCAGGCGGAATCAGAAATTGCCGTGACCAACAGTCTGCCTCCTCTTCCTGCTCAGACTGCACCACGGCTCCCTCATCCCACTCATCCAGAAAAATATCCTTCTTGTCATGGAGCAAAATGTGAGCTGCCTCATGAAAAAAGGTGAACCAGAAGCGATCGTTCTGCTTGCCATAGAGCGAAAGTTGAATCAGCGCCTTATGGAGGTTCAACCATCGCGCCATTCCACTCACGTGCGCCCGCGGAATCGATGGAACCAAAACGAATACAACTCCTGCTTCCCAACAAAGCTTCTGCATTCTTGGGCCAAATTCTTGCGGGTCTAACACCGTGAGAGTTCTTATCTTTCGGACAGCCCTTTCAAACTTTGGCTTACTGTACTTCGGGCAATCCAGGCTCTCGGCCAGCACCTCACCTTGGCGAATCCAAGCCGCAATAGCACCCACATCGCTCTGAGTTTCCCTGGTTCGACGAAAATCACACTCCATCCCGACATAGAAACCTTTCCACTCGTCTGGCGAGGCCACCCCAAAAAACTGGAGCAAGTCTTTCACTACCGCTGGCTTATGTTTATCCACTAGCCGTCGTTTAGTGATAACACCTTGCTTCATCAAATCGTGAACTGGCAGTTGCTCTAACCACGGAACCCATGCCTGAAGCCGTTCCTCTTGATCAATCTTTGCTAGCTGAGCGAGGTACTGAGCCTCTCGATTAAGCCAAAAACCTGTCGTACTCCCCAAGACGCGCTCTAGCTTGATCGCTGCCTCTTCTGTGATTGACGCTTTCCCATTAATCAATTGACTAACATGCTTTGTGGTGTATCCCAAGCGATCCGCTAATTGGGCTTGAGTCCAATCACGCTCCTCCAGTAGATCAGCAATGGTGTCACCAGGGGGAGAAGCCCAATCAGGGGCAAAGGGAGGTGTCATTTTAGTCATGGTAATCCCCAATGAAAACTATGCAGACATGCGTCACATTAGACCAGTCAATGCTGCCGTCTTCCTTATAAGGAATTGGGTCATTGGCTGGCTTGAAAACCAGTCGTTTAGCACCCTGTAAATACAAAGCAAATTGTCCAGCGCGATCGCCTTTAAGAGGATGCGGTCGTCCTGCCACCAGATCCTGCACAAAATCGGCAGCATCAAGGTCAGCGAGGCGCGCTCGAAGTTTACGGGCACAGGCTTGACCCAATTGCTTTTGAGCTACTGCTTGTTGCTCACATAATTTTTGAAGCTTGCCATTGCCGAAGGTTATCTCCATGCCTTGCTAATATAATTTAGTTTACCAAATCGGTAAACTTTTTTTCACTTCATTAAACCGTTGAGCATTTCCACCAGTTTATCCGTCCTTTCCCAGAAGCCTTTTTCAGGCTTCTCCCAGTCTGACCAAAGATGCTTGAGAATCTTTTTGTCTTCCTCGATCCTGTTGCTGGCGATCTCCTCACGAGTTTCCCCTGCTGTTTCTGGTGCAGTTCTATTTGGTGCAATCTGTCACCCCAAAAAGTAGACAAACACGGCATCTTGAGGAGACGCATGGATTTAGTACGAGGCGATCGATATAAAGAGCTGAAAGACAAATATTAGTCCAACCCAGAAAAATCCTGCGTTAACTACACCCCAAGTGATTTGCTTTTGAAAGTTTAGCTCTTTCAGGCTCTTAACGTCTGAATGCAGTTGTATAAGCTCCTTTCGAAGAGTTTGAATCTCCCTATTCAGTTTTCTCAGCTCCTCTAAAGGTTGGTTGCTGTTTGATCTTGGTCTTGGGTTTGGGGACTGAGGAGGCGTGTTCAATTGCAAGCTTCCTGATATTCAATCTCGGCTATTTGTCTCGTAGCTCTAGCTTCTGCATATGCCTGTTCTGCTAGAATCTGGAACAAATCGTTGATACCGTTTGTATAGTCACCCATGTGGCCGCTAGAGTTTGAGGGAATTCGATTAGGATTTCTATATTGTTGAAGCCTTATCCGCTCCTCGCGTCTTGCTTCTTCTACAGCACTCAATAAACCGATGCAACCAGGGATTTCTTCGGCGATCGTTACCACAATATCTGTTCGAGACGCTTCTACTGGCTTATTGGCAAGGCTTTGAGCTTGGGCAAGGTTGGCTCGATACTCGCTAATCTTTTCCTGCGCTTTTTGAAAATCAGTGTGTTCTTGGGGAATTTTCCCAAGCAAGGTTATAGCCCTGTCCCACCTAGTAACCACCAACTGCCAATCGTCATTGGACTGTGCAGATTGAGCCATTTGAGCCGCTTTTGAGCCATATTCAAGTGCTTCTGTCCAAAATTTAGGAGAGTCATCAGGAGTGGTGGAACTGGCTGTATTCGAGCTTTCCGGTTCTTCAGACTTTTCGACAGCGCTCGGTGACACTGGCAACGGTGATGAAGAGGCTGACTGCGGAACTTCCTTCGTGGCTTCAGGGCTAGGAGAACAGCCTATTGACCCCACTATGATTGCTACCAAAAAAAAATCTCATGATCTAGGCCATTAGGAAGGGTTGTTTAGCTATTCTGCGTTTAAGTTAAAGAACCGGATCAAATACTCAAGCAAGGTGATCAGACCTATTTTCCTTTTGCTAAGCTTCAAGCTGCTCTGGGACACAAAAAAAGAAGTGAGCCAAAGTCTTGAAACCCTTTATCTATAGCCTAAGTGCTTGAATTTAAGGCTCTTGAAAAAATATAGTTTTTTGAGTCTGCAAGGTAGAAAAACTTCTCACTAGATCGCAACAGATCGGCAACTAGAATGATCCAATCACCGATCTTGCTCTTGATCCCAAAGTTCTAGGAACTCCTGTGGCCTAAGCACTGACTAATCTAACGTGAGTTCGGGATAAGGAATTCCCAGAAAGCCTGATTTACCGTTCATTTCAAGAAAGCTGCAAACAAAAGTATTCTCAATAAGGCTTACTAATGCGAATTTTCTCAACTGCGAGCCTTGTTGAGAATGATGAATAGACTCTGCATCTTCCAGACGCAGGAAACACAAGGCTTTGAACCTTTTGCTTAACCCGAACTCACGTTAATCTAGATATCCCGGTCTTCAAGCAAGAGATTCAACGGCTGACAGCACACGAGCGAGTTGCATTGAAAGGTGTCCCGGTCTATGAGACTGGCGATCGCTTCGGTCGGATTGCGTGGGGTGAGTTTCAAGCGTTGGGCAAGGAGATTGAAAGCCGTGGCTGAAGAGAACTTGTTCGAGGGGCTAGTTAAGCGCCGCCAGAAGCCTCAAAGAGCTGAATTAGATAATCAATATAGATAAATTTGAGCCGTGCGATCGCCCCTTTTTACAGGCGACAAATCGCGACAATAGGGCTGTTGCATTTTGCCTCACCGCTGTTGCATTTTGTCGCACAGGTGTCTCATTCCGACGACAAGATCGAGCGCAAAAACCACTGGCGATCGCTGAATCCGTCTCTGGGTTCGTCGAGCTGAACCAAATCATGATTCGGCATCACCCGCCGATTCGCCTCGACAACAACGCCCGTTCGACCGCTGGGCAATTTGACGCGATCGCCTGGTGAGAAGGTGGTGACGGTGCGATTTTGGGTCATCCTACTGCCTCCAGTAATTCAAGGGGCTGATTCGTGACGGTGTTGTAGCCAGCGCCGCCGATTATTCGGATTTTTGCCGTGCTGCCCTCGATGCTCAGCACCTCCCAGTCACTGAGAGAAGTGCCAAACCTGACCCGATCGCCCTGCTGAAATGAGCTGTTTTGCCGATCGCCCTCAATTGTAGAAGCCAAGGGGATTTTGAGTGGATCACCTTGGCCTATATCAGTATCTATTTTAGGGGTGAGGTGATCCACCTCTGAGTTAGAGTTATCAATGCTTTCAGCCGATTCTAAATTCAAGTAATTTTCAAAGCGATTTTGGAAGCAGTTGAGGATATTTTGGGTGTCAGGATCGGCTTCTGGGGATAGGTATGAGTAGGTGCGATCGCGATCGCCATTCTCATCCCGTGCCCCTACGCTGGAGCTGCTCCGCACTCCGATCGCTGCCATCAGCCGCCCAACAAAATCCATCGGTGAAAGCTTACCGGGCGATCGCCCTAGTGCTGTTTGAATCTGCTTGGAGCGCTTGCACTGCTGATAGATAGTTTGGATTTCTGGGGAGTCAGAGCTGTAGGTGCTGCCGTCGAGCAAGGCGAGAATATCGAGATGCTTCAGAGCCTTCAGAAAAATATAGCCCGTGCTGATATCGGTGAAGGATGCTCCGTTCTGCATAATTTCTCGCCAGTGTTCAGCCTGTCGATTCTTAGCCGCGTCCATGTGATTGAGCATCCAAAATCGCTCAAGCCGTGCCAACAGTGCCCGATCTTGAAACAGTACTTGGCGGATAAACTCAGCGCTCCATGTTGCCGTCAGTTCAATCCCTGGCAGTTTCGCCTTAAGGATCGCCTTCTCTGCGGCATAGCGCTGTTCGAGTGAGGCTCCGAAGCGGCTCGTGATTGTGAAGGCTTCGGAGATTGAGATGTTGTCAGCATTGAAAACGGAGTTGCTGTGAGCAACCTGAATGTGCTCTTTCGCTTGCTGAATCTCATCCCGTGACTCGATATCTTGCTCTGCATTAATCAGCGTTACCTTGTGGCCATGCTGCTCAAGCCTTTCTTGCAGGCATTCCCGCGTGTGGCTCCGTTCGTAGTTACGAGCTGCGATGAATTGCAGCGCCGCTTGAGTGTGAGGATCGGAGGCTTGCTGCTTCAAATCGCTCATCAGAGCATTCAGGTGCTTTTGCTCGGCTTCACCTTCCAGCGCTGCAACCGCGTCCATCTGGAGAGCATCAAGTAAGTCTTTCTGAAGGCTTCGCGCAAATGGCGATCGCGTCCCTTCCCAATCGTCGAGCGTGGTGTACTCCTGGCACCAACAGCACCAATCACGCAGATCTCGCACCCGTCGCAAAAATTGGAGCTGGGTATCGGTATCGACGACTCCAAAGAAGAATGCAAACCCTTTCTTGAAATAGCCCTTGATGCTGATGTCGATGCCGCTCTCAGCCGTGGGACTCATGATGAGCACATCGGGCTGCTCTTGCTCGATGTAGCGGTCTGGATTCTTCAGAAATGTCTTAGCCCAATCTTCAGAGATGGTTTTAGAGTCGATCCGCAGTACCTTATAGCCCTTAGCCGATAAGGTATCGTCGAGCGCTTCGCATTGCCGTTGAGAACCGCTGATGATGGCGATCGCCCCTCCAGACTTGAGCGTATGGAGCGCTTCTAGCGTCTCATTGATTTTCTTCACCACGGGCGAGTAGTCGCGGAGGTGGCCACCTTGCACCATTTCCACATGGAGTGCATCAGCCCGGTACTGATTCAGTTTTTTCAGCACTCGGCAGTCAGCGCCGCGTAGTGCTGCCAGATAGTTGATCGCGATATCGGCACAGTTGCCGTCCCAGGCCAGCACCACCGAAGCCCGCTTAATCGCTTGCTCCAATTTTGCAAGGCACTTTTGCCGCTTATCTTTCAGAGTCGAACTCAGCAGCGCGTGTTTGATGACAGACACCACTTCATCGAGAATGATGATTTTGCCGTCGAAGTGATGATCCTCGAAGTGCAACAGGCTATCGATGCAGCACGCGATTCGAGAGTGAGGATCGGCAGTTAGGCCAAACGCTGAATCATTGTGCAGATGGGGGAAGCTGCCCCATCGTTCGCAGCTCTGGAGTAACAGTGAGTTTCTGGAGCCGATGGCGATCGCCCCGGCATCGATGCCGCTGAGGATTCTGGCAATCTCGGCAGTTTTGCCGCTGCCCATCGTCGAGAGAAAAGCGTGGATATCGTAGGTCAGCTCACCGGGCTCAATGCTCACATAGCGCTGAAACACCTCCCGATCTGGGGTGAATGCCTTCGTCCGTCGCCACGCAGCCTTAGCCGCTGATTTGTACTTCTGAAGCCACACCCTCCGATTGAACTTAGCAGGGCTGATGAAGGCGATCGCCCCTAAATCTTCCAGCTCGTCGATATCTCCATCCGCTTTATCAAACTGACCCCACCAGGCGATCGCCACCTGATAGCCCCATTCTTTGAGGATCTGCCATGCTCTCTGATATTGCTGCCGTACCGTTTCGTGCTTCTCATCGAGCATCCCAGCATCAGGGTAGAACTCGATCCGCGTTGTGCCCAGCTCGGCTGAGAGCTTTTCGAGTAATGCCTTAAGGGTTTCAGGTGACGATGCAAACTGACCCCCCGCCGCGCCAATCGTGGCAAGGTTCAGCCGCTC
>CAKZMO010000138.1 GCA_937128595.1 uncultured cyanobacterium | reverse complement strand
GAGAGGGTTGCAAACCCAACAAGCATTTACCTTTTACTCATCCAGTTACAATAGACTTATCAACAAAACTACGTTGGAGCTAGCAAGGTCCATGCCTGTTTCCATGCACTGGCATAATGCAGAAAAAGACATTCTTTTCGTCCACTATGAAGACTATACCGTTGCCGAACACTATCAGGCTGTGACAGATGCCAAAGCCATGATGGATACGGTAGCGCATGACCGGGTCGATATTATCAATCATCTTGGTGGCAACATCCGCCCACTTATGGAATCCAGCCAGCATGGTAGCAATATCCTCAGTAATCCGCATCCACGCCTGGGGGTGATCGTTATTGTCTACACCAATCGGTTGATGCTCCCGCTGATCACCCTGGGCGTCAAATTGGATGCCCGCACCCGCAAAACCTACCGCATCGCCGCGAGTGTCCAACAAGCCGAGAAGATCATCGCTGCGGAACGCGCCCAATAAGCACAAATGAGCTAATTGATGTACAATGACTCCAGTGTGTGCAAGCATACGCTGGGCTATTCGACGTTGTCGTGTAGCGATAAGCGCAGAAAGGCGACGCAGAGATGTGGAGAGCGCGAAGGTTCGCAGAGGAAAAGAGATCAGAAGAAGGATAGATCAATGTTAACGCGCTTGAAAGTATCAGGCTTCAAAAATCTGGTTGATGTTGATGTGCGTTTTGGGCCATTTACATGCATTGGCGGTGCAAATGGTACGGGCAAATCTAATCTGTTTGATGCGATTCGGTTCCTCAGTGCGCTGGCGGATGACAATATGTTCATCGAAGCTGCGCAATATGTTCGAGATGAGAATGGGCGATCTTCCGATATACATGGCATTTTTCGGCGGGGTCCAAGTGCCGATAACCGTATGACATTTGAAGCTGAGATGATCGTCCCACCTTCAGAGACAGACGATTTAGGCCAACCTGCTGAGGCAAGCTTTACATTTCTACGTTATCGTCTAACACTTGCTTACCACAAAAATTCAAAGTTCGACTCTCGCGGACCTATTGAGCTGATTGAAGAAGAACTAGTTCACATAAGAAAAGGTGATGCGCCGCAACATCTCTTGTTCGACCATAGCGCGAAACATTGGCGTAATTCCGTAATTATTGGTAAGCGAAATACGCCTTTCATTTCCACTGATCTAAAAGAGCAAGTTATCAAATTACATCAAGATGGAGGTAGCAGTGGCCGCCCTACTCGCAGATCCGCTTCAAGCTTTCCAAAAACACTAGTTTCCACAGCCAATGCCATTGAAAGTCCAACAGCTCTTATGGCACGCAGAGAGATGCAGTCATGGAAACTGTTGCAACTTGAGCCGTCGGCATTACGCCAACCTAGCAGATTTAATGATCCTGTACAGATGGGCACGGATGGAACGCACATGGCTGCTACACTGTACCGTCTTGCCTACTCAACTGATGACCCTGAACAAATTTTTGCTCAGGTGTCTAATCGTTTATCCGATTTGTTGGATAATGTAAAACACGTTTGGGTGGAGCGTGATGAGACTAGAGAAGTGTACACACTCTATCTGACACAGACAGATGGCACTACACATCCAGCACGAGACCTATCCGATGGGACGCTGCGTTTCCTAGCTTTAACCATATTAGAGATGGACCCGACAGCTTCAGGCTTGATCTGCCTAGAAGAACCAGAAAATGGGATTGATCCTCGAAGGTTGCCCAATATGTTAGAACTTTTGCAAGACATTGCTGTCGATACACATGATATTGTTGACGATAGCAATCCCATGCGCCAAGTCATTATCAATACCCACTCACCACAGGTTGTTCAACAAGTTGCAGATGACGAGATTTTGGTTGCAGAATTACGAGAAACAATGAAAAACAGTGAGCGCGTTCAAGGGGTGCAATTTGGCGCACTGCCCCATGAGACTGACCCAACTACCGGAAAAGTAATGCGACCAAACTGGCGTTTGAAGGCTGACCCCGCATTTATTGTGCCTAAGGGTCGCCTAATTGCTTATCTCAATCCAGTACAAGCTGCGACCACAAATGGGAACAGTGAGCGTGAGCCGCGCCTGATTGATCGAAAGGACATGCAGCAACTTCTACAAATGACTCTGCCTTTCGGAGATGAGCCGTGAAGCCATTGACGTATACGCTGATTACGGATGGATCATCTGATGCAGTCCTGATGCGAATTGTAGATTGGTTACTGCGTCAACATTTACCAGACATGCCGATTGCTGGTGAGTGGGCTGACTTCCGGCAATTTCGCACACCACCTAAAAATCTTGATGACCGCATTACACAAACGATTGCGCTTTATCCCTGTGAAGTCCTGTTTATTCATCGAGATGCCGAGACGAAAACAATTGATGATCGTAGAGATGAAATAGACCGCGCAATCCGGCAAGCAAATGTAAACCATCCTTATATTTGCGTGGTTCCAGTACGAATGCAAGAGG
>CAKZMO010000137.1 GCA_937128595.1 uncultured cyanobacterium | reverse complement strand
AGTTGATGGAGAAGCCGCGCACCGCGCGGCTTCTCCATCAATATCTGTCCTAACTAACCTATCTGCGCATTGCTATAACGATGCAAATTAGAGAAGGCAGATGGAAGAATAGGGACTACAGCATGGCTGCAATCCCTATCGCGTCTTTGAGAATTAGGCGAAAAGACCAGCGATCGCCCTCTTCTCTAAATCGATGCTGACATGTCTTTGGAGGAAGACTGTAGCGTAGGAGAGCTGAGTGAATCCTGCTCGTAGAGAAACGCCGAGGCTACCTCTGGTTCTGCTAGAGAAGGAACCGAACGGCGCATCAGTCCCGTAATCTCCACCGTCTTAGCATCATAAATCTGAGTCAGAAGCTTGGGATAAAGGCCAATGCCGATGATGGGGATCAGCAGACAGGCGATGATGAACACTTCTCTCGGTTCCGCATCAACTAGCGCCTCGTGAGAGGTCAGCTCCTTGTTTTCAGGGCCGTAGAAGATCTCTCGCAGCATCGACAGCAAATAAATGGGTGTCAAAATAACCCCTACTGCTGCCAGCAGCACTATTAAAATACGGAACGTGAGACTGTAGGCATCGCTTGTGGCAAAGCCCACAAACACCATGATTTCTGCAATGAAGCCACTCATCCCAGGTAGCGCCAAGGACGCAAGCGAGCAGGTCGTAAACATGGCGAAGATGCGCGGCATCTTTTGACCGATGCCACCCATTTCATCCAGAATCAGAGTATGAGTCCGGTCATAGGTTGCTCCCACTAAGAAAAAGAGACTGGCTCCAATCAATCCGTGAGACACCATTTGCAGGACGGCTCCACTAAGTGCCAGATCGGTGAATGAACCAATGCCAATCAGGACAAAGCCCATGTGGGAAATCGATGAGTAGGCAATTTTTCGTTTCAGGTTTCGCTGAGCAAACGAGGTGAGGGCGGCGTAGATAATATTGACCACGCCTAAAATCACCAAAATGGGTGCAAAAAAGGCATGGGCATCTGGCAGCATCTCAATATTCATCCGAATCAGGGCATAGCCTCCCATCTTCAGCAAAATACCTGCTAGCAGCATGTGAACGGGCGCGGTTGCTTCCCCGTGGGCATCAGGGAGCCAAGTATGCAACGGAAAAATAGGGAGCTTGACGGCGTAGGCAATCAAAAATCCGGCGTAGACAAAGAGCTGGAACCGAAGCGGAAAGTCTTTATCCATCAGCGATCGCATATCAAATGTGATCGTATCGCCATAAAATGCCATTGCCAAAGCTGCAACCAGGATGAATAGCGATCCTCCGGCGGTGTAGAGAATGAACTTGGTTGCTGCGTATAGGCGCTTCTTGCCGCCCCAAATAGACAGCAGCAAATACACCGGAATCAGCTCTAGTTCCCACACGAGGAAGAACAGCAACATATCCTGCACAGCAAATACAGCGATCTGACCGCCATACATCGCCAGAATCAAAAAATAGAACAGCTTTGGTTTCAAAGTGACTGGCCACGATGCCAGAATCGCCAAAGTGCTGATAAACCCGGTCAGCAAGACCAGCGGCATCGATAGACCATCTACGCCTACAGACCACTTGAGATCGAGAGACTCGACCCAGGTGTAGCTCTCGACGAGCTGCATGGTGGAAAGTGACGGATCGTATTGGCTGTAAAAAGCGTACGAAATGATGCTGAAGTCGATGAGGCCAATCGTCAAAGCAAACCAGCGTACCGTTTTACCGTCTTTATCTGGAAGAAACGGGACAACCAGCGATGCCACGACTGGCAACAAGATGATGGTTGTTAGCCAAGGAAAGTTAGCAGTGTCCATTGCAGAGCATTCTTATTAAATTGGAATCGTTCAAAAAAATAGCGCAGAGCACAGATCCGTTCGCGTATTTTTCGATTGCAAGGAGCGCATTAGGAGCGCGCGATCGCCCAATATTTCCAGACGTTCAATGTACCTTGAGCGGTTTTGCAAGCATCGAGCTATGACTCTAAGAAGCCAGGAGGACAAAGCACGATGACCTATTAGGCCAGCCCAACTTACCGATATTGTGCAGCAGCACTCCGTCAAATAAACAGAAAATAACGTTAAAGAAATCGA
This sequence comes from uncultured cyanobacterium, assembly GCA_937128595.1. Classification (GTDB taxonomy): domain Bacteria; phylum Cyanobacteriota; class Cyanobacteriia; order CAKZMO01; family CAKZMO01; genus CAKZMO01. The sequence goes on along the minus strand of CAKZMO010000137.1, from coordinate 38,867 downwards.
TTTAGAACAGCGGGGAACCAGGGCAGAGCTAATAAAAAGCGTGGAGTTGACTTCATCACAATCGAGCGATGCACTCTATGAAGTCAACCCATGCTGGATCCGTCCTGGAAATTTAGGTGATTCCAGACACGATTACCAGTCCCAACACGGCTCCAAAGACAATCAGAGCGTAGAACTGAGCACGACCATTTTCGAAATATTTCAGTCCTTCACCTGTGACCAACGTGACAAAACCAGCTAAGTTGACGATGCCATCCACAATTCGGATGTCCACCTCTAGTACCTGACGAGCAGTACGACGGAGACCTTTGACGAAAACGGTGTCATAGACTTCATCGAAGTACCACTTGTTCAAGGAGAGCTTGTAGAGCGGTTGAATCGACTGAGCGATCGCCCCCGGATCGATCTTGCGGCTGAGATACATCAGTGAGGCCAGCGTAATGCCGATGAGCCCGATACCCACCGAACTGCCACCCATAATCAGGAATTCGCCCCATTCAAACTCAGCAGGAATTTCCAACGCTGGCATTGCTTCAACCATTTCACCGGGTGGGTGAATAAACGCCTCGAAGTAGTTCGCAAAAGGAGTGCCGACCAGACCAATGAGAGCAGAGGGAATCGCCAAAGCAATCAGAGGAAATGTCATCGACAGTGGAGATTCGTGAGGTTCATGACTGTGTCCATGCTCGTCGTGACCTTCCGCCTCTTGATCTGTCGTGAGTTCCTGAGAGTTCATGGCTCCAGGCCCCATGGAGAGACCCATGCCCTGAAGCTGAGCCACTTTTAGCTGCTTACGCAAGCTATCATCGTTGCCACGAAATTCACCTTCAAAGGTCATGAAGTACATGCGGAACATGTAGAATGCCGTGATTCCGGCGGTCAGCCAGCCAACAATCCACAGTGCCGGACTGACGCTAAAGGTAGAACCCAGAATCTCATCCTTTGACCAAAATCCGGCGAACGGAGGAATTCCGCAAATTGCCAAGGTTCCAACCAAGAATGTAATGGAGGTTGCAGGCATGTATTTTCGCAGTCCACCCATCAGCCGCATATCTTGAGCAAGGGCCGGGTCATGACCAACTACGCCTTCCATGCCATGAATCACTGAGCCTGATCCTAAGAACAGCATCGCCTTAAAGTAGGCGTGGGTCATTAGGTGAAACAAGCCTGCGCCATAGGCTCCTGCCCCCATTGCCATAACCATGTAGCCCAACTGGGACATGGTGGAATAGGCAAGCCCTTTTTTAATGTCGTTTTGGGTGATTGCAATGCTAGCGCCTAAGAAGGCCGTGAATGCTCCCGTCCAGGCAATGATGTTAGTTGCTTCTGGAATGTGCTCAAACACAGGGAACATGCGAGCGATTAGAAAGACTCCTGCCGCAACCATGGTTGCCGCGTGGATCAGTGCCGAAATCGGGGTCGGCCCCTCCATCGCATCGGGTAGCCAGACATGCAGAGGAAACTGAGCTGACTTTGCCACAGGCCCCAAAAAGACCAAAACTCCGAAGAACGCTGCTAGTCCGGCGCTGATTGCACCAGATGCGATTAGCTCTTGGAGGCGATCGCCAATGACTTCAAACTCAAAGCTTCCGGTTGCCCAATAGAGAGCCAAAATGCCTAACAGCAAGCCAAAGTCGCCTACGCGGTTTGTGACAAACGCTTTTTGGCAGGCGGCAGCGGCAGCTTTGCGGTCGTACCAAAAGCCAATGAGCAGGTACGAGGCCATACCCACTAGCTCCCAGAAGATGTAAATCTGCACCAGGTTAGGACTAATGACAAGACCCAACATAGAAGCACTAAACAGGCTCAGATAGGCATAGAACCGGACATAGCCCGGATCGTGAGCCATATAGCCATCGGTGTAAATCATCACCAGAAACGCGACGGTGGTGACGATGACTAGCATCAGCGCCGATAGATGATCAATGGTGTAGCCCATCGTCAGACTAAAGCTGCCCGCCGATGCCCACTCGATAATTTTGGCGTAGGGTGCATCTCCCTGGATTTGACCCCAGAGCAACGCGAAAGATAGCACCATTCCCGCTCCGGTGAGCGACACGATAAACGCAGAGCAAATGCTCCGGAATCCGTTGAGTGCCTTACCATAAGACACCAAACCAATGCCCAGCAGCATTGCCCCAAACAAGGGCAGCACTGGGATTAGCCAGGCGTACTCGTAAATTGATTCCATAACCAATGCCTACTTCACACTTCTTTATATAATTTGGCAAAACCGTTTACATTCTGACATATTTCTATCGTGGGAAAAGTTCATTGCCTAGAGTTCTAAAAAATCTCCACGTTTCTTCATGTAAATGCTCAGTTTCTCATCAGATCTAGAAAATCTTTTCATTTAATGCCGCTCTACAGTCTTTTGAAGTCTGCTCCAAACTTGGATTTGAGCTGGACTAGTGGCACTATAACTCAATGCTCTGACACTTTATCGAGGTGCGATCGCACCTCTTTTTGCATCATTGAATACTTTTATATATCGCTCTCGAAGGGTTGGGGATTCGACACTCATTCCGCTTTACAAATGGAGAAGCAGTCGTTTCGCGAATGAATCAGAGGAAATCGGTCGGCTCACTTTACGACGTGCTGACATACAAGATGTAATCGGATAAAGCTTTGGCAAAATTTAATCTTACTTAACGTGAATCTTGCCCCTCATCATCTACGGAACATCCTGAGTTGTGATCTATCTCTTGAGGGACAATGGCTGACTTCGATCCATGCTGATGAATTCAACATGGACGAACGTGACCTCAAATTATTTAGGAATTTCGACTTGTCCTTGGTGCTCACAACTAAACTCTCGTTGTTGCCAGGTGGCTAGATCGACCTCAGCCAAGCTAATGACGTCATGACACTGAGGGGCATAAACTTGACTGGCGATCGCCCACCCGACTGCACGAATGATGTCCAGTATGGTTTTGACCCAGTGCTCTTGATTGCCCGGAATTCCCTCTTCGTGAACAAGGTCAGGCTCGACCCACATCCCATGAGTCCCTAACATGACTCGCGCCATCCACACCGCTCTTGGGGCATGGCTTTCAGATGTGACGAGCAAAATATGATGAACGTTCCATTGATTCAGAATCGGCAAACTGAAGAAGAAATTTCCGAACGTCGAACGGGCACATTCCTCAAGCCAAACGGATGAAAGGGGAGCCTGCACTCGCTCGAAGATAAGATAGATGCACGGATCAGCCGAGCCGCGAGAAATCAAGACGTTGAGTTGAGGAGAGGCGATCGCCACCTCTGCTGCATGAATTTCTCGACGAATGCTGCCTCCTAAAACTAATACGGCATCAATAGGGCGCGATCGCGCTAGGGCTAGAGAGATTCCAGTATGTAATAGGATGACAAGCAGCACACTCCATAGGGCGATCGCTACCCATCTGCGATTTCGTCGCTTGAATAATTGCTCTGCGGCTCGTGCGACTTTTTTCGTCACAGGTCACCTCCAACTTTCTTGTTACAGCGCTATTGCTTCAGTTTATGTGTAGGCAGTTTGTTCAGTGACAACTGTATTCACGGGCAACAAAATTCAGTGACAACAAAGAGATTCACTGCCTTGGGGTGTTCGCTTCTGAGAAACGAAAAGAACTCTCACAATCGTAAGAGTTCTTTTTCACTATGGAACCGACCTATTGAATTGAAAAAATTGCACTTTAAGATGATGTAGACAGAGGGAACCTACACCATTTTTTGAACCTGTGCCTGAAGCTTTCTCATCGCTTTTGATTGGATTTGGCGAACTCTTTCGCGGCTGATGTGGGGACGTCCAATCATCGGGGCAAGTGTCTTGGCAACCTCGTCTAAACTGCGAGGCTTGCCTCGATCGAGGCCAAAGCGAAGTTCAACACAGGCACGCTCTCGGTCGGTCAGATTGCTAGAGGCAAAAATCGTTGTGAGCTGATCGCGAATTTCTCGCAATTCTAGCTGGTTCATTGAGTTGACATCTGCAATCAAATCCAGCAACCGAGTGTCTTCCGCTTTACCAACCATCATGTCCAAGCTGGTGCAATGAGATGCTTGCTGAAGTAGCTTTCTGATCTTTTCAGGCGACATTTCAACAGCCGATGACAATTCATCTAGTGTTGGAGTGCGGCCAAAAGATTGGGTCAACTCACTACGAGTGCGCTTGATCTTGTTGAGCTTCTCAACAATGTGAACTGGGAGCCGAATGGTACGAGCATGTTGAGAGAGCGATCGCGTAATAGCTTGACGAATCCACCAAGTGGCATAGGTTGAAAACTTGAATCCTTTTGTGGGATCAAATTTTTCAACTGCACGGTCGAGCCCAATCGTACCTTCTTGAATTAAATCCAGCAGTTCCATGCCGCGATTCGTATATTTTTTTGCAATACTAACAACCAGTCGTAGATTAGACTCAATCAGTCGTCTTTTTGCTCTTAGACCAGCGTTTTTAATATCTGTTGGACAAGGCTCAGAATGATTCTCTGGGTCATCATAACTGAGCCAAGCTTGCACGGCCTGGGCTAACTCAATTTCTTCGCTGTGAGAGAGAAGTTGATGCTTTCCAATAGCTTGAAGATATTCACGAATAGTGTCGGACATAAGCGGTGAGGGGGCGAATAGTGTTGATGGACATTTTGTAGCGTATTCGAGGAACAGTTTGCAAGATCAAGCGCTATATCTTGTGGTACACCAGCGGTAGCGTCAGACAATTCTTAAATAAGGAATTATCCACTAAGAACGGCCTAATCCTTTCCCTGCAAGCGTTTCAAAAAAACGAGGAAGGGGCGATCGCCTCCTTGAAAGGCTTTGTTAATTATTGTTAAAAAAATCCGAAAAGACTGGCACTTTCTCTAAGCGGCTCTGTGAGCGGTTTTCAAAGCCATCATTTTAGATCATTTGTATGAGTGCTTTGAGGAGGGCGATCGCCTCCTCAACTCATGATTAAAAGACACGGTCTGGTTCAACTCATTCCAAGCTCGATTGGTATAGTGCTACGCGCTGATATAAAACCAATAGCTGATGGAGAAGCCGCGCACCGCGCGGCTTCTCCATCAATATCTGTCCTAACCTATCGGCGCATTGCTATAATCTGCAAAAGATAGCAAGGCGTGTTCTGCAGTCCCTTTAATTTTTGAGTGAATTCTCCATATCTCTCTTGAAGAGACAAACACACATCAGGACGGTTTTCAGGCTGTTCGTTGAGGACAACAAGTTCAAAGTTCTGCATCCGAGATGTTGGGGTATTTCACAATCAATTCCAGATGTTTTCGGACATTTTTTATCTTTTATCTAAAATTGGTTCTATTCTTTTCATCTTGGGAGAGGTTTTGCACAAAAATTAGGAGTGCTCCCAAACGGAAGCACTCCCATACACTCTATTGAATTGCGATGCGTGACTAGCTGGCGAGATAGCCTCTTACCATTGCTTTACGGCGACGGAGTTGATCAAGTGCTTGGCGCTCAAGCTGGCGTACTCGCTCTCGACTGATGCTCATGCGCTGTCCAACTTTTGCAAGTGACAAAGCATTTCCGTCTGTGAGGCCAAAGCGAAGGGTCAACACCTCACGCTGTTGAGGCGTTAGCTCTTGCAGCAAATTGTTGATGTCTTGGCGTAGCAGCTCTTGGGTAGTGTAGTTTTCAGGAGACGCATCTTCGTCTTCAAGCAAGTCTTGAAGCTCGGTGTCTTGGTTGTCACCGACGCGCATGTCTAAAGATACGGGCTGACGTGCCATCATTAGATAATCGCGGATTTGCGAGGTTTCCAAATCAAGTGCTTCGCCGATCTCAGCTGGATTGGGACTGCGCCCCAAAGACTGGGTCAGTTCTCGCTGCACCTTCTTGATTTTGTTCAGCTTTTCAGTGATGTGAATCGGCAAACGAATCGTGCGAGCTTGCTGGGCGATCGCTCGTGTGATTGCCTGTCGAATCCACCAGTATGCGTAGGTTGAAAACTTGTAACCCCTCATGGGATCAAACTTCTCAACTCCTCGCTCTAGACCTAGCGTTCCTTCTTGAATCAGGTCGAGAAACTCTAGATTTCGCTTCTGGTATTTCTTGGCGATCGCAACGACGAGGCGCAAGTTTGCCTCAATCATCTTTTTCTTTGCTCGCTGTCCCTTTTCGAGGATCGTGTCGAGGTTTTCTTCACTCAAATCCGCAGCCTCAGCCCACTCTTGACGAGTTGGTTCACGATCAAGAGACTCCTGCAAAGAATCACGGAGATCTAAGACAGGCATCATTGCTTGAACTTGCTTGCCAAAGATGATTTCTTGTTCGTGAGTTAGCAAAGGCACACGGCCTATTTCGTGCAGATAGGTACGCACCATATCCGCAGTAAACATTGATTTTGTTTTTTTGGTATCGCCAAGATTGGCTGTTGCAGTTTGCATGGGTTCTACTGGAGTGCGTTCGTCAGGGCCGGCTAGACTTGAATAAACCGAGAAGCTGACCGACAACAACTTTTTCGGTGGTGAATGACGGACTAGCTTTGTCGAGGGCAAAGACTGACAACGGCTAGCAAATGCTTAATGAAGGAAGGGGCTGAAGGAGCTAGCGACGACAGCTCATAAGCTACCGGGCATCTAGGATAGCCCCTATAAAAAAGATTTAGACAGCATTCAGAATTATCTCTCAGGCACGATTTAGGAGAACTTTTCTCGTGAAGCGTGATGTCTTAGTTTCAAAAAAGGCTACAGGCTTGATGCGTGCCGAGCTACACTTGCACTGAAGTATCCGATTGGTGGTCATACATCAAAGCCCTCCGCAAGCTTTCAACAAACTACTCTATTTCTCTTGGATTCCTAGCATGCTCATGGCGCAAACTTATACAAACTCATACTGATTTCGCTTTAGCATTATGATATTGCAATCTTAGGCTTTAGTAAAGATGTGCGATTCACCCTTTAGGATGAGACTTTCGACGCTTATTCGAAACTCTAAACGCTCAAGGAACCCAGTACTTGTTCTGTTTGCTTCTGTGTAAAAGCCCGTTTTAGATAAGTAATACAGGTCTCGAGAGACTGCGCTGTACACGCATGGGCGAGAAGTACTTAAACCTGAAACTATTGATGCGGATGCTATGTGATGGGCTTTCACGCGAGTGAGCTTCAGAATATCTTGCCGTCCAACGTGGCTCGCAGCTACAAGATATTGACATAGCTTGGGTGAATCAATTGTTCGGATAGAAAAGCTACTCTCTACAAATGCAAAACAAATGCAAATGCGTCACTGTTTACATGATGCAGCTTTTTTCTAAGCTAGAACATGGTCTCTAGGGAGTAATTCCCGAACTCGATATAGGTAAAATTATCGAATTTGATGGGCTAAAACTCTAACTTTTTGCCAATTTCTATTTGCAGAACATTAGGTAAAAACCTGTGTGCTTGCCAGGGACTAAACGCGTTTTTATACGAGTCTAGTAAAGCATTCGTACCTGAAAGTAAGCTGAGAATTCTCTAAAATCATGCTGTGGATACGTGTTTAGGGTAGTTTGAGCTTAATTTACCTGCCTTGAATCTCATCAGATGTCTAACTTTAGGAATCTCCTCGTCTCAGGAAAATTGAGCTAAGGCTATGATTACTGAACAGAACTAGCCTATTTGTCGCAGAGAAGTTGGAAAAAGTTCCCTCGATAGCAAAATATCTTGATGTCGCCGATTCGAGGGATTAATTTTTCCATGAAGTGGGTAAACAATTACTTTTTGGAAAGCGGACGAGCAATACTGACTCGCGAACCCTCAAAAATTTTGGCGTAATTTTGTCGTTGACAGTCAAAGTCGTACATGCAGTAAAGCAACCATATCTTTTGCCAGAGAGCAGAGCGAGGCTCTAGATAGGTGATGTTCAAACCCAAGTGTTTTGCGTCTTCAACGTTGATGACGGCACCGTGAGAAGCATAGCGCTGAGCCGATGAGAGCTGATTCACGAGATTTTCGACTTCAGTAGGATCACCCTTTTTAAGCATGCCTTTGCTGAGGACTTGATTTGCTAGCTTTTTAGTCCGGCTAATCGCGCTTTCAGCGATTTGCTTGTAAGGGTATTTCTCGTCGGGATCATCGCGAATAAACTCTGCGGGGATGCCGTTGAACTGAGGATCGATAGGCCCTAGTTCTGAGTTGACCCCCATGACAATGCTGCTGGCCGATAGAGCAATAATCGTGCCTGCGCTCTTGGCCCAGCTTGGAATGACGACACGGTATTCTCCTCCTCGCAGCCGCAAGACGCTGATGATTTTCTCGCAGGCATCAACGACGCCTCCGGGAGTTTGCAGCAGCAAATCGATGTCATGACTATGACAGTCATCCAAAACTTCCGAGATATCATCAGCATCTCGGTAGTCCAGCATTCCCTTATTCGTGAAGTAGACGACGAGAGCTCGACCCGTCAAATCTTGAATGTCTTCGATCAAGATTTGGCGCAAATAGCGATCTTTTTCCTTGACCCAATATTTAGGGGATTGAATAGGCAATTCTGGGGTTCTAGGAAATGACATTCGTCGAGTGAACGAATGTTTATCGCTTGTCGTGTCGGGTGAGGACGGCGTCGTAAAGTCCTGGTTCTCGGCTTTGCTCATGAGGAAATACGCTACGGCTGCTCAGGTCCTCTGGTGCAGTCGGCTCTTGTAGTTTGTCAGATGACATTCCTCTCTGTTCAAGGCCTTTGACAATGGCTTCGTAGGGCGAAGAGGGTTCGCTTTTTCCTGTTCGTTTCAACATGGCATTTAGCATGGCGTTTATCCACACGAGTCTACAGCTCAAAGAGTTTGGGTTGAAGTATTCTGAGTTACTCTCTCAGAGGGAGACCGTACACCCCGCTTCGTTATCATACCTCTACGGCTATGGTAAAGAAAGCGTGAAACTTTTGAAACTGGCTCAATAGGAAGTAGCCGTTATGACCATGCGACATTTTGCAACACTGTCATTGGGCCCAGATCTTTGAGGGTCTTCATTTGTTTTTCAGTCGAGACGAAAAGAGATCCGGCAAATCCTAGAGAGTTCACAGAAATCGAGGCAAAGCGGTCTTGCGATCGCGGCACTAGCATCATCCAGCGTCGTGTTGCAAGTAAGTTGTAAGCGCCTGTTTGGCGATCGCCCTCTTGCACCGTTCCCAATTCGAGCTCGTGGACTAGTTGACGATAGGTCTCGATTAATGTTGCCGTTGCTTCTTGGATTGAGAGATGAGAGTCAAGGCGATATTCTTTAACTGCATGAGGAAATGGAAACGCTTGAATTGACTGGAGAGGCGATGGGTCGATGTCAGGCTTGCTGTGAATCAAGCTATTTACGGGAATATCACACGTTCCAGGCGTCAGAGACATGGGCACGAGCTGCAAATGCTTGTGAGGCTGACTTGCTCCTGCATCCTGGCCACCATTGTAAAAGGCGAGGCCGTCTATTTCTGCCATGCAGCGCCACAGTGCTTCAAAGTCGCGGGAGTTGAGCCAGGTTTCTTGTTCTTCAAAGGCTCGGGTCACAATCAGCAAATGATGATCGACCACATTGTATTTGTTGAGTAGACAGAGGTGAGAGTCTGAAAGGTTGCTGACAAATAGATTCGTTTCGTATGGAAGGAAGGGATTGTTCGGCTTGCCCTCGGAGCTAGCCTGCGTTTGTTGCTTGCGGGCTTTTTCTTTGCGGGCAATGTTGTCGAGCGATCGCACCACAAATTCGATCCCTCCATCTGTGATGAACTCATACTGAGTTGGAATCGAATGCAGCGCTCCGATGTCGAGTGCATGTTGAGTTTGAGTTTTGATCTTGTCCCAAAGGGTGCCAGGAACAAGAAATGAGGGAGTTGCTTCAGTGTGAGGCATGGGTCAAACCCTCTATTGAATGACTCTGATTCTCATTTTGCAATGAGACCTGCTACTTAAGACAGTTCTTCGAAGTTTTCGACTTCCAAGACTGGGCCGATCATCGCAAGCGTCATCACATCATCACGAACGCGTCCAGTGACCCGCACCCGATTGCCTTCTTTCAACATGTCCTGAGGCTGGCCTTTGAAAATTTCATAGGTGCGCCCACCGCCGACCAAAGACCATGTGCCTGTTCCCATGGCTGATTTTTGAACCGTACCTTCAATGGTGATGCTCTGACTCATACTCCTTCTGCCTCCGCTTTGAGTGCGAGATACGCCAGTATGAAGCATAGCAGGGCATTGATCCCAAGATAGCTGCGGGCGATCGCCCCACTCCCCAGCCAAGCCATTGTGGGATCAAGCACTGCGCTGACGGCTAAACAAGATGCCACGCCTAGGGTTGTGCCAAAGGCTAACCACTTCAGAGAGTTGTGAGACAACAACAGTGCCAGTAATGCAAACGGAATCAGTACACTCGCCGTAATTGGATTCAAGACGTTGCTGCCTTGCACGGCTGTCCCTAGCTCAGGCAAAGAACTCCCCGCCACTCGCAAAGGCCACTGGGGTAGGTCAAACACATAAAGCCCTCGCAGTAGAAATAGTCCTGCGCTGCCGAAAACAAGACCGCTGGTGAAAAAGCCACCCCACACCGCAGGTAGATAAACTCGCAGCAGCCAGCTCAAGAGATAGGCTCCGACGACCATGAGAATCTTTGGCGTCAAAGACACCACCCCGCCGTCAAACCAGAATCTGAGGCTAAGATAGCCGTTGTGCCGTAGCCAACGAAAGAAATCGCGAAAAGATAGATTGTTCTGGCTCGCAAGTGTCACTGCTGCCGCCGCATCGAGTTGACCCGAACCAAAATAGTTCAACTCATCGTTCTCTAGTTTTCGTGACGATTCATATAAAATCTTTGTCACTTGGTCGGGATCGTCAATGCCTGACGCTTTGACCAGAGCCGCAACACCAGCCACGTGAGGTGCGGCCATGCTTGTGCCTTGAAAGGCTCGAAACGTGGAATCTCCTGTTTGGGGATCAATGGTGTTTTGCAAAATGCCGCCGTCTTCGCCTGCTGCGGTTGAGCCTCCAGGAGCTGAGATGGTGACTCCTGCGCCATAGTTTGAGTATGGCGCTTTTGCTCCAGCCGAGTCTAAAGCAGAGACGGCAATGACTTGGTCGTATCGAGCTGGATAAGACGCTGAATTTGTGCCTGCGTTTCCTGCCGCTGCTACGATGACGACATCTTTGCTGTGGGCATAGGCGATCGCATCACTCAGCAGCTTGCTATCGCCGCCCCCACCCAAACTCATGTTGATGACATCGGCTCCGTGGTCAGCAGCGTAGCGGATCGCTTCAGCAATGTCGGCTACCGTACCGCCTCCTGCGGCGGCCAATACCTTGAGCGGCATAATGTTGGCTTTGTAAGCGATGCCTGCTACACCCATGTTGTTGTTGGTCGATTGGGCGATCGTTCCAGCGACGTGGGTTCCGTGGCCGTGGTCGTCCAGAGCCTCTTTTTGCTGGTTGACGAAGTCGTAGCCTTCCACGATATTGGTTTGTTCCAGGTCAGGAACAGGACTCACACCTGTGTCGATGACAGCGACGGTGATCCCCTCGCCTTGAGTATCAGCCCAAGCGGCTTCAACGTTGATGCTGCGGAAGTTCCACTGTTTTGTATAGTCGGGATCGTTGGGAGGAGACTGCAGCGAATAAATATAGTTGGGTTCCGCGTATTCCAGAAGCTCTTTCACCTCTGATCGTCGCAACGTTTTTAATAGTTGGCGATCGCCTTTGACCACATACACATGGTCTTGCTCAGAAAACGCGCTGTTGAGGTGGGGATCGACACTAAATTGCTGGGCGATCGCTCCAAGTTGCTGATTGACCTGTTCGGACGAAACGTCGTCCCGAAAGTCGAGAATCAGGGACTCGTAGGTTCCTCGATTGGCTAATCCTGAGAATGTAGCCAAAGCCCAAAACAATCCCACAAAAAATAAAATAGTCCAGACAAGCCGCTTCATGACTTAGGTTAGAACTCCAGGCATTTTTCACTACCATAACCTACGGCTCGATATTCCTTTTTCAGATTGTTTAGGACTGTGAATGGCCGAAACAACTCGTGATAGTTAATCGCGACAACTGGGAGAATTTGTGGACAATGGAAGCAGCATAGGGCGTTCGAAGATCAGGAGTGATTGGGGAGTATGAGATGACACGAGGGTTGCTATGGTTGCCGCTGTTGGTAGTCTTTATCGGCTTAGCGTGGGCTGGCTGGAGCGAATATCAAAAGCTGGAGTCTTACAAAGTCTGGGCACAGACTTTGGATCAGGCGAAGTATGATATCTACTCTGTGTTGGGTCTTAAGGGAAATTTGGTTGTTTGGGGAAAACCGACTCGTCGGGGCCCGATTGAACTCCAGCAGTGCTGGTTAAGAGACATTGACGATGTACAGGTAACAGATAGAGGACAACCCATCGATTGGGATAGCCCGCCTGATCGTGCAAAGCAGGCAAATCTACAGTTGCACATGAAAGACGCTTCAACCATCACCATTCCATTTACAGAGATGGATTTGGCGATTCGATGGGCACGCTTCATCCAAGCTCAGGGAAATGCGATCGCCAGTGCTCAAGTAAGCGATCCCCGACTGACCCAAGCCCAGGCAGAAGAAGAATCTGACCCCGCATAAGGTTTCTCGCGAATTCACGTTGTTTAGCTATTGACCAGACTGGAAACGTCATAGACCGTCTATGTCCCCAATCACCACTATTTCTCATTCGGACTTAATCCGACGACGACGGCGACTGCGATGGCGGCGACGATGGCGACTCCTGCGGCTCCTTTGGCAACTGCTGCTCGTTGGGAGTCTGGCCGGAAGCCTGGTCTGGCTCATTTCTCAACCAGGATGGGTGATTCGAGATGCGAATCAAATTTCGGTAGACGGAGTTGAGTTTCTCTCTGAAGACACAGTGCGCGACCTGATCCCGCTCTCGTATCCCCGCTCAATTTTGGATGTACAGCCTGAGGCGATCGCCCAAGAACTCAAGGCTCGCGGCCCCATTGCAAGTGTCCAGGTTAGCCGTCAGCTATTTCCTCCCAGTCTTGCGGTTCACGTGACAGAGCGTCATCCGGTCGCTGTTTTGATTGGAAATAGTTATGTCGGATCGCCGACAACTCTCTCATCGAGCGATATAGAGGTCGCCTCTTCGACAGCGGCTCAGTCCATTCCGTCTCAGCGGACTCCGACAGGGCTCATTGACGAAAATGGCATCTGGATGCCCTTAGAAAGCTATCTCAACATTAGCCAAGACCTAGACCTTCCCCAACTGCGACTGATTGGAATGCAAGAGAGATATCGTCCCTATTGGTTCGAACTCTATAAGTTGGTGAGGCGCAGTCCAGTCGAAGTCTATGAAATCGACTGGCGCAACCCAGCCAATTTAATGATTAATTCAGAACTTGGCGTGGTACATCTTGGTTCCTACGATGAGGCAAAGTTTGCCACTCAGCTCGAAACACTCGATCGGATGCGTAAGCTACCTGATGTACTAGACATCGATACAGTAGAGTACCTAGATATTCAGAATCCGGAGTCTCCTCTCTTACAGTTCAATCCAGGATCGCCCTACTATAGTCAAACCTCCACTCCTCTGTTGCCTGCATTGGATCAAAAACTCAATTTTCGAGAAGACGATGAGGAAGATGCCGACATGACCGAATCTGATGACACTGAGCCAGTCAACTCAACAGATACAGATTCTGGAGTGGATTCGGGATCAGACGTGGATTTAGAGTGAGAGGATGTTTGAGAAGTCGTCAATGCTACTTCAGATCCCCCCTAGCCCCCCTTAAAAAAGGAGGAACCGGAATCAAAGTCCCCCTTCTCAAGGGGGATGTAGGGGGATCAGTCTTGTTCCAGCGTGCTGTCTAACACTTTTCAAACATCCTCTGAGAGGAAACCGAATGAAGGAGGCGATCGCGTCGAAATAAGGTTGTTCGAGGTCGATTTGTATTGGTTAAGAACAAAGAGGAGGCAATCGAGGCGCTGCAGATTTTTTTCGGTAAAGCTGCACCGTGATCCTTGAATTGCCACGAAACTCAAATTTTGCCTTGATGAAAGATGTTTTCAAGAGTTGTACAATCCAACATTTAGCGATAACAATCCAGCGAATCCAAAACTCACGTTTTGAGTGATTAGAATAAGTGAACGATCGAAATAAAATCGATGAAATAACCCGAATGACATACAGCACCTTGATCGAATAGATTCGCGAGAAGAATTCAGAAGCGAAAAGTGCTTGAATAGTTAAGTCTTGAGTGATCTTCAAAGGGGTCTATCTAAAGGTTGTTCTGTATATCGCGGTCATTGGTTTTTGAAGCAACTTACCCTATAGTGAACATGAGCAGTTCAGGAATGCCTGAGCCACTGAGTTGTAGCTTTAATCGAGTTGTTCAATTCTCTGGTGCAGCGAGATATCCATTCAGTTCTTCGACTAGCTCTCAGGTCTGCTCTACAGGATGAGAAAAACCCTACTCTTACCTTTCGCTAATCGGTTTCTTCACTTCTAATGAACACTGCGAATACATCAAATCCTTTTACAAACTCTGGGCTACACTTGGGGCAAGCAAACAGCGAGGGCGCAACACAACAAGAAACTAGGGGTGAACAAATCGTGTCAGACAGTGTAGCCAAAATTAAAGTCATCGGTGTTGGCGGCGGCGGATGTAATGCAGTCAACCGTATGATCGCCAGTGATATGTCCGGTGTTGAGTTTTGGTCTATCAATACTGATGCTCAAGTTCTGGAAAATTCGGCTGCGCAAAATTCTTTGCAAGTGGGCCAGAAACTGACTCGAGGACTGGGTGCAGGAGGCAATCCGTCGATTGGGCAAAAAGCCGCTGAAGAGTCGCGGGATGAGATTGCCGCTGCACTAGAAGGATCTGACCTGGTTTTCATTACCGCTGGAATGGGAGGCGGTACCGGAACCGGAGGGGCTCCTGTTGTTGCTGAGGTGGCGAAGGAGGTCGGCGCTCTGACTGTGGGTGTGATGACTCGCCCGTTTACCTTCGAAGGTCGTCGTCGAACTTCTCAGGCGGAAGAGGGACTTGAAGCGCTTCAAAGTCGTGTCGATACGTTGATTGTGATTCCGAATGACAAGCTTCTCGCGGTCATTTCCGAACAAACTCCTGTCCAAGAAGCATTTCGGGTCGCTGATGATATTTTGCGTCAAGGTGTTCAGGGCATTTCTGACATCATTACGATCCCAGGGCTAGTGAATGTTGACTTTGCTGATGTTCGTGCGGTCATGGCGGATGCAGGCTCAGCGTTGATGGGCATTGGTGTTGGCTCTGGCAAATCTCGCGCTAGAGAAGCGGCGATCGCAGCTATTTCTTCTCCTCTTCTAGAAAGCTCGATTGATGGAGCCAAAGGTGTCGTCTTCAACATCACAGGTGGCACTGATCTGACGTTGCATGAGGTCAATGCAGCGGCTGAGATCATTTACGAAGCGGTTGACCCCAACGCAAACATCATTTTTGGCGCAGTCATTGACGATCGCCTCCAAGGAGAAGTCAGAATTACCGTGATTGCCACGGGCTTTGCTCCTGAAAGTATGCCTTCGGCTTCAACAACGTCAACCAATCGCGTTTCACCCCTCAACAAGCGTACTGCTCCTGCTCCGTCCTTTAGCAATAGCAATCCATCTTCTGAGTCAGACAACAAGCCTGGACTGGACATTCCAGAATTTCTACAGCGACGACGACCAACTCGCTAGTAGGAGCTGGGTGGCTCGACCTTGGTCAGACTCAATAGTCGAATAGAGAGGCACTGACTAAAGTGCCTCTCTTTGTTGTGGACTGAATCTACAGTTCTCCGATTGGGTTGTGATAAAAACGGGATAACCTTTTGCTATGATGGCAAGCAACTGTCTCGCAGACGCAATGCAGACGCAATGCAGACGTAAGTTTTGACGTAAAGTATCCAAACGTTTTTCCGTATCGTCAACCGACCTGAGTTACCACGTGTTGATAACTTGAGAGTGGCATCAACACTACTCCAGACTCTTATCGATCGCCATTACTGTATTCCTATGTTCATGTCTGAGGTTTCTTCTAATCCCTTGCAACTCCCTTTGATGAGCAATTCACACGCTAGACCACACAACTATTCGAGTGGTCAATCTTCAGCTCAAGTCCCATTTGTTAGCGGTAGATATTTTGATTATTTTGCTTACGGCTCATGTATGTGCCCCGTTGATTTGAAGCGATCGCTGGGAGAGAAAACACATGCCTATGTCGTCGGGCCGGCTGTTTTGCACGGATATCGATTAGGATTCTTTCGTAAGTCTCAGCGACGAAACTGTGGTGTTCTAGATGTGATTCAGGATTCCTCAGCACATGTTCAAGGAGTTTTGTATCGACTGCCCTGGCATCTGAGCGATCGCCTGGATGAGAGAGAAGAAGGCTACGGTCATGAGTTGATTCAGGTGCAGTGCGACAATCAGCTTTATCAAAACGTCCGCACTTACACCGTGTTAGACAAACTCACGATGGAGTACGCGCCCAACGATTGGTATTTCGATGTGGTGATGCGGGGAGCGATTACCTGCGGGTTGCCTGAGCAGTACTGCTGGAAGCTATTCAACCACATGCATCAGCTTCAGCGGCAAGAACAGTTGCAGCCTTGTATCGCGCTCAAATCTGCGTTTCTGCCAAAGTCAGCTTAGATTATTAGAAAATTCTTCCCGCTGGCCTTGCGTTGGAGGGGGAGAAAGACCCGTGGAGTGTTTTTGTTTCTTCAGGGCAGGGACAGGCTTGATCGTTCGTACGGCTCGATTGCCTGATTGTCTGCAGTCAAGATGAGGCAAACTCCATGTACTACATTGAGAGGCGATCGCCATGCAGATCGGCGCAATATATCAAGGTGACGGACGTTGTGATTTCACCGTTTGGGCTCCACTGAGGCAGGAGGTTACCTTAGAGCTGCTTCGCAGTGGGAAGAAGATTCCTTTGAAGTCTGTTGAGTGGGGCTATTGGCAAGCTGAGGTTTCAGGGGTGAAACCTGGCGATCGCTATTTGTATTGGCTGGATGGCGAAGCGGCTTATCCAGACCCAGCTTCTTTTGCTCAACCCGACGATGTGAGTGGCCCGTCTCAAGTTGTTGACCACTCTGCTTTTTCGTGGAGCGATGCCGCTTGGAACAACGTCTCTCTCGAAGACTACATTATCTATGAGTTGCACGTTGGCACGTTTACACCCGAGGGCACGTTCACTGCCATCATTCCCCGATTGGCAGCGCTCAAAGAGCTTGGCATTAACGCTATTGAACTCATGCCAATAGCCCAGTTTCCGGGCGATCGCAACTGGGGCTACGATGGCGTCTATCCCTATGCTGTGCAGTATTCCTACGGCGGCGTTGAGGGATTGAAAACCTTAGTTGATGCTTGCCATCAAGCAGAAATCGCGGTCATTCTCGATGTAGTCTACAACCACTTTGGCCCAGAAGGCAGCTATACCCACGAATTTGGCTACTACTTCACCGAACGCTATCGGACTCCCTGGGGCAGTGCGATCAACTATGACGATGCTCATAGTCCCGCAGTACGCAACTTTGCCCTAGAAAATGTGCTCTATTGGTTTCGAGAATTTCGCCTCGATGCGTTGCGGCTGGACGCTGTTCACGCCATTTATGATTGCAGTGCCAAGCATCTCTTGGGAGAAATGACCGATCGGGTTGCCGACCTCTCCCGCCAAGAAAATCGTCCCTTTTATTTGATTGCGGAAAGCGATCTTAATGATCCCCGCGTCATTCGTCCGCGTCACCAAGGCGGCCACGGCATTCACGCCCAATGGTGTGATGACTTTCACCACAGCCTACATGCGGTGCTTACAGGCGAGACTGCCGACTACTATCAAGACTTTGGGCGCTGCGAACAATTCGCGAATACATGGACACAGGGTTTTGCCTATACAGGACAGTACTCTCAATTTCGGCAACGCTATCACGGAGACAACGTGAGCGATCGCCCTCCCTCCCAGTTTGTTGCCTTTGCCCAAAACCATGACCATATAGGTAATCGGATGCTGGGCGAGCGCCTCTCTCAATTGGTGTCTTTTGATGCCCTAAAACTCGCGGCGGGCGCAGTGCTGACGGCTCCAGCTTTACCGCTGTTGTTCATGGGTGAAGAGTACGCTGATGACGCGCCATTTTTATATTTTGTCAGCCACAGCGACGCCGATCTTGTGCAAGCCGTCCGCGAAGGACGAAAGCGAGAATTTTCTGGCCTCCATTCCTTAGGCAACCCTCCGGATGCCTCTAGTCCCGACACTTTTCACCAATCGACCTTGCGGTGGGAGCAGCATACCCAAGGCCATCATTTGGTGTTGCGGCGGTTTTATCAACGACTGATTCAGATGCGGCGATCGCTCTCTCCTCTAAGGCATTTTGACCGTCAAAGCCTTTCTGTGGATTTTAGTGAGCGCGATCGCACTTTCTCGATTCGTCGTTGGAAGCGTCAGGAGTCAGTGCTAATTTTGCTCAACTTCAGTCCCAAGCCGATGATCAGTCTTGAGGTGCCACCTGGTCAGTGGGACAAGCAACTCGATTCTGCCGCTACCGAATGGAACGGAACAGGACGCACCTTGCCCAAGCAGATTATGGGAGGTCACTTTGCTCAACTGCCTGCGTCGAGCATAGCGATCTATACCCAAGGCGATTAGCTGACCCGATGACCCCAGGTTTCAGCCACAGGGCTAAGTCTCTATCGGCTTGATATCTGCAAGCTACTCAAATTCCCTGGATTTCCACTGATAGAGACACTCCGCTCATTTCGGTCAAGATGACGCACGATTTTGTAAATGAATTCGATGCGATCGCCTGCTCCAACCTTTTCTGCCAATGCCGCAAGAGACATTGACGAACCGCTTGCCTTGAGCACATCAACGACTTGCCGCTGGAGGTCGAGAACAGACGCTGCTGCTTTCTTGCCTGCCTCTACACCTGGTTGATGATAGGCATTGATATTGACGAGAGAGGCATAGAATCCAACGGTACGCTCGTATAGGGCAATCAATGCCCCTATCGTTTTGGCGTTCACCTCTGGGATCGTCACCGTAATCGAATCGCGGTTGTTTTCATAGAGAGCCTGCCGGGTTCCCTGAATCAACCCCGATAGATAATCTCCGCTTGTTACACTAGGCTCTACCTGAATCGAATTGCCTTCTCGATCTTTCAGAACCTCAATAAACGTGACAAAGAAGTTGTTCACTCCTTCTCGGAGCTGTTGAACGTAGGCATGCTGATCCGTGCTGCCTTTGTTGCCATAGACGGCAATGCCTTGATGAACTGTATTGCCATTGAGATCAAGTTCTTTACCCAATGACTCCATCACCAACTGCTGGAGATAGCGGCTAAACAGCAACAGACTATCTTTGTAAGGCAGAATGACCATGTCTTTCTCGCCCTTGCCACCCCCGGCAGCATACCAGCTCAGCGCCAGCAACACGGCTGGATTCTCTTGAAGGGAGTGAATACGAGTTGCCGCATCCATCTCCTTGGCTCCAGCTAACATGTCGCGAATATCGATGCCTTGAAGCGCAGCAGGAAGTAATCCAACTGCCGACATTTCTGACGTGCGTCCCCCCACCCAATCGTGCATCGGAAATCGGGCAAGCCATCCTTCGCGCTTGGCCTGTTCGTCGAGCTTGCTGCCCTCCCCGGTCACTGCAACTGCATGCTGAGAAAAGTTCATGCTACGCACCTCGTAGGCCCGCTTGATTTCCAACATGCCATTGCGCGTTTCAGGTGTCCCCCCGGATTTGGAGATGGTGATGACTAGGGTGCTCGACAGCTTGTTTTTAAGCTTCTCTAGGGTTCGGTCGATGCCTGCCGGATCTGTGTTGTCAATGAAATGAATGTTCATCGGCGGCTGAACTCCACTGAGAGCTTCCGAGACAAACTGGGGACCCAGAGCTGATCCGCCAATTCCAATCGAAAGTACTTCTGTGAAGGTTTGTGCCTGGGGGGGGCGAATCTCTCCAGCGTGAATCTTTTGAGCGAAAGTTTCGATTTGCTTCAGCGTATGGACAACGTCATGCTTCAGCCCATCAGACGGAGCGAGATCCGGGTCGCGCAACCAATAGTGACCGACCATACGATCTTCGTCGGGGTTGGCGATCGCCCCTCTTTCGAGCGCTGTCATGTCAGTAAACGCTTGCGCAAACTTTGGCTCCATCATGGACACAAATTCATCAGTGAAGCGCATTCGACTGATGTCGACGTAGAAGCCCAAACCTTCATGGTAGTAGAGCCAGTCTTGATATCGTTGCCAAAGTGCAGCAGCATCCATAGGAATTTTCGCAGCCTCTTACGTCAGAGTATTCATTCGAATCACTCACAGTGTAGCGACTGATAGCACGAGACCCGAAAGGACTTCAGAGAATTCCAAGATTCGTCTGAGTTTGAATCTAAATTGATGTGAGTTCACGCTTGGGGTGGACACAAAATATTAAGCTGAATTTCTTGGCATAGGAGGCTTTCAGGCAATAAGGGCAAACAAAAGCAGAACAATGCCGATAAAAACCACAACATTGAATTCTCCAGATGACGAATTCGACAGACTACGACGAAATCCGCAGTTGAGACAGGCATAGGTTTGGTCGCCGACATGCAAAATGCTGTGCTTGCCGCATCGCGGACATTCTAGATTCGTCTCGACTTCTTCGTGATTGTTGAAGAAATGCTCGTCAGCATGATGATCTGAGTTGTTGTGAGAGGCCATATTTTCACCTCAGTGACGCTACCTGAGTTGGAGCTTCGCTCAGGCTCACGTTCATTTTTGGTGAAATTGCGTCCCAATGCATTCATTTTGTAGCGATCGCAACAAATATTGTGATGACGCAATATTATTCCTAAGGCTAATCGCGCTAATTGTGTTGAAGGGAAAGAACCCACCTCACCTACTTGACGGCATAAACATCAGGCCCTCTTCCTAATGCAAATCGCAAAGAATTGCTTGGATTTTTGCTTGATAGCGTCAAGAACGCACCCAGGCCGACCACAACCAGCAATGCTGTGATGCCAAAGATGTCGCGATAGCCAATCCAGTCAGCCAACGTTCCGAGAATTGGCCCTGCGGCAGCAATACCTAAATCAAAGCCAGTCATGCAAAGCCCAAAAATTCTGCCTCGTTCGTTGGGTAACGAGCGATCGGCCATTAGCGCTGCAATCATCGGGATCAGCATTCCAGCGCCTACTCCCTGGATCAAGCCTGATAGCAGAAACAGCGCTGGGCTATCTGCTAGCCAAAGTACCGCCATTGCTGAGCTGTAAAAGACCAAACTCAACGTGATAAACACCCCTCGTCCATAGCGGTCGGAGGCTCGACCCGTCAGCAGTCGGATACTGAAGCTGGAGATAGCGGCAGCGGTGTAGAACAAGCCGATATTCAAATCGATGCCTGTTTCTTTGATAAACAAAGGGACGAAGGTGCTGATGGTGCCAAAGGCTAGACCAACCATCAAGAGCACAAAGGCCGGAATGCGAATACGAGGTGTGCCCAACAAGCTCCAAAACTTCTTGGCGTCAGGATCATGGCTCGAATTGATTGCCTCACCGTCTTCCTTCAAAAGGCCGTCGTAAGTACTAGACTCTTTCACCCGTGCGGTGCAGAGCAGGCCAATCACGCCCAATCCTGCTGCGACTAGAAACGCAGGAGTGTAGCCAACAGATTCTTGTAGAAATCCACCTAAGGCAGGCCCCAATGCTAAACCCAGCGGATTGACCAAACTCATATAGCCAATGAGCTCACCGCGATTGTTTGCCGGAGAAATATCAACGACAAGAGCGCTGAAGGCCGTCGCGAATGCCGCAATGCTGATACCGTGTAGCGCTCGAAATACCATTAGCATGGGCACCGTTTGAAACAGCCAGTAGCCAATTGGAGCAATGGCGATCGCACTCATGCCAATCATCAGCACAATTTTGCGACCCCGCTCATCCGCCATGCGTGAAAGCCAAGCTTTTGAAGTCAATAGTCCAATCGCAAAGCAAGCCATGACGATTCCCACTTGCTGACTGGAGCCACCCAGATCGCGAATATAGAGTGGCAGAGTCGGCAACATTGAGGCTAAACCAGCCCAAAAGAGCAGACCTGCCGCAAACAAGACAGATAGATTGAGACGTTGCTCCGGAGTCAGCGTTTTGAAAACTTGCAAGGCGATCGCTCCCTCATCAGCATGATCATTTCAGTCGGTGAAATCCCCTAGGTATTCAGCCCAGATGTCAGACACGCTCTCCAAAGCAATAGAATCTTTAGAGACCAAAATCCACAGGCATAAACATTATTCACCTTGGATCTATTGTCTATGTAACAAAAACGTTACACATCCACCATCATGATGAACGAATCTGGTGAACCTGACCAGCGCGACTTACCCCAGATGATTAGTTACCTGAGAAGAAAAACTGCGAGGGAGCTTGAGGCATTGGTTTGTGTAGCGTGATCTGCTTGAGGATGAAGTTAGAGAGCGACCGAAGACTTTGTAGAGATGTTGTAGTAACTGCAATACCAATCGACAAAATGGCGCACACCTTCCTCAATAGAGGTTTTTGGTTCAAATCCTGTATCTTTGCTCAACTCATCCACGTCTGCATAGGTTTCTAAAACATCTCCAGCTTGTAACGGCAGCAAGTTTTTCTTCGCCTTCATGCCCAAGCAGTCTTCGATGACTTCAATAAAGTGCAGCAGTTCGACAGGCTGATTGTTGCCGATGTTGTAGAGATGATAGGGAGCTTGACTGCTGCTGGGATCAGGATTCATTGCAGACCAGTTGGGATCAGGTTGTGGAATTTTGTCGAGGGTTCTCAACACTCCTTCCGCAATGTCATCAACATAGGTGAAATCTCGACGCATCTTGCCATAGTTGTAAACGTCAATCGATTTACCTTCTAGAATCGCTTTCGTGAATTTAAAGGCTGCCATATCAGGTCGTCCCCACGGGCCATAGACCGTGAAAAACCGTAGTCCAGTCGTAGGAATGCGATAGAGGTGGCTGTAGGTATGAGCCATCAACTCATTCGATTTCTTTGTTGCGGCATAAAGACTGAGAGGATGATCAACATTGTGGTGAACTGAGAAAGGCATCTTGCGGTTTGCCCCATAGACCGAGCTAGAAGATGCGAACACGAGATGCTCTACCTGTTGATGGCGACAACCCTCTAGAACTTCCAGAAATCCCACCACATTGCTGTCGAGATAGGCATGAGGGTTTTGAATGGAATAGCGAACTCCGGCTTGAGCCGCCATGTGAACGACTTTGCTGAATTGATGGGTTGCAAACAAGCGTTCCATGCCAGAGCGGTCAGCTAGATTGAGGGAAGAGAACTGAAACCGATCCGATTTTTGCAGCAGCGCTATGCGATCGCGCTTCAGATTGACATCGTAGTAGTCATTGAGGTCATCAACGCCAATGACAGTCTCGCCCTGGTCGAGCAAGCGCTGACTTACGTGAAATCCGATAAATCCGGCAGCTCCGGTTACGAGAATGGCGTTCATAGTTAATGAGTTAGAGGGTTGAAAATTCAATAGGTAAAACTATACATCTTGGCCCCAGTTCCTGAATTAATCTCCAGCTCATAATCGAACTTCAGTGTCTGCTTTGATTGAAACTTTGACGTGTCATGATGGGGCATCGTGTTTAATCAAGGATTCACAAGAAAGGCAGCCACTGGGGCGAGTGTTCGTTGAGTAGGCTATTTAGACAGCGAAGCTTTTTGTCCTGAAGGCTCTCGTGTCGGATCGATCCGTAATTTCGACAAGTCTAGCCTTGGGGCACAAATCCGTAGCGAAGTCGTGTATAACTTGCTGAAACGGATGGAGTTCATAGAAAAGCAGCCCCCCTTTTAGAAAAGACATCGTGCTGTTAGGTAGGATCGGTGATGATGGTTGCGGATGACTGCAAGTGGACAAAATGCTCAACAAATTTCGCACGATAGCCCAAATATTCTCAAGTCGAATGTGGATACGACAGAGCCTGTTGTGTTTAACAGTTGCTCTAGTCGCGATCGCCATCGTCAATAGTTGGGTGATCCCTCCTGCATCAGCACGGGTGATGCGAGAAGAATTGCGAACGGGAGATTTGCTCTACAAATCTCTGCGCACTCTCAATGACAATCGTGGCTATAGCTGGCAGGCGATCGCCTTTACGCAAATTCCTGATGGGCGATCGGCTAGAACATCGGCAGACCGATCTGATGTTCAACCCGAGTCTGCACCAGAAGTCATGTATTTACGGCTAGTCGGGTTTCCAGGAACTGTGTCTATCGATCGCTCGAAACCTCTTGTCGTCGCGTCTCCGGCAGGACAGCAGTTTGCTCTGCCCGATCGCTCTGATCTGATTTTCAAAAATGGCTTGTCGCCGCAACCCAACGTTGCCCAATATCCCCTAGCAGAGGTGTTGAAAGAGGTGCGATCGCCCACTCCATTGCGCCTCACTCTCGCCACGATAGAGGATGAGCCTGTTGAGCTGAGATTGTCCCGCGTCATCATTCAAGAATGGCTGGACGTGAATCAACAGGCTCAATCCGAACGCTGAAAACAAAGGCAAACCCATTGTTAGCCCCTCTCTCTTTTGGCGATAAAATCTTGGCAAAAGTCCCTCTTTTGAGTGTCATATCCATCCTTCGAACTCGGTAGAGTCTTGGAATAAGACAAGCTGCGACGACAGGAAATTGACATGGACAGCACAGGCTTTTTGCAACTGTATAGTGATGCGGCACTTACCTCTCTCAGTTTTTTCTGGAAAGCTCTGTGGGCATTTATTTTAGGCTATATCGTCAGCAGCATGATCCAGGTGTTTGTGACGCGCGATCGCATGCAGCAAGCAATGGGAAGCGCCGGAAAAAGCAGTGTCGCCCTGGGGACATTTTTCGGATTTATTTCTAGCTCCTGTAGTTTTGCGGCACTGTCCACCACAAAATCTCTATTCAAGAAAGGGGCAGGGTTGGTGCCGTCTTTGGCCTTCATGCTGGCATCGACAAATCTGGTTATTGAGCTAGGCATTATCATTGCAGTCTTTTTGAGCTGGCAGTTTGTTGTTGGTGAATATGTTGGCGGGATATTGCTCATTTTGTTTGCCTGGTTGTTTGTTAGCCTAACGAAGCATCGGAAACTGGAGCGAAAGGCCCGCAAACGGCTGCGACAACAGGATGACGATGGGCAAGACTCGGATCAAGAATTCGACTGGAAAGACAAAATCCAGAGTTGGGACGGCTGGCAGCAGGTTGCCCGCAAGTACTGGATGGAGTGGGGCATGGTTTGGAAAGATGTGACCGTGGGCTTCACCATTGCAGGCATTATTTCGGCATTTGTGCCTAGCAGCTTTTTTCAGACTCTTTTTATCGGTGCGGGACAGGGAGCCAATCCCGGCTTCTTTGCTCTACTAGAAAATATTATCGTGGGTCCGATCGCCGCGTTTTTGACGTTCATTGGCTCGATGGGCAATATTCCTTTGGCTGCCATCCTCTACAACAACGGCGTCAGCTTCGGGGGCATTATGGCGTTTATTTTTAGCGATTTGGTTGTGTTTCCCGTGATCCGAGTCAATGCCAAATACTATGGCTGGAAGATGGCCTTCTACATTCTTGCCATCCTGTTTGCGTCATTGGTAGCAACATCGCTGGTGCTTCACTATGGGTTTTCCGCATTCAACCTCTTACCGCCAAGCAGCCAATCCCCACAATCGACGGAACGATTTGCGATCGACTATACATTCTTTCTCAATCTTGCCTTTTTAGCGATTAGCGGCGGGCTGCTGTGGCTGAGTCGTCAAAAATCAGCTCACTCTCATCACCATCATCATGGCGGCGGTCGCAACAGAGTGGAGCAAGTGCTGTTATGGTTGGCGATCGCCTCTTACGTCTGGCTTGCAGGAGGCGTTCTTGTCCACTTTGTCAGGTAACGGGTCGAGGATTCGTCCTATTCTGGAAGGTGGCCGTTCTTTGCGCGCGTTCCTCAGCCCAGATCTATGACTTACTATATTTCGCCTACCTTTCTTGACAAAATCGCAGTTCACATCACCAAAAACTATCTGGATTTACCAGGTGTGCGAGTCCCGTTAATTCTTGGGATTCATGGGCGAAAGGGAGAAGGGAAGACGTTTCAGTGCGAGCTGATTTTTGAGCGCATGGGGATTGAGGTGATGCATGTGTCCGGGGGTGAACTGGAAAGTCCCGATGCGGGCGATCCGGCTCGGCTGATTCGGCTGCGGTATCGAGAAGCGGCAGAGCTATCGCGCACGCGGGGCACGATGTCAGTGCTGATGATCAATGACTTAGATGCGGGTGCGGGACGATTTGACGCAGGCACTCAGTACACCGTCAACACTCAGATGGTGAACAGCACGCTGATGAACATTGCCGACAATCCGACGAACGTGCAGCTTCCTGGTAGCTATGACGACAAGCCGTTGCAACGGATACCCATCTTGGTGACAGGCAATGACTTTGCGACTCTCTACGCGCCTTTGGTACGCGACGGACGCATGGAAAAGTTTTTCTGGGAACCGACTCGTGGCGATCGCATCGGTGTTGTAAGCGGCATCTTTGCCCCAGATGGACTGTCTCAATCTCAAGTGGAGCAGCTCGTTGATACCTTTCCTACTCAGGCGATTGATTTCTACAGTGCGCTGCGATCGCGCATTTATGACGAGCAGATCCGCGATTTTGTCCACAGCATTGGCATTGAGAAGGTGGCGAAGCGGATTGTCAACAGCAATGAAGCTGCGCCCCAGTTTCCGAAGCCCAATTTCAGTTTGGAACACTTGATTGATCAAGGACGATTGATGGTGCGTGAGCAGCAGCGCCTTCAAGAAATGCGACTGGTTCGCGAATACAACACATCGCTCAATCACTCTCCATTTGGAGCGAGGCCATCGTCTTCTGGAGGATCTTCTTCTGGAAATCAGGCAAGTTTTGATGCTGCCCCAAGCACAGGCCGCAATCGACGGTTTCGAGAACAGACAGAACCTGTGAAGAGTCCAACGCATAGAGAGGTGACGATCTCTTCTGCGGGCAATGGGGCAAACGGTCACAGTTCTCAGACTGATCGAGAACAGGGAAATGGGCGATCGCCCGCTCCTTCGTCTTCTGCAACTCTTTCATCTGAAGTAGTAGAACAGGTACGCCAGCTTGTGAACCAAGGCTATCGGATTGGCATAGAACATGTGGATCAACGACGTTTTCGCACTAATTCTTGGCAAACCTGCGCAGCGTTGAATGGAACGAGTGAGCAGGAAACCTTGGCGCAGCTCAGCAGCTGTTTAGAAGAGTTCCCAGATCACTATGTCCGCTTGATCGGAATTGAACCCAACGCGAAACGTCGAGTTTTGGAAACGATTATTCAGCGACCCTGAAACAGGGTTGCCTAACTTCGATGGAAATTGCGATGGGGAGTATCCCACATTTGCGAATTTATCGATGGTTGTAGTGCAGGCATCTTGCCCACGTTGGCAACGCCTTTCCATCAGGAAAAACGGGTCGCTCGCACGCATACACAAAACTGGGATGCATCCCTTGCGACGGAACTATTCATCGGGTGAATGGCGCTCCAACAAGGTATTTTCAGGGTTGTAGACTTCTACAGGCAAATCATATTCGTTGGCAATAAACTCTAATGCCCGACGCAAAATCAGTTGGTGATCCGTGACGACTGCCTGAATCGAGTTGTTGCCACTGCTTCGAGCTGCTTCGATCGCACGGACATAGCCATCGTCTAAGCCCACCTTCACCACTGCGCCCACAGACAGCAGATTGCAAATGCGAATTTCGCCAATGCAGGTTTTCTCTAGCTCCATTTGAATCCGTTCGCTGATCAGCAGCTTTTCTTTGGCAGTGGAAAGCGATTGACGATAGGTTTCCTGCAAGTCTTCGGCTTTGGGGTGGTGAGAGGTCCCATCCTCAATTTCTTCAACTGCTGCGATCGCCTTTGTCCAGTCGCTGACGGCTTGTTGCCAGTCGAGTCGCCGTTCTGCTACCTGTGCGATTCTGGCCTGCTGCTCCGCTTGGGTTAGTAGCTGCTGGGCAACCCGTTCTCGCTCGACCCGACGGGTGACCGCATCTAAGGAGGTTTGATAGCTTTTCGTCAATGGCTCTGTTTCGAGAAAAGCCAGGGTATCTTCGGGAACAAGCTGCAGCCGATCGAGAGCCACAATCCAAGTCACACGGGCAAACTGCCAGTTTTCTAAGGACTGGGCTGAACCTTGACGAGCTTCAGCCAGCTGAGCCGCCTGCTTCGCTTTATCGAGAGATGCTCTCGCATTTTCTTCAAGTGAAATTTGCTGCTCAACCCAGGCCATCCGCTGCCGATAGTTTCGGAGTTGCTCGCGAGAAAAAGCATAGAGATCGCTATCGCTTGGAATGTCTGATAGCTGCGAAATAGCCTGCTGCCAGAGCGATCGCACCCGCTCCCAATCGGTAAGGCTATAGAGCGGTTCTTGGCTGGTGCGGCTAGCCACATTGGCGACTTCTTCGACATCAAGCAGAGCCTCGACCATCAGCCATTCTGCGCTATAGGCGGTCAGCAAAGAGCGAGCTTCTGAGGCATAGCCCGACCACATCGGAATGGGTTCTAGTGTTTCAACGGCCTGATCGAGATAGGTGCTTGCCCGTTCCAGGTCTTGCCAAGATTCTGCTTGCTGCATCATCTCCGAGGATTTTTCGCCCAGCTCTTGAGCTGTACCAATTTGAGGACAGGCTCCAATGACACAGGGGCGCGTCAGAGTATAGACTGCTCCCGTCATGCCAATGGCTGTGACTCCAACGGCGATCGCCTTACGACCATCGATTTGTGCTAAAGGCGATCGGCTGATGCTGTCAACCTGCGATCGCACAGGTTGAATCACAATCTGCGATAGCTGACGCATTCGCTCACTCGTCTGTTTCGAGGGCGATCGCTCTGGACTGTCGAGAGATGATGAGGCAGGAGCTAATTCGTCGAACTCTGACCCATAGATCGCTGTGTTGACTTTTGCATCATCGTTCAAAACAAAAGCGAACTCAGTCGATTCAGACGCGTAAAGAGCTTCGTAGTCATCGGAGTGGTCTTCTGAAAAATCGATATGTTCCAAAGGCTCTGCGTCAATCGCAGTTTGTGCTTCGAAAGTTACATCGGATGTCAGCGAGGTATCGAATTCGAGAATGGAGCCAGTATTTTGCTGAGATGGGTTTTCGGAGAAGTTGTGCAGATTGTTAGAAGCATTGTTAGAAGCATTGTTAGAAGGCAAGTGCGGCTCTTGAGAATCCGTTGAGTCCATGGATTCGGTAGAGCGATCGTCGAAATGCGGTTCCAACTCCAGCGGCAGGATGCCGAACGAGCTGGGGTTCGTATCTACCGTTGAAATCTCTTCTAGAACAGCTGATTCTGAAGTAGCATCCAACGAATAGTTTTCAGGAGAGACTTCTTCGATGGTCTCCGTAGCAAACTTGGGCACAGAAGCCGTCAGCTGACTCATCAAGTCGTCGAGTTCTGCATCTCCAACTACCCATACCGCTTCTTCGGTATCCGGTTTTTCAGCATCCGATTTTTCAGCATTCGATTTTTCAGCATTCGGCATCGCGACAGACGGCTCTGGCGTAAAAGGAACGCTCCACTCATCTGCTTCTCTCTCTACGCGCCCTTGAGCGATCTGGGCTTCGGCAATAACCTCTGGTGCAGGTTCCGTAACAAATGCAAATTCGGTTTGGGATGGTTCTAACGCAGTCGCTTCGCTGGCGATGACCTCTTGAACGGGCACAGCTTCCGTGTTGACCGCTGGAGCAGATTCCACGATAGCCGCCGTTGCAGTCTCAGGTTCGACAGATAAGGTTTCGGTTTCTGCTTTGCTCTCCACTGCGGCGAGGGCTGGTTCTGACGCAACAGCCACGTTTTCGGCAGAGTCAGAAGAGAACGCCAACTCGTGCTCATCGAGTCCGATCGCACGAAACATCTCAGCATCTAGAACTGGATGTTCCAAATCGAGGATGCTAGTTGATGCGTTGAACCAAGTGGCTCCTGGTTCTGCCGAGTTCGGCACCTCTGTCGAGGTCACCTCGGGGTCGGCGGTCGAATGGAGCGATTCAGTGTCAAGCTCTGAGTCAGGGGCTAAGTCAGGGCGTAAGTCAGTGGGCGATCGCATCGCCACAGCAATGATTCCTGCATCTGGAGGCTGAAGAACATCATCAGGATAGTCTTGAGTGCTTGTTGTCGCTTGCTGTGGATCAAAAACAGGCGGCGTAGGCAACGGCAAGCGACGAGGTGGCGGTGGTGGCGGCGGTGGCGGCTGAATCATAAACCAACGATGGGCGTAGGGCTGACGGTTTCTGCCCCGTCGGAGGTAGAGACGCACTTGTTGCGTGAAGTTGATCTGGAGAGATTGAATTTTGCGCTCTAGCTGCTTGAGGACATGCTGTGGATCTAAAGCAGAATCTTCTGGATGCTGACCCAAAACGATGAGCCGCTCATCCCGAATGGCACACTGCACTCGTAGAGGGCATTCCCCCAATAAAGATTGCAGTTGAACCCCTAGAGCATTGAGCTCTACTGAATGGAAAGATGTTTCCATAACTTTTTTTATCGTCAGATCAAGTGCTGAAGGTGTGAATCGAAAACCACGGGTAGCGCCCCTTCAACTCGCCTGGTCAAGCATGTTTGTTTGTAGTGGCGATCGCTTCAGAGCCGTTTTCTCTGGCTGAAATTGGTTAATTCACTAAAGATACAAACTGCTCACACTTTTCACTGACTTCGCGAAACGTCCGGATTCCCCTCCAAATTGTTTCGTTTCATTTAACAACGACAATCCTTGCTGCGATCGCCATAGAGCCATTTGTGACGGATTGACTCTGGTTGATCAACCTCACTATTGCTGCAGATATTTAGCCGTGATTCTGTTTTGTCTGTGAGCTAAGCTTCCTCGCTATGCTCAGCAATCCAGTCCAGCACATGAGAATTCACCGCGTCGGGCACCTCATCTTGGGGACAGTGGCCTGCTTGCTTAAGCTGAATGAACTTTTCCACACAGTCATAATTGGCAAGGAGGCGTCTGCCGTCTTCAATGGGTTCCCACGGGTCTTCTTCTCCCCACAGCAGCAACGCTGGACAGGTGAGTTTTGCTATCAACTCTTCCGGGAGCGGCCCCTGGGAATAACGAGTGAAGGCCAAGAACACATCAGCAGCTCCAGGCTCTCTGGCAGGAGCCATCAGCAAATCTACAAGCTCATCCGTTACAGCTTCGGGCTGAGCATAGGCTTGAAGCAAAATATTACGGACGGTCTTCGGTCGGGCAATCAGGTTGAAGAAGCGATGCCCTAACCATCGGACACTCAGAACTTGCTGCAAAATAGGAGCCCCCAACCGACGATA
Organism: uncultured cyanobacterium; assembly: GCA_937128595.1. Classification (GTDB taxonomy): domain Bacteria; phylum Cyanobacteriota; class Cyanobacteriia; order CAKZMO01; family CAKZMO01; genus CAKZMO01. Next base: position 7,635 of record CAKZMO010000137.1, on the reverse strand, counting down.
CCAGGGCAGAAGCTTTAGGCGTCGGTCGTGCAACATTCGAATAGAGCAGTTGATGAGCGCTACTCCACGGCTGATCTCTGGTGCATCTACAGCAGCCTGCATAATGGCCACACAGCCAATCGAGTTACCCACCAAAAATGTTGGCTGACCAATGACCTCCTGGCAAAAATCGCGGATTTGCTGCGACCAAGTTTCGAAGGTATAAGGCAGCGGCTCTCCTGGCAACGGTTTGGCAGATCCACCGAAACCTAACAGGTCGAGGGCGTAGACTTGGCACGACTGTGACAACACAGGAATATTCTTACGCCAGTGCATCCAAGATGCGCCAAAGCCGTGGATGAGGAGAACGGCAGGCCCCTCCGTCCCCGCTGATTGATAACAAACCGATAGACCCTGCCACTGCCATTGCTTGGAAGAAGACAGCAGCAGGTCGTGGGGCGAAGAGGGAGTCTGGGAAATCATGAGGTCAACGCGTCAAATAACGAGGAGTTCATACTTGCTTAGGAAGTTGAGATAAAAATCTGAGCAAAACATTTTCTGGAGATCAAGACAACATTCCTAGACACCTTGATCGTTATAAATCTTTACTTTATTTATTCTGACACAGACTTCGGCACCATCGAGACCAGTAGCTTGCTTTAAGCTTTGTTTTCGAGGTGTAGGCGACAAGCGTCGTCCTCAATGCAGAGCCTAAGCATCGATCAACAGCAAAATGATTTGCAAAGAAATTATGAACAACGTTCTCGAAAATTGTATAATTAGTATAAATGAACTGTTAAAGGAGATGACGACATGAGCCTCCTAGAGCGCCTGCAAGACATGCTTGGACTTGGCGACCCTTATCCCTATGGCGATGCCGACTATGTTGATGGACAAGTCGACGCATACGGAGGCGAAACAGTCTATTCAAAGAGTAAGATTTCTGATAAGACAGGAATCGTTCAAAATAATGTGATTGAGATGCCAGGTTTGTCGTCTTTACAGAGTGAACTTGTGGTCATGGAACCTCGCTCATTTGAGGAGATTCCAGAAGCGATTTTGGCGCTGCGCGATCGCAAAACAGTAATTCTCAACTTAACGAATATGGATCCGGCACAAGCTCAGCGATCTGTTGATTATGTGGCGGGTGGTGTCTTCGGTCTCGAAGGACACCAAGAACGCATTGGCCCCAATGTATTTCTGTTTACGCCCAACACCGTTCAGATTAATAACTACTCCGCCAATCCAGCAGGGTTTCCTCTCGCACAGACTGGCTTTCGCGCACCGTTTACAGCAGATCCTGCATCCCCTTCACTGGCAGACAAGCTTGATGTTCGTCCTAAGCCAATCCCTCAGTCTCGACCGTCTCAGCCTCCGTTTTAGGTTTCTAAAGGTTGTGCTTGCCGAGCCTCATCAATCTGAGCATTTAGTCACGGTATTCAGTCACGATATTCAGCATCGGCTTCTTCGCCTTCGGGTAGTTGCTCGTCGTCCATGCCCTGAAACTCATCTTTGAAGCCCCGCAGAGTCTTTCCCAACGCGCCTCCTAGCTCTGGTATTTTCTTTGGTCCAAAGATGAGGAGTGCCACGATCAAAATAATGGAAACTTCTGGCCAGCCTAGACCGAACATAGGAGATGTCCTCTTAAGGAGACAGCCTGAGATTTTCTAATGACTCAGACTTTGAACTTGGAAGTCGAAAAGAAACGGCGATCGCAGTCTTACGGTATTTCAGTATTTGCTCGTTTATGCTTATTTGATTCTCACTATAGGAGAATCAGCGCTTTTTTGGGATAGTTTTTATCCCCAAGCCTAGCGAGCGATATGGAAGCCTTTTGCTTGGCTGGGTTCTACATAATCTACGTGGACATCCCTCACAACAGCGCTAGGCGGCCCTTTGTAGCACCAGCGAATCATCTCTTCGACTTGATCGGCTGATCCTTCGAACAAAGCCTCGACTCGGCCATCCCGAAGATTGCGAACCCATCCATTAATTTTGAGCAACGCAGCTGCATCAGTCGTCGAAGCTCGGTACCCTACACCTTGTACTCGCCCAGAGACAAAGACATGGGCACTAACGAGGTCGTCTGTCACTGGGTTGGTCTCGCTATCCGTAGTAGTCATTTTTGAAACCCTAGCTAGACAAACATTGCACGATTGTTTCGATTCTCAAATGGTAAAAGACTCGGCGCTTCGAAATAATACACAGAGCTGGAGACAGCCTTAGGGCGGGAACCCGTACTCACGGAACCATTGCGTCCGAATTCCAGAATCCGCTACATTAGCTTCATAAGTTAGCACTCTGTCTTAGGGAGTGCTAAAATCATTTCCGGCTTGGTAAAGGGAGTCACAGTGATAGGTTAGGTCGTCATCTGGCGCATCGATTGATGGTACCAATTCTGATTCGAAGTTTAACTTCTCGTTTGCCTATCTTCAATAAGTCTTTGTTCCAAACTATCACTCCATAGAGATCACCAGTTCTCGGCATAAAATCTGACTCTACGTTTGTTAACGCGAATCTGTCATGCCGAGCGGTCATTCTCAAAATCTCTAAGCTAAGCAATCCACAGTAGTTTTCGCATACATATCGATATCCGACGAGGTTTCTATGGCAGCAGTATCTTTAAGTGTTTCAACCGTTAAGCCTTTGGGCGATCGCGTGTTTGTAAAAATCAGCGAATCAGAAGAAAAGACAGCTGGCGGCATCTTTTTGCCTGATAGCGCAAAAGAAAAGCCTCAAGTAGGTGAAATTGTTCAAGTAGGCCCAGGTAAGCGCAACGATGACGGGTCGCGCCAGGGGATGGAAGTCAGCGTAGGTGACAAGGTGCTGTACTCCAAATATGCCGGAACTGATATCAAGTTAGGCAGCGACGAATACGTTCTGTTGTCCGAGAAAGATATTCTTGCCATCGTGTCGTAGATTTCAAAATTGGGTCAGCCATGCGTTTGTAGTTTGCTTATTAGCGGCACTAAACGCATGGCTTTTTTGACACGATTTAATCTCATATACCGTTACTGAAAACACAAGGGAAATTAGAATTGTATGGCTAAGCGCATCATTTACAACGAAAATGCTCGTCGAGCCTTGGAAAAGGGAATGGATATCTTGGCGGAAGCCGTAGCTGTTACCTTAGGCCCCAAGGGACGCAATGTGGTTTTGGAGAAAAAATTTGGTGCTCCCCAGATTGTCAATGATGGGGTCACTATTGCGAAGGAAATTGAACTCGAAGATCACGTCGAAAACACTGGAGTTGCGTTGATTCGTCAGGCGGCTTCGAAGACGAATGATGCAGCGGGAGATGGTACAACTACAGCAACCGTGTTGGCTCACGCCATTGTGAAAGAAGGGTTGCGCAACGTGGCAGCGGGTGCCAATGCCATTACCCTAAAGCGCGGTATCGATCGCGCAACGGGCTTTTTGGTAGAGCAAATTGCGACGATGGCTCGTCCTGTAGAAGACTCTAGCGCGATCGCTCAGGTCGGCACCATTTCGGCAGGAAATGACGAAGAAGTCGGCAACATGATCTCCGAAGCCATGGATAAAGTTGGCAAAGAGGGCGTTATTTCTCTAGAAGAAGGACGCTCTATGTTTACCGAACTAGAAGTGACTGAAGGGATGCGCTTCGAGAAAGGCTATATCTCTCCGTACTTCGCAACGGACACCGAGCGAATGGAGGCCGTTTTTGACGAGCCATTCATCCTGCTGACCGACAAAAAAATCAACTTGGTGCAGGATCTCGTTCCGGTGCTTGAGCAAGTTGCTCGTGCCGGTCGTCCCTTGGTGATCATTGCTGAAGATATCGAGAAAGAAGCTTTGGCTACCCTCGTGGTCAACCGTCTGCGGGGTGTCCTCAATGTGGCTGCGGTCAAGTCTCCTGGCTTTGGCGATCGCCGCAAGGCTATGCTTGAAGACATGGCTGTTTTGACAGGCGGTCAAGTCATTACTGAAGATGCAGGTCTAAAGCTAGAAGCGACGAAGCTCGACATGTTGGGCAAGGCTCGCCGTATCACTATTACCAAAGAAGATACAATCATTGTCGCAGAAGGCAACGAGGCTGAGGTCAAGGCTCGTTGCGAGCAGATCCGTCGTCAGATGGAAGAAAGTGACTCGTCTTACGACAAGGAAAAACTCCAAGAGCGTCTAGCGAAGCTCTCTGGCGGTGTCGCAGTGATCAAAGTGGGTGCAGCCACCGAGACTGAAATGAAAGACCGCAAGCTACGCCTGGAAGATGCGATCAATGCAACAAAGGCTGCTGTTGAAGAAGGAATCGTTCCTGGAGGCGGCACAACTCTGGCTCACTTGGCTCCCACCTTGGAAGAGTGGGCTAAGGGCAACCTCAATGCTGAAGAATTGACAGGCGCGATGATCGTGGCTCGGGCTTTGTTGGCTCCGCTCAAGCGCATTGCTGAAAATGCGGGTAAAAACGGCGCTGTTGTTGCTGAGCGAGTGAAAGAAAAGGAAGTCAATATTGGCTACGATGCCGCTGCTGATACCTTCACCGATATGTTTGAAGCAGGCATTGTTGATCCAGCGAAAGTAACACGCTCTGCACTGCAAAATGCGGCTTCGATTGCTGGCATGGTGCTAACGACAGAGTGTATTGTCGCAGACAAACCAGAACCTAAGGAAGGTGCCCCTGCTGGAGCAGGCATGGGCGGAGACTTTGACTACTAAGTTTTGCTCATTTATGAGGTTTTAGAGGTTCTCTAAATCTCACAATGTAGATTCATATAGAGAGGGAGGCGAATACCCTTCCCTCTCTTTTTTTCTGGAACTTTCTAAAGATTGCGATCGCGTTTTCTTGATGAGTCTTAGTTAAAATCTGCTTCCAATTCTCTATCAGTGATCGATTCAACGGTATTCGACCCGAGTTGTATGGATGGGGTTTCTCGATCGGCGTTGACTGGCGTTTGGCGATCGCCCCAAATAGCATTCACTCCCATCGTTAAAATACTGGGGCCTAGGGCTGGGTGGGGCAGCAAGTCAGCAATTAAGCCGATCCCTAGAAACGTGGTAACCAGGATCGACACTTTCATGTGGGGCTTATGCGTGGGTTGCATCGGCGTCAGTACTCCCATGTCTAAAATTTCATTGACCCCAAACCTTCCGACTTGATCGCTATGCGCTGTTTACAAGCAGACTGTTGGGCATAATTGCTGCGGTTTTGGATTTGAGTTGTCTCTACTGAATAGAGAGATGTAGAGATCTGTGAACCCGTTGAGCTTAGATACACTGCGCAACGTTCTGATTACGGATTCGTGGTCAAAAATTCTTGAGTTCCAACTGTTTGATGAGTTGCCTCACATTGATGGTAATCCCTATGAAAATAAGAAAGAAACCCGGTGTTTAATCGGGTTTCTTGAGAGACGAGCTGTGCAACACTCGAGTCCATTATGGTCTGGTTGTACCGTTAGATGCCATAAAGAACTAGTGAATGCACGGACTGTGACGTGAAGTTTCGAGTAAGATTTGTGTCATTGCCCCCGATCGTTAGCAGTCCGAATAAACGCTGATTTGACATTCATATCGCGAGGCTTCCGATCCATTCGAAAATCAACTGTGGGGGTTATGGCTTAACCGCGATGAGAATTGCTAATGGTGGGTGGTGTGGTCAATGCAGCGATCCTGATGGAGTGTCACGATAAGGGGAAGCGCTCGATGACAGTAGCCCTGCATGGACAGGACAGGACGCGACGATGGGAACGATAAGTCGTCATTTTCCCAATCTGCTGAACCTATGAAAACTTGGTTGCGCCGAGGAGGATGGATCGCTGTACTGATCGTTGGCTATTACCTTTTAGGCTATAGCTCTTTTGTCACAGGCATTTTACCCAGCTCTTATGACGTAGCCTTCTATTTTCACTGGATTTTTGCATCTCTGTTTTGGCTCGTTGCGTTGTCGATTTTGCCTATCAGTGTGGTGCTCCTGCTGCTGAAGGCTCTGCGAAGGCGTATGAAATGGTCGAGCATCGGATGGTGTATTGGCTACATAGTTGCCATTTTGGTGCTATTTTTTCCGATTGGAGGCTATGCCTTCGAACGCGGCCCTTCGATTTGGGTCAGTGACTGGAACAGAAGCTATCACGTTGCTCTGTTTGTGTTTGACGATGATGGGTTGCTGAGTTTATACGAATGTGGGGCGCTGCGACTGCTGTGTCATCGAGTGTTCAGCGCCTGTAACAATTTTGGCCCTCGGGTTCAAGATCGACTGTCGCTGCAATGGACTGACGATCGGCTCTCGTTTTACAACCAAAATACGCTTTACTATCAGCGCACAAAAGATGCAGTTTTGTTTGATTGGGTCGATGGATATGGAGTTCCGGTCAGATCACGCTGTCGATATTCTTTCTGGACACCGTGAGTTTTGATAGAGGAACGATCGCCACTCCAATCCTTACAGCAAAGGCGATCGCCCATGTATGCACAAGCTTCGTGATTTGAAAAATATGCAGATATAGTGCTATTCCACTGGTCGATTGAGCAACGCCTGGATGAGGCGACGAGAGACACGAAAGTTAGTTTGTTGCAATTGTGCGATCGCGTTGGGAAGGTCGATCAAACCTTGAGTTGCGGCATCATCTAAAATCCCCAGGGTGCCAACAATGGCAATCCCACGCGCTTTTGCTATCCGTCGTCCTAGGCGTTCATCGATAACCAGCAGATCTGCGGGCAAGGTTTGAGCCAAGGTAATCGCTGTCTGTTCTCCCGGATCGAGGCTGTTGAGGGTTAGATCGATTACGGGAACAGGTTGGACAGTGAGCCAAGAGGGTGAATTAGTAATCCATCTACTTCAGCATGGGTAATTTTTTCAGATTGGTAAGCTTGGATCACCAGGGCTTCTAAGATTTCATGAGTCAGGCGATCGCGACTAAAGTGCCGAATTAGCTCATCGGGAAGGTCAACTGTGATTTGCATAATCTTAGACTCTATGACGATACAGAGATTCAGCGATCGCCCACTGAAAGCTGAGCGGTTTGTTATTTGAGGTCTTGTAAACGGATGACTTCTCAAAGAAGCCTTCATGTCATGATTTTAGCTTTGTGTTGGGGGTGAAGGGCGATCGCCCCTCCATCAAGCCCCGTAGGTTGGCGTTGAGCAAAGCGTTCGCGAAGCGTCTCCGCAGGAGAAAACCCAACAAGTGACGTGCGATCGCCCCTAACGACGACTTCCAATCCTGAAGGATGTGAGTCAAGCGTTTGGCTATATTAAAGGTAGAGATTGCAGTTTGAGCAGGAGCTTCTAGCCGATGACTAATTGCGAACAGCTAATTCAAGAACTTGAGCAAGCTCCTGATGATCTGGTGGAATCGGTATTGGCCTTTTTGCATCGGGCTAAAGCAACACGTCAAGAAAATTCTCTTGCAAAATTTGCGGGAATTTTAAGCGATTCAGAAGCTGAAGAACTACGGAAAACCATTACGGCAGACTGTCGTCAGGTGGATTTGAATGAGTGGTGAGATTGCGCTGGATACCTCCACGGCAATTCGTTTTCTGAATGGAGATACGGATGTTACTGCAAGAGTTTTGGTTTTACCATGAAGTCATTTTGCCTGTAATCGTTGTCGGAGAGCTGTTGTTTGGCGCTGAAAATTCCACTCGCTCGTTAGAGGATGTTTGAGAAGTCGTCAATGCTACTTCAGATCCCCCCTAGCCCCCC